>JANPHP010000219.1:0-9103 GCA_031424495.1 Bacteroidota bacterium | reverse complement strand
CATCTACTTCGCGAAGATGGTCACGGCAGGCGGCGAGGTGATGACCAAGAAATTGGTTTTGAATCGTTGAGGCTTCCTTGATTAGGAATTAGAGATTAGAAATTAGGAATCCCCGCTTGGCTTTGGCCGGGCGGGGATTTTTGCTGTACGGGTACGAGGTTGCGGTACGGGAAAACAGTTTGGAGGACGTGTTTTTGGTGCGATTTGAGGGGTTTTGGAGTGCTGGGGAAGCCGCTTGCCAACCCTCGCGATTGCTTTTTTTAGGGTTGGCAAACGGCTTCAGGGCGGCGCATTCGGTTCGGGGACGGGTGGACGGTAGGTGTTTTTATCGTGCATTCCCAAACCAATGTACTAGTCTAGCCTAAATTCGGGAAAGGATTTCTTATGACTCCTCGAAGAAGAATCTGGACTGCGGCGACCATTTTCCTGACACGAATGAATAGAGCCGGTTTCATCGATGCCATGGCTTTGGAGGGTGGTATTCATTGGAAGATGTCCAAAGTAGTATGCGGCATTGGGAGGGGGCACTGCAAGGAGGATTGGGATGTTTCAGGTGTTTGTCGATCACGCCCCCAATTTGATTTGGTATTTTGGCTTGTCGTTGTATTTTTGATGGATAGGACTACCTTAAACCTATTCCGCAAAATCACCTAAACCCATCCATGAATCGGCCTGCATCGCTACTGGTAATTTGTGAAGCAGTGACCAAACTGGATCCGACGAGAAATTGCTTGGTAAATCGATGGTCGCCGTTTGGATGGGCAGCGAGGCATTGTTTGGGCCTGTTGTTGCTGAGCTGCTTGCTTTTCATTGCGGCTGTCGGGATGGCCCAATCGCCTGCCTATACCCACTACTCGCTCGACAACGGCTTGTCGAGCTCCACGGTGTATGGTGCAATCCAAGACCACAATGGATATATTTGGTTTGCAACCGAGTCTGGTGCAAGCCGGTTTGATGGGAAGACTTTTGAAAATTTCACTGTGGCAGATGGGCTCTCTGGAAACGATGTGCTGAGCCTGTTTGAGGATAGTAAGGGTCGCATTTGGTTTTTTCCGTTCAATCAGCACGTCAGTTTCTACGCTTCTGGCCTGATTCACAATGTAGAAACTGATCCTTGGCTGAAATCCGTTATCGGCCGCAACTTTGTGACTTCCTACTTGGAGGATGCAGCGCACACGATCTGGATGGGGGAGGATGGAGGAAAGATTTTCAAGGTATTTGCAGACAACCATGTCGAGGTGGATAGCAGTCTCGGGGCCGATCAGGTGCGCAATTTCAGGGGTTTGTACCTCAATCGGCGTCAGGAGGTCATGAGCTGTAGCAATAGCCTCCTCTACAATTTGACCCACAAAGTTGCTGTGCAACATATTTCTCCGTCACTGGATAAGTTTTTGCCTTTGCGTGAAGCAAGAATCTCGGTGGATACGATGTTGTATGGCATCGCCGACCGATTTCTCTTGATCGTCGGGGACCGCGCCACTGCACTTCATGTGGCAGGGCGACCGATAGCGGATGAAATTCTGTTTTTGCGGGCAGGCCGTCGCGGAGACCTCTGGGTCGGCACCCGTAACGGCGCGATGCACATCACCGATTATGCGATCGAGGACAGCTCGTTTACGATTTTGCAGATGTCGGTGCTGCTGCCGGGAAAATCTGTTTCTTCTGTTTTGGAGGATGAAGAAGGTTATTTTTGGCTCACGTCGATCGGGGAGGGCGTTTTCTTTTTTCCATCGGTCGATGCCAAGAGTTATGCCCTTGATGCCAAAGACCAGACTTCTTTTTGCAACAAAGTGTTTGTCGATCGGCGGGGCCGGGTGTGGCTGGGATTTGACCGCAGCTTGTATGGGACTTTGGCGGATGAGCGCTTGGATTTGCGACAAAACCCATTGGGACTCACTGGGCGTGGGCGAATGACGGATATTTTTGAGGATCAGCGCGGCAATGTGTTTTTCTTGATGGACGCTTCAACAGTCATTTTGGAGGCAAATGGCCATGAAATCTTAGTACCGGCGGGCTCCAAAGCGATCACGCAACTGCGAGATGGTCGGTATGCACTCTGTCACAGCTGGGAGCTAGACCTGTTGAATACCGTCTCCCTGGATCAATTTGCCCAGGATCACAAGGCGGCGCAGGCCGATTTGGGGGCTTTGTTGAAAAAGCGCAGCATCAGCCTATATTGTGCTGCCGACGCTTCTTTGTACATCGGCACATTGGGGGGACTCTATGTATGGGATGGCCAAACGGTATCGCAGATGATGCAAGTGCCGCCATCGTCGATATCAGACATCGCTGAGAGTGCCGACGGCACGATTTGGATCAGCTCCCTTTCGCGCGGGATCGGCTACTTGCGCGAAGGTAAGTTTACAGCCATCACTCTGAAGGATGGCTTGGCGAGCAATATCTGTCATGGCCTAGCCGTCGACGATCCCGATGTCGTATTTGTAGCGACCAACCGCGGCATCAGCCGCATCGAACGTACCGATGCAGCCCAAGGCGCGTTCAAAATCGACAACTATGGCAAAAACTTTGGCTTGGCCTCTGACGAGGTGCGCAGCGTGGCGGTCGACCATGAGAAGATTTACGCAGCAACTGCCTTGGGGCTCACGGTTTTGGACAAAGATTTTTTGACGGCAATTCCGCCCACGGTCAAAGTCCACATCCAACGCTTCTCGGCGGCAGGTCGGCCGCTGCGATTGGACTCGATGCCCATTCAACTCGTGCATGCCGAAAATCGACTTTCCTTGGATTTTACGGGGATTAGTTTTCGCAATGCAGACAAGCTGTTGTTCAGTTATCAGTTGCAGCGAGATGGCCAAGAAGGCAATTGGATTCCGACGAATAGTCGGCAGTTGGAGTTTCCCTCGCTGGCCGCCGGGAGCTATGTGTTGCACATTCGGGCGATGGTGGATGGCTTGCCTGCGACGACCGGCGAAAGCATGGTCGCATTTGAAGTCTTGCCAGCCTATTGGGAAAAAAGTTGGTTTTTGGTGGTTGCTATTTTAATCGGTGCAGCCTTGCTGGTCGGCTTGTTTTTTGTGGCTTGGCGGCGGCTGCGCCTGCAGGAGCGCCGTCGCACGGAGATCAATCACCGCATCGCCGCTTCGGAACAAAAGGCGCTGCGGGCGCAGATGAATCCGCATTTTATTTTCAATAGCCTCAACTCCATCGATAAATTTTTCATTACCTATCGCGCTCATGAGGGCAATGCTTACATGGCCGACTTTAGCGACTTGATCAGGTCCATTCTGGAATTGTCTGGCAAGCCTCACATCAGCCTGCGCGACGAGATAGCCTTTGTGGAGCTGTTTTTGCGGCTGGAAACCCTACGGATGGATCATCGATTTACCTACACCATCGTCTGTGATCCCAATCTGCCGCTCGATCTGCTCACCTTGCCGCCGATGATCGTGCAGCCATTTGTTGAAAATGCAGTTTGGCATGGCCTCATGGCTTTGGATGACCGGCAGGGGCACATACAGATCGGCGTAGCATTGGTACCCAATGGTTTTCAGATCGTGGTTGATGACAATGGGATCGGCCGGCAGCGGTCTGCAGAACTCAACGATCGCTATCGCAAAAAACACAAATCGAGCGGCATGCGCATTACCACGGAACGACTCGAGCTTTTGAATTTGGGACTTCCCCCTGAGCGTCGGTTTGCAATCACAGTCACGGACTTGTTGCATGCAGACAACACAGTAGCGGGCACACGTGTCGTCTTATTTATCCCCAACCAATTTTCCACAATCCTATGAATATCAGAACGGTGCTGATCGATGATGAAGGCAGTGCGCGCGATACCATGCGCCACCAATTGGAGTCTTATGTGCCGCAGGTGACCATCGTCGGCGAGGCCAATTCGGTGGAGGCAGGCATCGCCAAGATTCGGGAGACAAGCCCAGACTTGGTCTTTTTGGATATCGAGTTGCCCATCGGGTCGGGCTTTGATATATTGGACGCCACACGCGACATGAAGTTTCAGGTGATCTTCGTGACCGCCTATAGCCAATATGCAATGCAAGCCTTCAAGTTTTCTGCGATCGACTACTTGCTCAAACCCGTGCGCATCACTGAGTTGGTGGCCTCGGTCGAGCGGGCGGCTTCGCTGGCGCCGACAACTTCTTCCCAGCAGAAACTTGGTGTTTTGGCCCACAACCTAAATAGCGCCGGGCAGGCGCATCCCAAACTGGTATTGCCAGACAATACAGGATTTTTTGTTGCCGAGATTTCGACGATCATTCGGTGTGAGTCCGATCGCAATTACACGCGCTTCTATTTTACCGATCAGCCGTCGGCGCTGATCACGCGCACACTCAAGGATTACGAGGATCTGCTTACGAGCCATGGCTTTTTTCGCATTCATCAAAGTCATCTCATCAATCTCGATTTTGTGAAACGCTACATCCGAGGCAAGGGAGGCGAATTGGAAATGAGTGACAAATCGATTTTGCCAGTATCTCGCGCCAAAAAGGACGAATTGATGAAGTATTTCATGATCGAGTAGGAGGGCGCAGTGATCGAGCGATGATTGAAGCTGCGAATTCCAAATGGATAGCTGAAACGGGCCGAATGTCCGACGGTATCGGCCGCATGGTAGATGTAGCTGCGCGCTGTAAAGTGGTGCGCTATACTTGTAACATGTAATCGCCGATGGTGGCTATTGCAGTCAAAAATTTAAGAGAAAACGATTATGTATCATCCAAAACGAGGCTGCCCAAAGGGCGGCAGAAGACCTTATTTTCCACAACGTCCGCTCTTGCTCGCAATGCTGGTTTTGGTTTCCCATGCGGCTGTGTTTGCACAGGCTTGGCCCGGGGTGAGCTTCTCAGGCGGTGTGTTCCAACCTTTAAACGGGTGGACAATCAATAAAGCCAACGAGTTCAACAATGTGACACACAATTTCAGCAATGGTGTTTACTATGAAACGAATGGTTTCAGCTTTGCGGCACGCAATGATGCGGGTCGCCATGATGAATGGTTCAAAAGTGGCAATGCCTCTGTGGGCGGTAATGTGCTGAGATTGCAAGGCAATGTCGAGGCATGCCCGACCAATATCTGTGGCAGCACACCGAAGTCCTACTCAGGTGCTGAAGTCTATGCAGGCACGAGCTTGAACGATGCCAATGGCAATTCCCACTTTGGTTTTTATGAGGCAAGGATCAAGTTTCCCAAGGGCGGAGGATCGTCTTCGTGGAGGCTAAATGAAAAAAATGCAGGAGGTAGGTACAAACAAAGCTTCCCGACCGTCAGCATGTTTCAGGGAGTACACCCCAATTTTGCGACCTGTGAACCCGTGATTTGGCTAGGGCGCCCGATCGGCTATGATGCCAACGACAACTTGCCTTCCTATTTTGGTGGCTTCTTCAATTGGACCGTGAATCCGACAACGGGGGCTGGCTGTGCGTCTGCCAACTATACCAATGGCTACAGTGCCGTGAGCAGCATTTTTGATCAGTGGCATAATTATGGATTGTTGTGGACGCCCACCGAGCTGCGTCTGTATGTTGACGGTAACTCGTACGGCAATCCCATCGATCTCGCTGGCGAGGGCTTCGTGATTCAAAACAAATTGCGCATGGCATTTGCCTTGGAGGTCTTGCAGGCCAATGTGCAAAACGGAATGGATTTAGTGAACAACCCGATGCTGGTGGATTATATCAAGTATTACACCGCCAATGTCACACCTCCCAAACGCTGGGGCGTGGCTTGGGACAATGAGCACTTCCGGGAGCAATCGATCTATCCTCTTGATCCGAGCATTCACTACGTCACCACTGAAAATTCATTTTATGTCGGGGGCAACTTTAATGGCGCAGCTGGCGATGAGTTGGTGATGTTTAGGAGGCTTATCGACAATGATTGGCTCATTACCCTCAGCAATGTAGAAGGAGCGCAACCTTGGGAGGATTCGAAGTGGGTCGCCTCAGACATCTCCTCCATTGTAGGCACCAATGCTCCTTTTATGTATGTCAAATATATGACTGGAGCCATTTCAGGTGACTTCGTTGCCGGAAACGGTAAGGAAGAGATGATGGTATGGTGTACCTATTTTGACCGGAGCCTTTACTATTTGTTGGAAAACGATCCGGCAAATACGACGAGTCCTAGCGATTGGTTCGTGGTGGAGTATTATAATGGTCCGATGTTGGTAGATGCATCTGGTAAAAATTTCTTCACGTTCAATGCAGATGGTTTGGGCTGGGACGAGATGATCCTATTTATGGAGAACAATAAGGTGCGTATCGTTCACTACGATCAAACTCCGAACCTCGGCATAGATATCGTTCAGATTAGCGAGGACGTCAATACCCTGAAAAATGGCACAACCGTGCTATGGACGCTGGCATCCACCGACCGTCAAGTCGTCGGCAATTTTAACAGCGATGCCAAAGATGAAGTGCTGATGATAGCCGCAGACGGCAGAGCCAAGTTGCTGCAATACTCCAGCCCCAACAATTGGGTAGAACTCTGGACCTCGGGCAATCCAGGCTCGCCCGGGTATATCGCTGTCGGCGGCTGGAATACTGCGGCCGCTGACAAATACAATGTCGGCGACTGGGACGACGACGGATTGGACGAAATCATGGCCGTGAGTCCCACGGGCATGTATTGCAAGATTTTGAACTTTACCGGGGTGACTTGGGCCTCGACTTGGGGCAATGGTGGCAGCGGCACCATCGCAGACTGGTGGCTCAAAGGCACTGACAAGGTTGCCGTCGGCAATTTCATCACCGATCCACAATGCAACGCCAACGATCAGTTGTTCATGATCAGGGGCGAGGTGCTCACCGTCGATCACAAGTGGCGCGCGAATATGTACTTCTCACCGCTGAGTCAGTTTTGGAACAATACGGTACACAATAAATCTGAGGAAGCAGAGGCTGTCTCTGGTGAAGTGATTGTCGGCGAGACCTACACCATTTATCCCAACCCCTCACATGGATTGTTCTCCGTGGCAGGCCCCGAGATCGAGCGCATCAGCGTGAGAGACATCCAGGGTCGTGTTTTGCTGGAGACAAGGGCTTCTCAGCTCGATTTGAGCACACAACCCGCAGGCCTCTATTTCATAGAGGTGACAGGCAAGGGGCGCAGGCCCGAGATCTTGAAGGCGATCAACCTCTGAGACTAGCATTTCCATGCTGGCCGCTTGGTGATCTTTCTTATCATCAGTGGTCTAGCCTGCAATCATCCAAAAGGAGCGGTGACTGGTCTTGATGGCTGGTCCCCGCTTTTTTGATTTCTTGCCAGACTCACAAGCGGCACAGCCGTTTGTTGGATGCAATTCGCGCACTTTATTCACCAAGTAAGTTGTGACCCGATTCCAAATGGATAGCTGAAACGGGCCGAATGTCCAGTAGGATGGACCGGATGGTAGATGGCAGATGCTGCGCATTTTGGATTTTACAATCTTGTGCAATGCATGCATCCATGTGGGTGGTTGCTGACCGCTGCTTGGATCATGTGATTGGCAAAGACCAAATGCCTGAATTGATGAAGGCGATCAATCTCTGAACCTAGATTCTCCCTCACAGGCGGTTGCAGACAGTTTTTTTGTAAGAGGATCAATCCTACGTGGCAACCATCAAAAAAGAGCTGGGATCTGTCTTGCAGGCAGGTCCCTTGCTTTTTGGATTACCGTGCTGGGTAGCTAAGCCGGGCAATCCCGCTGCTGCCTCAGTGCTGATTAGCCTTCTTCAAAAGGCTGCCAGCGGTGGCAATGATGAAGCCTCTGTGGAATACTTGGCTGAAGAATGCGTTGAGCCGATTGATGATGCCCGGCACGACTGCACGCTTGCGTTTGAACATGGCCCGCAGGCCGATCTTGGCGACCTGCTCGGAGCTCAAGATGCTCATGTCCATGAGTCCGGGTGTTTTGGCACCGGCGACAGCGTTGAATTCGGTGGTGGTGATGCCCGGGTAGAGGGTGGTCACGCTCACGCCGCTGTCTTTGAGTTCGTAACGCAGCGCCTCGGAGAAGGACATGACATAGGCCTTGGTCGCGGCGTAGGCCGTGACGTAGGGGGAGGGGAGAAAGGCGGCTGCTGAGGCAACATTCAAGATATGGCCATGCTTGCGCTCCACCATTTGGCGGGCGCAGAGCTGCGTGAGGTGCGTGAGCACGGTCATGTTGAGGCGAAACATCTGCTCGATATCGTGCATGGGCATGTCGAGAAACTTGCCTTGCATGCCATAGCCAGCATTGTTGACCAAGATGTCGAGCGCGATTCCAGCCTCCTCGACGGCGCGCATCACATTTAATGCAGCAAACTCGACGCTTAGGTCTTGGGGCACCAAGACCACGTCTACGCTGTGTTGCGCCGTGATTTCGGCTTTTAGTTCTTGGAGTCTGTCTAGCCGACGGGCCACCAAGACCAGCGAATAGCCGCGAGCGGCCAATTGCCGCGCGATTTCCAAGCCGATGCCGCTGCTAGCACCCGTAACCAATGCGTATTTTTTCAATGTATTATCGCCAATTGATCCTTACCTCAAGACCCCAAATCCAAAACTAGCTATCAATCTACAAAAGAAGCTCCCTTCCAATCCAACACTAAGCATTTCCTTCAACGGAAAACGGCAGAGGACGCAGAGCCAAGCTAAGTTTAATCATTCATGTCGTGGAAAACCGCAGAGATTGCAAAGCCAATCCACCTACTACCTACTACCTGCTACCTTTCAATGCCTAATTACTAACCTCCATCCCCAACTTCCCTTCGCCCGCTTCCACTTTCTCGATACGTTTGATGGGTAGCGCAATGCGGTGGTGGTGCAAATAATTGGCGCAAAGGTCCCAATCCTCATAATAAGTGCCCCAGAGGCGGTCATAGATGCTGAATGCTGCCGCGTGATTGATGAGGTTGCCCCGCTTGCAATGGTGCAATTTGTGGGCATGGTTGTCCATGAAGATGTATTTGAGCCAGCCGATGTTATAGGTGACCGAGGTGTGGTCGGTGGCTTGAAAGAGCAGGATGAGCACGTAGGCTGACCATGTCGAGGCGAGGTCCATGCCCATGAAATAGGAAATGACGATCAAGGAAGGCTGAAACTGACTGATGGCCGTGTCGACGAGCGAACTTTGGTTGCCGCGCAAGAAGTCAAGTTCGGA
>JANPHP010000218.1:0-12140 GCA_031424495.1 Bacteroidota bacterium | reverse complement strand
TTGGTGGTGTTTTGGTTGGGTTCGGTTTTGGTGTTTGGTTTTCGGTTTGGGGACTTTTTTGTGGTTGTTGTGGTTGGGACGCGATGCATCGCGTACATACAAGAATAATATGCGTTTTGCGTTGATTTTCAGGGAATGGGGGACGGTGCGGGGGGATGGGTTGGCGACGGGTATTGTGATATTGTTGTATTGTGGTAGGGAACCGATGCATCCCTACCATAATACAATTTCGGTGGGTGATATTGCGTTTTTTAGGGGGAATCGTGGCTTTAGGCCGGTTTGTAGGCGGATAGCTGGCGCAGCATTTCGAGGACGTCGTCGGCGAAGAGGCTGGCGGGTAGCGCGACGGGTGTGCCGTAGCGTTTGCGCATGCGTTTGAAGGCAAATTTGCGCAGGTCCTGGTATTTGACCGCGAATGCATCTGGGTTTTTTACCTTGATGAGGACGCGTTTGGAAAGGCCGTATTGGGCGAGTTCGTAGCCGTCGACCTCGCTCCAGAGGACCTTGCCGTAGTAGAGTTGAGAGCCGTGGAACCAGAGGCCTTCGGCGTCTGCCTTGAGCAGCGGTTCAGCATTCCAGATCAGGAGGATGTGGTAGAGCAAGAAATAGGACAGGATGATGCAGGTGACAAATGCGCTGAGAAAAACCGCGATGCGCAATTCGCCTTGCATGACGATCTCGGCATTGCTCATCGTCCAGATGCTGAGCCCCAAGGCCGCGGCCATGAAGAGGGCCTGCAAAACGAGTTTGGACTTTTTGGCCTTGAAGATGAGCACGGGAGCTTCCATGGGGCCAAGATAGGGACATTTTTGATGTGGAATGCAGGGGAGGCGGGGAA
This sequence comes from Bacteroidota bacterium, assembly GCA_031424495.1. Taxonomy (GTDB): domain Bacteria; phylum Bacteroidota; class Bacteroidia; order J057; family JADKCL01; genus JADKCL01. The sequence continues at coordinate 11,302 of JANPHP010000218.1, read as the reverse complement.
TGGGTGGGGTTCGGAGGAGATGATGGGTATCGTGAACCCGTCGCGTGGGTGAGGATGGTTGTAAATGGAATTATCGGTAGAGACGCGAAGTCCCTACCGATAATTCTTATGTTTCGCCGCCCAGGCGGCGAATCGCAATACGATTTGCGGATCAATCCTCAGCTACAAATTTGTAGCCGACGCCTTTGATGGTTTGGATGTATTGCTCGCCGATCTTGATGCGAATGCGGCGAATGTGGACGTCGATCGTGCGGTCTACGACGATCACGTCTTTGCCCCAGATTTCTTCAAAGATGCGGTCGCGGCTCACCACTTTGTTGCGCATGGAGGCAAGGAGGTAGAGCAACTCAAACTCCTTGCGTGGCAGCTTGATTTCCTCAAGGCCATGCACAATCAGGTATTTTTCGCGGTCGATCGCAAATGGACCGGCCTGCAAGACCGAGGGATTGTTTTTGATGCCCCTGCGTTGCAGCGCTTCCAATCGGGAGAGCAGCGAGCGCAACTTGACGGGTTTGGTGACATAGTCGTCGGCCCCGGCATCAAAGCCAGCAACTTCAGAGTATTCCTCAGACCGCGCGGTGAGGATCAAAATGATCGTTTCCTCCAGTGATTTTTCGGTGCGCAATTGGCGACAAACCTCGATGCCGTCTTTTTTGGGCATCATGACATCGAGCAGGATGATGTCGGGCAGATGTTTGAGGGCCTTCTTGATCGTTTCCTCTCCGTCGTGGGCGAGAATGACCTCATAACCTTCTTTTTCCATCGCATAAGCCAGCAGTTCCAAGATGTCTGGCTCGTCGTCTGCAATCAATACCTTCTTCCCTTGCATCGTCTTAGATTTGCTGCAAAGCACGCTCAGCCATGTATCGATAGTATGCTTAACCTGTTAAGAATTTGTTAATTGTTGAACGGGGACAGTATCGCCGGCTTTTGCCGTGCTGGAAGTCAGCCATGTGGGAGAAGTGTAACTTTTTACCGTGTCTGTGTAGGACAAGCCGCCGCTCGTTGTATTTCTTTGCCATCTAGATATGCAAGCGCAGCATGCATGGCAAATGCAGTGGTGGCGGGCACGAATTTGAAATATATTTGCAGGAATTTGAAGCATAAGAAATATGAAAAATCACGCTTGGAAATGGATCGTTTTGGTTTTGTTGTTTGCCGCCTGTGCAAAGGTGCCGATCACCGGGCGCAAACAGATGAAACTGTTGCCCAACTCCACACTGAACCAAATGGCTGCGGAGGAATACCAGAAATTTCTCGCTACCCATCAGCTAAGTACCGATGCGAACAAATATGATCAGGTGAAGCGTGTGGGCGAACGCATCCAAAAGGCCGTCACGAACTATTTCACGATCAAAAAGCAGACCAAAAGCCTCGCGGGCTACAGGTGGGTCTTCAATGTGGTCGAGGATCCTACGGTCAATGCCTGGTGCATGCCCGGCGGCAAAGTGGTTGTGTACACGGGCTTGTTGCCTGTGACCCTCAACGACGACGGCCTGGCTGTGGTGATGGGCCACGAAATCGCCCATGCCATTGCCAACCATGGCAATGAACGCATGAGTCAGGGCCTCGCCGAGCAGGCTGGTGGCTTGGCACTATCGGTCGCCCTGAGCAATAAATCGGCCGAAACCCAAAACCTATTCATGAAGGCCTATGGTGTCGGTGCCAATGTCGGCGCAATGCTGCCTTTCAGCCGATTGCATGAGTCAGAAGCCGACGAAATCGGCTTGATTTTGATGGCCATGGCGGGCTACAACCCCGACGAAGCCATTCCTTTTTGGCAGCGCATGGAAAAAGCGAGCCACGGTCAAGCTCCGCCGGAGTTCTTGAGCACGCACCCTGCGCATAGCACGCGCATCGAGCGCCTGCGCAAGGTGATTCCGACTGCAAAGCAGTATGCTTTGCGGTATCCGATGAAGTGAGGGAAACCACACGCGGCCACATTGTGTGAGGGTGTTTACGATCGATATGCTCCCAAACCGTGCGGGAGGGCAAGGCTTTGATCCCCTCTACGGTTTGGAAAACCCTGTGCATTTTCACAAAATCAGTTGGCGGTAAATATCGCTGGGATTTTGCGGCTGCTGGTGAAGGAGAATTGCCTCCTAACCTTTGGCACCGTTTGCGGGCTCCAATCAGGCTTACAAGAGCTTCCTGTCGTTTGTCTTGACAAGTCCCAAGGTTGATGCAAGGGTGGCTCATCCATTTTGCTCAATACCTAGCGGCTGCCTCCATAATCCGATGCGAGCTCAAAACTGAGGGCGCACACTTGCCTACGCGAGGAGAATCCCGCCTAGGAAACGAATAACTAGAACCGTAAATCAATTGGTGAAATAGCCGAGCGTGTTGCCGACGGCGAAGAAGGTATAGGCAGTATTGCCGCTAATCCAAAGGCTGATGGTGCTCAACACGGCTCCATTGCTGTCTTTGAGAGACATATCATACTGCCCGTGTGGGAAGTTGCTGTATGCTGAGTTGGTCCAGAAGGGGATGTTGGAGATGGCGATATTGCCGTTTGAGGAAGACAGGGATGCGGTAGCCTGGGTATTGCTCAGGTTGATGAAGCGCACGGCGTTGGTGGTGTCGTTGGGAAACGAAAACTCGTCTTTGGTTTTGAGAAAGCGGATGAGACCTGCGCTGTCAGCAATGCAAACGGTGCTTTTTTGGTCTTTTTCCAGTATGAGGTCGCGAGGCGGCATCACGGTATCGGGCTTCTCATTCAAAAATGGTTGCTTGCTCGCGCTCAGGTAGAGCTTGCCATTGCCATAAGCATCTGGTTGGCCGCTTGCAAGCATGTCGGCGTAGCCTACGATAGGGAAGTTGCGGCCAAAGACAAAGTCCTTGATCACGACGTCGTCGGCATTGTAATAATCAAAAGTGACATTGAAAGTGTCGTTGGGGACCACACTCACGATGTGAAGCAAAGTACGATCTGTGCTAGGCGGTGTGGGTTGATCTTTCTTACAGCCAATCGCCAAAAACACAGCAGCAATCAAGGAAAATGCAATCAGTCGTCTCATTTGATCTCGAATATTCGGAGCATGAATTGGGTCACAATTTACGATTTTTTATTGAATAAAAATGCCGTTTTCCTTGGGACTCACATTGCTAGACGCCTCAAGGCGACGCCGCAGGCATCTCATGCGGGGTGCAAACTGTCAGTTGAAAGCAGTCCATCGTGCATTTTTCCAATTGAACATTACACGTTTAATTCGTCTGATTTTGGGAAACTAAGGCGGGGGACCTTCGTGTCTGATGCCGCCTCAATGGGCTAGGTCGCTCGATCTGGATCTATTCGGATATTCCGTTTCATTCCCCTTGTTGGAAGCGAGCAAAGGCATTTAATTTGTTGGTTGTCAGTATTTAATCGATCAGCTGATCAGTCAATTTTAGGGTGGAAACCAATCGTTGATTTTTGGTTTCCGAGGTTAATGCTGATCAAATTCAACTGCGGAGCATGCGTGCGGCATCATTTGCCTGCCTTTGCAGCCACGGAGTCGATTTGCTTTGCGCCACTGTCCTGATGCGTGATTTTCGCAAATAGTTCATCGGGACTCATTCCCAAGGACCCCAATTCAAACTTAGCATGTTTGGCGAGGTTGTGTTTGGGATACTTGGCGATGAATTCCTTGTAAAATTGCTCGGCTTTCACGACATCATGGATGGAGTTGTTGTAGAGGTATCCGATAAAGAAGAGGGCGTTGGCTGCAGTCTCGTGCTCAGGGTAATTTTTGTAATCCCTTTCAAAAACCTCAATCGCTTTGGGAAAGTCCTGAAGTTCGTTGGAGTACAATTCGCCTGCTCTGAAAAGGAATTCTGGCGTTTCGGGCGCATCGGGATAATTGTCGGCCCACTGCAAGTAGGCCGTGCCGAGGTCCTGCAGCAATGATACATTGAGGCTAGCGGCTTCCCGGCTTTCATTGGCTTGTTTTTCAAGCGCTTGTATTTTTTCCAGATCCTGTCGGGAGCTGATCTTCTGGCAAGACACAAAGGCCAAACTGGCCAATGTTGCAATCATAATTGTTGAAAAACGAAACATACCCATCTCCGATTACCTGTACATGAACTACCGGTGCAAAAATAAGACAATTGCATTAAATGCGTCGGTCATCTATACAGGTAGGCCGATTCTCAGCTGTAAGTGACCTAAAAAGGCAACAATTGGCCCGCGCATCGGGTCTTTCAAAGCCGAAAACCGTGTTGCGATGCCTCCTTGCGGTATTGATTTGCGAGGTCAGCCTGACCCGATTCGGTATAGCGGAGGACGATTTTTGCGTATAGGGGCTGGGTATGGAACTTGGAAATCGCTGCTTTGAGCACGGCAAAGCCTTGCTCAGGATTCTGATTCCCAAAATGGAAATCGCTCAATGCCTCAGGAAACTGTGCATTTTGGGGGTAAAGCAAGCTGCAGCCCTCGGTGTAGGCGATCGCCTCAGGGACTTTGCCATCAAAATAGAGCGACCATGCCAAGTAAAAGGGGGCATCTTCACGGCCCGGCGCAAGCGTCGCGGAGCGTCGCAGACTTTGTATCGCATCGCCATATTTACCGAGGTAGTATTGGCCATAGCCCAAGTGGTAATACGGCCGAGCCTCCTGGGGAAACTGCTTCACAGATGCCTCCATGACCGATACGCCGTCGGCAAAGCGCTTGAGGGTATACAGAAACTGCGCGAGTTCGATGCGGCCATAGTACACAAGCGGGCTAATGGAGATGCCCTTTTGGTATTCAGAGATGATTTTCTCGATCTCTTGTGTGCTGCCTCCCTTGCGCTGATACTGCTGCGCCAGGGCGCCTGCATAGTGCACGTGACAGCGTGCGCAATCCTGCAAATTGGGGATGTCGGTGCTGAATAAGCTCAAATTGTCGCGCCAAGCAGGTATGCGGGTGATGGTTCGATAAGCCATAAGTCCCCCGAATGCGCTCATTATCACTAGGTAAATGATCACGCGGTTGCGGATTTTGATCGGCAATGCAGATACCTTGGTGTCATCGGGGAGCTTTGGCGAATATACACCCAAGAGGCGCGCAAAGAACCAAGCAACTAGCAGACAAATTCCAAGGGAAGCAGCAAGCATAAAACGATCTGCCATTAAATCGGCGAGTGGAAACGCAAAGTGTGCGTAAATCAGGAGGTAGGCAACAAAGAAACTCCAAGCCAGCAGCGGGGCTTTGTCACGTTTCAGGAATCCGAGCCCAGCGACAAGCCACCAACCTACTGCACTCAAGGAAAATCCGACGATGGGGCGCGTCCAGTCAGACAATGCAATGTGATCATAACCAGAGAAGTATACCAAAGGCCAAGGCCAAAAAAACTCTTTGAGGTAGCGCAAGGGAAGCGCAGCCTGGGTCGGTAGCTGCATGTCCATGTTGGGCGCACCCAGCATCGGGTTGCTGAGGCCTAGGCTTTCTTGAAAAATGCCTGTATCTGAGGTCATAACGACATCTACTGTGCTTGTATCGACCCATTTGTAGAGAAAAAACGCCACAGCTGCGATCAGGGGGATCGGCAACAACAAAGCAAGCTTTTTCTTAAATGGTCCAGGCTGGATCAGAATCGCGAGACCCATGATAGGAAGTATTGCCACTGCACTTTCCTTGCTCAAAAAGGCGAAAATAAAGGCGATGCCCGCTCCCAAAATGTGCCCCCATTTGCCAAAATCATAGAATCGTAGCAGCAACCACAGGCTCAGCATGCCCAGGAGGAAGGCCATGATTTCGTCGCGACTCTTGATGTTGGCGACCGCCTCGACGTGCAGTGGGTGCAACACATAGATCATGCTTGCCGCAAAAATGACCCAGATGCCTGCGCGCGGCAAGAGGCGGCGTAGGACCGCAAAAATACAAACGCAGAGTAGCCCGTACAGGATGGCGTTGGTGAAGTGGGGGACCGCAGGATTGGCCCCAAAAAGGCCATATTCAAGCCCAAAAGTGGTCATTACCACAGGTCGGTAGCCATATTGGTCTTGTAGTAAGGCAGACTTGTGTTTGGTCCAGTGGCTTGCCAAGCCCGCAAATCCCTGCTGGGTGCGGGCATTTTCCGTGATCACGATTGCATCGTCCCAAGCATAGCTGTAGCCCACCGTTTTGGCATACAGCATCACCGCTACGGCAAAGATCACCAAGGCTAAGCGCACCGATAGGCGTTGGAAAAAACCGCTGGGAACTGAAATTTTCATGCAAAAGTGCCAGGCTAATGGCGGCAAAATAGTAAAATTCAAGGATATCTGCCGATTGTGGCTTGTAGGTATGCGTTTGTGAGGGGCGAACGGTGCACAATGCCCCATGCACTAGACGCTGTGGAGGCTTTTGGGGAAAAATAGGAAGAGGTGGGCTGGAAGCGATTTGAAGCGCGATCACTTTCGCCAAGGGGGCAAAAAAGCAGAGAATAGCAGGGAAATGTAACATCGACTTAGCGCGTTTAAGAACAGGTTTTGAATAAGCCAGTGTCCTTGGAGGGCCAAATTCCACGTTTTTGAATCACCCCCATAAAGAGAGTGTTTTATTTTTGGATTTTCGGGAATTATTCTTACCTTTGAATCTAAGGATAAAACCCGGTGAATCGATCAACTGTTCCGGGTGATGAAAGGATACATTTTAATAAGCCCAGCTTGGGTCAGATGGAAGGTTGCTTGGCAATCTTGCCATGCTTTGAGGCATTGTGGAATTGCACAGTGTCGTTGTAATTTTTGGAATAGAAAATTTTGGTTTGTAATTATTTAAGGATCAACGCTTATGAATAGGATTGTAACCACTTTGCTTGTGTGTCTCATTGCGACATTCACAGGCATTTCTGCATTTGGGCAAGTCGCCAAGAGTGCCGAAGCAAACACGACCACCAAGGCGGGCGAAATGCCTCCAGCATTGCAAAATATGCAAGGCAAACCCGGTTACGATCAGGAACACCAGAAATGGGAGCAAAGCAAGAATGTGACGCCTGAACAACAAAAAGCCCACGCCGCAAAGGCTGTGCAACAATTGAATTCCGCCCAATGGAAGTCCTCACAGAGTGTAAGTCCTGCCAAATCTTCTGCAAAGGGCACTCCTTACGAAAACTATAAAGGGATCGGTGATCCTGAAAAAGCCAAAGCTGCTTGGGCCAAAGACCAGGCTGCCAAAGGCGGCAATTGAGCCGCGCCCCTACGACCGGGGGCATCAATCAACTAAGAATTGCATTCCACTTTTAGGATTTAAGGATATGAAAGGTTCTACCTGTTTCGTTCCATCGACCTCGACGTCTGTTCTGAGGTCATTTGTTATTCTTACCCTGCTTGTTGCAGGGTTTGTTTTTTCTGGTCAGCGAATAATGGCACAGGCATCCTGTGACTATACGATCGCGGGACCGGGCGCAGGCACATCTTTCGACGTGGGCGGCACATCCGTTGCACTCGGCGATGATCAGGTCACGGGAGCCTTGCCGATCGGCTTCAACTTCAATTTTTATGGAACGACCTATTCCAACTTTGTCATATCCTCCAACGGATTTATCAGCTTCAACACAGCATCGGGCCAAGGTTGTTGCTCTGGTCAATTGTTCCCCAATGGCGGTGATCCCAATGCGGTGATTGCAGGTTATTGGGAGGATTTGAATCCAGGCGTAGCGGGGACCATCGGTTACGGTGTATTCGGCGCAGCGCCCTTCAGGCGATTGTCCGTTTCATTTACGGGCGTCGATCACTATCCTTCAGGAACCCCGATCACATTCCAGATCAGAATTTATGAATCCAGCAACGTCGTCGAGATCGTAAGTATATCGCTTACGACTGATGGTGGCTTGCATACCCAAGGTATCGAGAATGCAGCTGGTACTGTTGCGCACGTGCCTGGCGGCAGGAACCAAGCAAGCTTCAGCTCCTTCAACGAAACGGTGACCTTCACGCCGATCGATGCAGTGGCACCTACGGCAATCTGTCCTGCAAATATTTCCGTGCCATGCTCCAGCCCAGTGAGCTTCTCGGCATCGGGTTCAGACAACTGCCAATTTGCCCGCGTGACCCAGATCGGTGGACCGGGAAGTGGTTCTACATTTCCCACGGGCTCCACGACGGTGACCTTCAGGGCGCGTGACCATGGTAGCAGCGGTGTGTTCAACAACGGTGCCGGTGGTGCATTCAGTTACAACGAGGGCGATAGCCCACAGACGATTGCGCTCAAGGCTTGCGAGTCTGCTTATGGTGCAGGCAATTGCTTGGTGGGTGGCTGCGGTAGCTTCACATATTATTACAGATCTGGCCACCTTTCTTGCAATTGCAGCAAGACCCCTGGGCAGATGGAATTTGTGTTTGCAAATACAGGCTACACCGACGTCGGTCAGGACTATGGCGGCACCAATGCGCCTGTGACGGTAAACAACGTGCCATTCATTCGCGTGAAAGGCAATGGCGGTTGCAGCGTGCCCAATACTTGGTTTGTAGCCAATGATAAACTGGGTGGCAATGCAGGTGATTGCAGCTTCACAGTGACTGCAGGATCTGGCGTGACCCCTGCCAACGCAGGCTCGACCCAGACAGTTTGCGGTACATCGGCCACCTTGGGTGCAAACTCCCCTTCTGTCGGTAGTGGCTCTTGGAGCATCGTGGCAGGATCTGGCGGAACCGTTGTTTCGCCATCTAGCCCCAATTCACAACTGATAGGTCTGCCTGGCGTTTCGTACACACTGCGCTGGACGATTTCGCTTTCAGGTTGCGCCTCATCGACCTCTGATGTCGTGATCAACTTCCGCAACACGCTGATCCCAGGCACCATCGCGGCAGACCAAAATGTCTGCGCAACGGCTGGCCCGACAGCATTTACAAGCGTAAACCCTGCTGCAGGCGGGGCCGCACCTTATGCCTACCAATGGCAATCCTCGGCAGACAACGTGACCTTTACCGACATTTCGGGAGCAACTGGCCTGGCCTACACACCGCCCAATACACTCGGTACCGTTTACTATCGCAGAAAAGCAACCGACGGTTGCGGCACGGTGGTCTACACAGGTCTGATTCAAAACATTGCTTGGACCGGCATCACCTCCAATGCATTCCTCGGCACGAACAGCATCACCAAAAGCGGTCCAGATCAGTGGGATGCTGGTGGCTACAGCTTGCAAAATGTGCGCATGGGGGGATTCATACAATTCCAAGCCGGGCAAACGAACACCTATAAGATGATGGGTCTGAACTCTGACCCTGCAACCGACAACAGCTATTGCTCCATCGACTACGCGATCTACCTCGCAGCCGACGGCAATGAGTACATCTATGAAAACTGTGGCAACGGCATCGGCTTGGGACCTTATAATACCAACGATGTATTCACAGTGGAATGGACGAGCACCAATCAAATTGTTTACAAAAAGAATGGGGTGGTAAACTATACCAGTTCGATTACTCCCTCGGCGCCGTTGTTTGGTGACCTTTCGCTTTATTCCAATGGCGCAAGTTTTGTCAACATCCTCATGTCGGGAGACAATTATGCCCAAGTGACGGTGAACAGTCCACCCGTGGCGCCGATCACCGGCACCACGACGTTGTGTGTGGGCGCGACATCGACGCTTGCATCAGCCCAACCTACGGGTGGCAATAGCATCACCAACGCTGGTGGTTTCCGCGTGCATACCTTTACGTCGGGAAGCCAAAGCTTCACTGCGCCATCTGGCTTCAGCGGTACCGTTGAGGTCTTGGTCGTCGGCGGTGGTGGCGGCGGTGGTATGGACATGGGCGGCGGCGGTGGCGGCGGCGGCGTGTTGCAAAACAGCTATGCCGTTACATCTGGAGCTGTGGTTCCAGTAGTGATCGGTGCTGGCGGCACGGGCGCACCTGCAGCGTGTACAGGATCGCAACCTTGCGGTCACCAATACACGATTCCGGCGACGCAAGGTCAAAATACCACCTTCGGAACACTTACAGCCTTGGGCGGTGGTTTTGGAGGATCTTCCTATAATGGCTATTCACCAGGTGCCGCAGGCGGCGCTGGTGGATCTGGCGGCGGTACCTCTGGCTATAGCGATGGCAGCCCACGCTTCGGGGGCACAGGTGTCCTCGGCCAAGGTTCATCTGGTGGAAATCAAGGTGGCCAATACTATTCCGGTGGCGGCGGTGGTGCTGGTGGTGCTGGCTCTAGCGGACCAGGTACTGCGAATGGCGGCATTGGCGTGCCATCGGCAATCAACGGTACCACCTTCTATTGGGGCGGCGGCGGCGGCGGTGCTGGTTACAGCATCCCTGGCGGCAATGGTGGCCTCGGTGGTGGCGGCGGTGGCGCAGTGGGTGCTACTTCTGGCGGCGCCGGCATCAACAATGGATCTGCTGGTGGTGGCGGTAGCGTGAACTCGCAAACCAACACGCCTGGCGGCAACGCCGGTGCCAATACCGGTGGTGGTGGTGGTGGCGGTAGCCACTACAATGCCAACAACAAAGGTGGCGACGGCGGCTCGGGTATTGTGATCGTTCGCTATCCACAAGGTACTTGGAGCAGTAGCAATACAGGTGTGGCTACGGTCAATAGTGCTGGTGTCGTGACAGGTGTTTCTGGTGGATCGGCACCAATTACCTATACGGCTTCAGGCTGGGGTTGTGTCAATTCTACCTCCACCACGGTGACGATCGGCCCTAACAATACGGTGACCGCATCTACTCCTCAAACACGCTGCATCAACACAGCACTTTCGCCAAACATGACGCATACCACGACCGGCGCTACCGGCATCGGTGCGCCTTCAGGTTTGCCGACGGGTGTGACTGCTGCGTTCGCTTCGAATACGATTACGATCAGCGGTACGCCTAGCGTCGCTGGTACATTCAATTACAGCATCCCCTTGACAGGCGGTTGCGGTGTGGTGAATGCCACCGGTACGATCACGGTCAATCCGCTGCCGGTCGTATCAGTCTCTGGAACCAATACGATTTGCTCAGGTCAATCCACAACCTTGACCGCAACAGGCGGCGGTACTTATGCTTGGAGCACAGGTGCTACGACGGCCTCGATCAGCGTCGCCCCAACGGCGACTACTACCTATACAGTAACAGTCACCACCAATGGTTGTACTGCTACAGGCACAAGGACTGTTACAGTGAATCCATTGCCAGTGGTTACGGTTTCGAATGCCACGATCTGTAATGGAGCAACCGGTACCATCACCGCAACAGGTGGCGGCACCTATCTCTGGAGCACCGGTGCTACGACTGCTTCGATCAGCGTTTCACCATCTGCAACGACTTCTTATACAGTTACTGTGACCAGCGGCGCAGGTTGCGTGGCTACTGGGTCTGGCACTGTAACAGTGAATCCATTGCCAGTGGTGACGGTTTCGAATGCAACGATTTG
>JANPHP010000217.1:0-4882 GCA_031424495.1 Bacteroidota bacterium | reverse complement strand
TGAATTTTAAGCGGTTTGTCCTGGATACGCACATTTTTTGTTTATCTTTTTGTCGTTAATCATAAACAATGCTTTTGCAAATTCGTTCTACCCTACGAAATGCAAATAGGATCAAAAAAGAAGGTGACTGTGATTGGTTCTGGCTTTGCCGGACTATCGGCCGCCGCCAATTTGGCGCAGATGGGTTTTGATGTGAAGGTGCTGGAAAAGAATGCACAACTGGGTGGTCGAGCACGCTCTTTTCGGGAGGATGGATTCCTTTTTGACATGGGTCCGAGCTGGTATTGGATGCCAGATGTGTTTGAGTCTTATTTTGAGCAGTTTGGCAAGTCCACTAGTGATTATTATGACTTGGTGAGGCTCGATCCTTCTTACCGTGTCTGGTTTGGAAAGGACTCCAAAATCGATTTGCCGAGTAGCATGGATGGAATGTATGCCTTGTTTGAGTCCATCGAACGGGGCGGTGCAGACCAATTGAAGCGCTTTCTCAAGGAAGCGGCTTACAAATATGACGTTGGTATAAAAGACCTGGTGTATAAGCCAGGACGTTCATTGTGGGAGTTTGCGGACATACGGGTAATCAAAGGCGCGTTACGCCTGCATTTATTTCGTTCTTTTTCCCGTCATGTCCGCAAATACTTCCGCGATCCGCGCCTCATCAGTCTGTTGGAGTTTCCTGTGCTCTTTTTGGGAGCGAAACCTTCAGAGACGCCGGCGCTGTATAGCTTGATGAATTACGCTGACATTCAGCTTGGTACATGGTATCCGATGGGTGGCATGTACAAAGTTGTGGAGGCCATGGTCGATGTCGCGCGATCGATGGGAGTGGAGTTTGAGACGAATGCTGAAGTCGATGGCATCGACGTGAGCCAAGGCAAGGCTACACAAGTGAATTACGGAGGCAAGTCCTTGGCGACGGACATCGTCGTCGGTGGCGCCGACTACCACCACGTGGAGCAGCATCTGCTCCAGCCAGCATACCGCACTTATTCTCCTGAATATTGGGAAAAACGTGTCATGGCGCCGTCTTGCCTGCTGTTTTACATCGGCGTGAACAAACGACTCGACAACTTGCAGCATCACAACCTGTTTTTTGACACCGATTTTGACCAACATGCCCGAGAGATCTACGATGATCCGCAGTGGCCACAAAATCCGCTTTTTTACGTCTGCTGCCCATCCAAAACCGATCCCGGTGTCGCACCGATCGGTCAGGAAAATCTTTTCCTATTGATTCCATTGGCGCCAGGGCTCAGCGACGACACCGAGGAAACCAAGGAGCGCTACTACAACCTGATCATGGACAGGTTGGAGAAGCTCACCGGGCAGGCGATACGCCCGCATGTCGTGGTCAAGCGCAGCTATGCCCATAGCGATTTCGTGCGTGACTACCACGCCTTCAGAGGCAACGCCTACGGCCTAGCCAATACACTGCGGCAGACCGCGATCCTAAAACCTTCGCTCAAAAGCAAAAAGGTCAGCAACCTCTATTACACTGGGCAGCTCACCGTGCCCGGCCCGGGCGTGCCGCCTTCCCTCATTTCAGGGCGGGTCGTGGCCCGCGAAATTCAAAAGGAATTCAAAAATCTGTGATGCATGAACAATAAGGCCCTATTTGACCGGATTTCATTCGCCTCCAGTAAGCTCACCACCCAAGCCTACAGCACCTCATTTTCCTTGGGGATACGCTTCTTGGGCAAGCCTTTTCGCGATCCGATCTACGCCATCTATGGATTTGTGCGCTTTGCCGACGAGATCGTCGACACCTTTCACGACTTCGACAAGGCTGCCCTGCTCGCTAAATTCAGAAGAGACACTTATGAGGCTATCCAAGATGGGATCAGCCTCAACCCGATTTTGAACGCATTTCAAGCCACCGTGCGTGCTTTCAATATTCCCATGCACCTGATCGACACCTTTCTCGACAGCATGGCAATGGACCTTACTGAGCACAAATATGACCAAGCCAATTTTGAAAAATATATCTTGGGTTCGGCGGAGGTGGTGGGTTTGATGTGCTTGTGCGTGTTTGTGGAGGGGAAACAAGAGCAGTATGACAAGCTAGAGTACTTTGCCATGCGCCTGGGCTCTGCTTTCCAAAAAATCAATTTCCTCAGGGACCTGCATGCAGATTACAAAACCTTGGGACGGGCTTATTTCCCTGGCTTGAATGTCGAGCAATTTGACAGCAAGACCAAGGCGACCATCGAGCAAGACATCGCCCAAGACTTTGAACTGGGCCTGCAAGGCATCAAAATGCTGCCCAAGGACGCCCGGTTTGGCGTCTACATGGCTTATGTCTATTACATGGGCCTCTTCAGGAAGATCAAATCGCTCCCGCACCACCGCATCCTCGAGGAGCGTGTGCGCATTCCCAATCAGCGCAAGTATGCCTTGTTTGTCGGATCTTATTTTCGTCATCAACTCAATATTATCTAACTTCACATGCAGATCGGAGAAATGGTTGCTGAGCAAGTGATATTGGTCGACGCCCAAGACAATGAGCTTGGGGTGATGGAAAAGCAAGAGGCGCATCTGAAAGGCGCTCTGCACCGCGCTTTCTCGGTTTTTGTGTTCAACCCTGCTGGCGAATTGCTCCTGCAGCGTCGCGCATTCCATAAATACCATAGTGGCGGTCTCTGGACCAATACTTGTTGCAGCCATCCCCGACCCGGAGAGGGCAATCTGGAAGCAGCTCAGCGTCGTTTATTGGAGGAAATGGGCATCGTCTGCACGCTGCAACATGCATTTTCATTCCTCTATGAGCAATCTGTCGGTGAACTCACGGAGCACGAGCTCGACCATGTTTTTGTTGGGACCTATGAAGGTGAACCACAGATCAACCCCATGGAGGTCGCCGAATGGAAGCCGATCAACATGCAGGCATTGCATGAGGATCTTATTCAGAATCCAAGCGATTACACCGTTTGGTTTCGTCTCTGTCTGGCCCAAGTAGATCAGTTTCAGCAAAGCGGCGGTTTTGCTTCCCAAGAGATCACATATTTTTCTTGATGCCTCGCGCCATCGTCATTGGGGCTGGCATAGCGGGCATAGCAGTCGCCGTTCGGCTGGCCGTCAAAGGCTATGCGGTCACCGTGCTGGAGGCCAATGACTATCCCGGTGGCAAGCTCAGTGAGATCGATCGCGATGGCTTTCGGTGGGATGCAGGGCCCTCGCTCTTCACGATGCCCATATTGGTGGATGCCTTGTTTGAATTAGCGGGAAGGAATCCCAGGGACGATTTCAATTACCGACGGCTGGAGATAGCCTGCCGCTATTATTACGAGGACGGCACCGTGCTCGATGCCCATGCCGATCCGCTGCGCTACGCCGCTGCGGTGGAGGCCAAGTTGGGGGTGCCGGCCCAGGTTTTGCACCGTCACCTGCAGGCAGCACAGCAAAAATATGAACTGACCAAGGGTATTTTTTTGGAGCGTTCATTGCATCGATTGGGCAATCTGTTCAAGTGGGATGTGCTCAAGGCATTGCTGCATTTGCCTAAACTGAACCTTACAAGCACGATGCATGCACGCAACATGAAGAAATTGAAGCATCCGCATTTGGTGCAGTTGTTTGACCGCTACGCGACCTACAACGGCTCCAATCCTTATTCCGCCCCGGCAGTACTCAACCTCATTCCGCATCTCGAAAATGGCATCGGCGCCTATTTCCCCGTTGGAGGCATGGTTGCCATTACCCGAAGTTTGGTGCGACTCGCCGAGGATTTGGGTGTGCGGTTTGAATATGGGAGGCGTGTGAGCCAGATCATATTGCAAAATGGCCGTGCGACGGGCGTGCAAGTAGGCGAGGAGCAATACTCCGCTGACATCGTGGTAAGTAACATGGACATCGTGCCGACTTACCGCAAACTCATGCCTGATTTCCCTGCACCAGAAAAGGTTTTGCAACATGAGCGCAGCAGCAGTGCGCTTATCTTTTATTGGGGCATCGATCGTACATTTCCCCAACTCGATGTCCACAACATCTTCTTCAGCGCCGACTACAAGGCAGAGTTTGACGGCATTTTTGGCAATGAAGGATTGCATGCTGATCCAACGATCTACATCCATGTCAGCTCCAAAATGGAATCCAAAGATGCACCCGCGGGCATGGAAAATTGGTTTGTGATGATCAATGTGCCGGGTGATAAGGGACAGGATTGGGACGCGATCATCACCGAATCGCGGAAGCGCATCCAAACGAAGTTGACCCGCATCTTGGGCGAGCAGGTCGCAAGACATATCGTCTGTGAGGAGATTTTGGACCCGCGCAAAATCGAGTCCAAAACCAGTAGTTTCCAAGGTTCATTGTATGGAGCTAGCTCCAACAGTGCCATGAGCGCATTTTTTCGCCACCCGAACTTTAGCGGCAAGGTCAAAGGGCTGTATTTTTGCGGAGGCAGCGTGCATCCGGGAGGCGGCATCCCGCTTTGCTTGCTCAGTGCCCGCATTGTTTCAGAAATGGTTCCTGCTGCATGAATGCCCTGATTGTCAAATATCGCCCAGCTGCAGCGATCACCATATTGGTGATCTTGTACACGGTGGGTTTGATCGGGCTGCACACGGACAGCCGTGCATGGTTTTTGGCTGCGACACCGCTCACCTTGGTGATTTCTGCGACTTTACTGGTCTGGAACCACCAAGATTGGAATCTCGCAGCCGTGACGGCGATGGTGGCTTGTGTCCTCGGGGGCTATGCCGCCGAGGTCATAGGGGTGCAGACCGGATGGCTGTTTGGCGAGTATGCTTATGGGCCTACGCTCGGCTTTCAATGGATCAATGTGCCGCTGGTGATCGGCCTCAATTGGCTCTTGCTTGTGTATGCGACCGGCACATTGTGGGCACGCTTGCGTGCACACAAGCTCCTGCAAGCCGCAGGTGCC
>JANPHP010000216.1:0-4634 GCA_031424495.1 Bacteroidota bacterium | reverse complement strand
TGCTGCGCCGGGTCGCAATGGCACAAACTTTACCGCCACCAATGATGCCTACCGTTTTGCCCCAGTGCCTCCAGTCGCCTTTACCGTGAACTGGCAGACCCCAATCGGTACAACGGTCGCTACGGGCACGACAGCGGTGGTGAGCCCTCCTGCGCAGACCACTTACTACGCAGTGGCCAGCAATGGCATCTGCTCTGCAACTGGATCGGTGTTGGTCGACGTCGCCAACGTGAATGCTGGCCCCGACATCAACATCTGCCCTGCAGGCAACAGCGCCTCGCTCAATGCGGTCTACTCCGGCCCGCCAGCGCCTAGCAACTGCGCGATCTATACCGCGGCTCCAATCTCTTTTGCACCAGCAGTGGTTGCTGGCACTTCAGTCGTTCTGGGCGATGACCAGGTAAGTACGGCCGTTCCGATTGGCTTTACATTTAATTTCTATTGCCAAGCCAAGACGCAGGTCTATATCAGCTCCAATGGCTTCATCACCTTCAACAGCGCGAGTAGCAGCGGTTGCTGCTCGGGTTCTGCAATTCCCACAGGCACAATCAGTGATTTCATTGCCGGCACTTGGAACGACCTCTATCCTCCTGCGGGCGGCACGATCCAGTATCAGACGCAAGGCATTGCTCCCAACCGAATTTTCATCGCCGACTACAATGGGATCAATCACTGTTGCTCTGCTGGACCGATCAATACGTTTCAAATTAAATTGTTTGAAACGAGCAATATCATTGAAATCCACTCCACTACGATCACTGATGATGGCTCCACGCATACCCAAGGTATCCAAGGTACTGCAGGTGTGGGCGTGGCAGTAACAGGGCGCAATGGCGTGAACTGGACGGCCACCAATGATGCCTTTAGGTTTACGCCACAGGTCGGCACGGTCAGCTACAACTGGTCACCTGCCACCTATCTCACCTCCACGACGGTGAGCAACCCCAATGCAATTGCCGTATTGTCGCCCATTACCTACACGGTGACAGTAAACAATGGTACCTGTACCATGACTGATCAGATCAACATTACGGTCTGCTTGCCTGTGGACAATCTGCAGTTGGATGCAGAAAAGCAAGGTGACCGCGTGAAACTGCACTGGGATGCGCTCAATGAGCAAAACCTGAGCCACTATGTCATCGAGCGCAGCGGCGATGCAAGTACTTGGTCCGATATAGGGCATGTACAGGCAGTGGGGCAGCCGAGCACCAATCAAAGCTACCTCAGCTATGACAATACGCCGTTGGGTGGCATCAATTACTACCGCCTCAGGGTGATCGACCTCAACGGCGCAGTTAATTTCTCCAACCAAGTCGAGGTGCTGTTTGGGGGCAATGAGTGGGTGAATGTATCGCCAAACCCTGGGCATGACGTTTTCAACTTTGAAATCGGCAAGCTGAAGGATGGGGATCTTGCCATCGAGATTTACAATGCAGCCGGCCAGTTTGTTCGGTTGGTGGAAGAAAAAGAGAGCCCAGCCGGCGTGCGCACCCTGCGCGCAAACTTGGGCGAAATGCCTGCTGGCGTCTACCTGTTCCGTGTGCGCACAGGCACACAGGAGCTCAATGGCCGCCTGCTCAAAATCGATTGACGATCAATTGTTTAGCAACAAAAGGAGTCTTGCCATGCAAGGCTCCTTTTGTTTTGATGGGTCAGGCGTGAAAATCTCGTTCGGCAAGCATGCGTTCACATTCAACTTTTTTGTACTTTGCCGCAATAGCCCCGTACAATGGATAGATTTATTGGATTGATTGGCATCGTGGTGATCTTGGGGATCGCCTTTTTGTTTTCCAACAACCGTCGCCGCATCAACCTGCGGTTGGTCGGAAGTGGGATCGCGTTGCAAGTCTTGCTTGCCGTGCTCATCTTGAAGGTGGGCCCAGTGAAGCAATTTTTTCAATATATGGGCCAAGGCATGCAGCAAATCGAGCACTTTGCAAAAGTGGGTGCCGACTTTGTGTATGGTGGCATCGCATCGAGCAACCCTGGACAAGCTCGTGGATATACTGCTGACAGTACGCTCACCGTCAAGATCCTCGGCGAGAATGGCATTCCACAAGAGCCGGCAGTGCAGGCTGCATTGGCCCTGAAAAAAGCGACACCAATCTCGCAGCTCGCCTACAGCGACCTGCTCCGGAATGGTGTCGACGCAAGCATTTTGCGCAACAGTGATAATTCGGCGCAGATGCGGCTCTCTGAAATCGGAAAGATTGCCGCTGACTCGGCTGCGATGGTGCACATCTTTGGGCTCTCCAAGGCCCCTGTCGCAGCCATCCTCATTGCCAACCAAGACCGCTACAACGAGCCCGTCGCCGACTTTCGTTCGCCCGGCTCATTTGTCTTTGCATTCAACATCACAGCCACCATCATCTTGGTTTGCGCACTCGTGGCGATCCTCTACCACTTGCAGGTCATGCAATTCTTTGTGAGCGTCGTCGCCAAAGCCATGAACTTCATCATGCGGGTGAGTGGTGCCGAGGCCCTGAGCAATGTTGCGAGTGCATTCGTCGGTCAAATCGAGGCGCAGGTGATGATCCAACCCTACCTCGCTGGCATGACCAAATCGGAGTTGCTGGCTTCCATGACGGGAAGTTTAGCCTGTATCGCAGGTGGCATTCTCATCGTGTATGTGAGTTTCGGTGCCAAGGCTGAATACCTGCTGACCGCCAGCATGATGGCCGCCCCCGGCGCGCTCGTCATCTCCAAAATCATCTTCCCAGAAACCGAGGAAAGTCAGACGATGGGGAATGTGAAACTCGAAGTGAAGTCGCCCTATACCAACCTCATCGACGCGATCGCCCACGGCGCCACCGATGGCTTCAAAATCTCGATGAATGTGCTCGCCCTTTTGCTGGCATTCTTGGCACTTGTGGCCATGGTCAATGCGCTGCTCGGCCTCATCCCTGAAAGCGTCGCAGGTATGCCGATCACGCTGGATTGGATCTTTGGCAAGCTTTTTTACCCGATCGCTTGGTGCATGGGCATTCCAGCAGAGGACGTGAACAGCGCCGCCACGCTCTTTGGGCAGAAGATCACGATCAATGAGTTCATCGCCTTCAAAAACATGACCAGTGGCGCGATACCGCTCATTACCCCCAAGGGCGAGATGATCACGAGCATCGCAATCTGCGGCTTCGCGAACTTCAGCTCCGTCGGCATGCAAATCGGCGGCATCGGCGCATTGGCGCCTGAGCGCAGGGCCGACCTTGCAAGACTGGGCCTCAAGGCTTTGCTAGGCGGCACCTTGGCGTCTTATTTGTCAGCTACGATTGCTGGGATATTGTTTTGAGGGGGAAGTAAAAGCGCTCACTTTAGGATATTGCGGTCAACATCCCTTTGGCTGGTGTGCTCCGAATGCCGCAGCATTACCTAGCGTAAGGGTGTGTAGTGGCTCCATTTGCCATCCTCCACTTCCATGTGGAATACATTAAACTCGGCCTTATTCTTCGAATTCAGCTAATTGCCGATGATGATCGATGGTTCCGTCGCTTCTGAAATTGAGATGCAATGATGGTGGATTGATGGCGTCAGGGACACTGCGAAAAGCGAGTCTATTCCATTCAATCTAGCTTCTCCTCAACTACCCCCTAGCCCGTCGCATCCGCCAGAAAAATACCCCTACTCCGCCGACGATACCGGCGCAGATGATCACGATCAACCACGGAAATCCGCCCTTGCCATAGAGGCCATTTTGCGGGTCGATACCGAATGCGCGGGCAGCTTTGTTGTATTTTGGCGTCTGGTCTTGGTGAATGGCTGGGAATTGCGCCAGCAGATCTTGCTGAAACATTGCGTTTTTGGATTCCATGGCTGCCCGGCGTGCTGTGTCGCCGAGCGTGTAGGAAATCTCATTCAACTCCATTTCCAGCTCGGTGAACGCATACTGCTCACCGTTGAAATAGGCAGTATCGATGTCGAGCGTGAGCGTCGCAAAGGCCGTCGAGTCGCTGTAGACATAGAGGCGCTTGCGGTATTGCCGGATGACGATCGTCGGCGCCAAAGTCAGAGCGTCGATGCCATAAGCCTTAAGTTGCTGCATGATTTCGGGGCGGCGCTTGCGTTTCACGAGTCCGAGGAAGGGATGGTCGTCATATTCCTTGACCTTTCCGCCGGGCTTGTAGTGGTGAACGGGGTACTTGAATTCGCCTCGGTTAAGTGCATTGCCGTCGATATGGTTGATCTTGATTTGCATGAGTTCGCGGCCATTTTTGGCGCTCAGCGAGTCGGTAAGCACCTCGCGGCTGCGGTGGCGCACGCCACTTTGCATGCGTGCAAGCAGGAAGGTATCGTTGTCAAAATATTGGTCGTGAAACAGATCCTCCGCAAAGACAGCATGCAAACTGCTGTCGATCCCCATCAAAAAAGAACTCGGATCCTTGTAGCGCATCACCAAGTAATCCCAAACCGAATCAATCAGCGGCTGCGGCACCACCATCTTGATCTCATTCTCGACCCGCAAAGTATTGTAATCGCCCGGATCAAATTCGCCCTGGGCATGAAGCATACTCGATAGGGAGGCGAAAATCGCGACCAGCAAGACTAATGTTTTTGTGTAGCAGCCACTCATGTGGCTGCAAAGGTAGGTCGGATGTGGGGGATGTGCAATGGGGGGAATTTTGGGCGATTGGATACTG
>JANPHP010000215.1:0-36941 GCA_031424495.1 Bacteroidota bacterium | reverse complement strand
CGGCGGTGGCGGCGCGAGAGAGGGCTGTAGTCGTCGTAGCGGGACACGCTTGCCTCGTCGCGCAGCAAGATCGTTCCGGAGCCGTCGGCCCGCTGCTCCAGCGTAATATCGGTGAGTGTCTTGATGCTGATTGATTTCAGGGTTGTATTCAGCAATCCCTCGCGGATGATCACCCTGTCGCCTGTGAGCCCGTAAATGGTATTTGCACGTTTGCGGGCATCTGCGAAAAACCGGCCGACGACGAGGTACAATCCGATCACAACAAAGGGAATCCCAAACAATCCAAAAAACCACGGCGCGCCCATCGAAACGACACCGACCTCCCAAAACACCGCAAATCCACACCACAATATGCTGAATGGAATCATCATCACATCTGCCTTGCGGAACACAATACCCGTCTTGGGGCGCCCTGTCCACAACAATTCCTCTCCTGTGGCCAGCACCGGCATCAATTCCCGTTCTATTTCACGATCGATCATTGGCATGCATTTCCCTCCCCAAAACGCTCGGAGACCATGCAGATTTACACAAAAAATGGATTCAGTCCACCATCAGCTTGCCCGCCGACACGACTTGGCTCCCCGACAATACCTCATAGAGGTAGATGCCATGGGGCACGTGCAGTTCCACAGTCGTCTTGGCCCCGATGCCATCGGCGCGGTACACTTGCGCGCCCAGCAGGTTGCGCACCACGATCGCATCCGCAGCAACGCCATCCGTCTCGACCACAAAGCGGCCTTCTGAGGGATTGGGATAGACCTTGGTGGATGCGGGAATGTAGACTTGCGTGCCCACTGCCCCCACAATGTCAAAGGTCGACTCACAGGTGGCGCCGTTGTATTCCGCACGGAAGGTATAGGTGCCGGGGTTGGATGGCAGGTGCTTGGAATAGCCCCAATAGGCCACTTTGGAGTCTGAATTCGCGGTATAAGTCCACGTAAGGTAGGTGGCACCCTGCGGATCTAAGATCGTGCAGATGACATTCATGCCAGCGATCTGCTCGCGGATGAAGATGTAAAACTTGGCAAAATCTGCGGGCAGTCCGGGGCCCTGAAATGGCAGTGTGAAGGCGCTCTGCTCGTTGAGCGTCTCGGTGGTCGGGCAGCCGGGCATCACTACATCGGTCGAATGGGTCGTGGCGCGCAGCAGGGCGGTCTCCTTGTGCGGGCGCTGGGCATTCCACCAAGTCGCAGCATTGAGCGTGTTGCAGGGGCCATAAAATGGATCGTTGCGCGTGGCACTCGTGCTGCCGGTCCAGACCTCAAAGTGCAGGTGGGGTCCGCTCGAACTGCCCGAGCTGCCCACGACGCCGAGGTAATCGCCCGCTGCAACCGTCTGCCCGATGCCGACCGAGGTCACAGCCCCGCTCTTCATATGCCAATACAAGGCCGTGGAGCCGTCGGCATGTTGGATGATCACATAGTTGGCGGTGAGGTTGTTGCCCGCACAATTGCGATCAAACTCGCCGTCGTGTTTGTCGATGATGGTGCCTGCGGCGGCAGCCACGACCTCGACCATGCCATTGTCCATCTTGTAGAAGCTGAATGGCCAAGTCGCAATATCGGTTCCCTTGTGGCCATCATAGGTATTCGTGCCGCAATTCCAGTCTTGCACCACGCCTGTCCCAGTGTTTTGGTCCACGTAGGCGCCGATGAAGTGGTAGCCGCAGTCATGCACCGCCGCCGAGGGCCGCAAGGGCCAATCCAGCAAGGTCGAGGCCACCTTGGCTTGGGGCAACTGATCGAGGCCCAGCAAGCGGCGATTTTCAGCGACGCGTGTCTCGATGAGCGCATATTCCGTCTCGGTGATGCAAGGGTGGGCGGCATCGTTCTCAGCCGGCACGGTGTACACCTCTTGGCTCAAGTCAAAGGCCGGTGACTGCCCATAGGCGATGGCTGCAAAAACGATGGTCAGCAAGCACAAGATCGAGATTCCTTTTTTCATCGAACGACAGTTTTGGTGAATATCTTAGGTGAAGCCGCCGTGGCCGGTAGGCGAGGCAATGGTGCAATGCAGGTTGCGGAGCTTCTTCAGTGATAATGGCGAATCATTCCCAGAAAAGCGAGCAGATTTTAGGGTTTGGTAGAATTTGGTGGGTGAATGGTGGATGAGCAACGGTGATTGCACGCGGCATTGCCCATCAAACCCTCGTTTGCACCGGGCTTCGCCGCATGTACATCACACCCACGACGACGAGCCAAACCAACCACAAGCTACTACCGATCAATCCCGCCAAATCCCAAACTGGAAAGCCTGGCATCACGGTTGCAAACAGCTCTGCTTGTGCCAGCAAATAGATGCCGGAGGCAATGCCGCCCAACCAACTGACCCAGCGGGGCATCATCCGCAGCTTCCAAAAAGCAAAAGACAGGCCCACCGTCCAGGCGATGGTGAGCAACTGACCGAGGTGTTCGCCGAGCAAAACCCCACCAAACTGATGAACCGCTTGAAAGGCCATTTTCGCAGTTGCCTGCGTGGCCGAATCGGTAGCCTGCACGTAGGTGTCGGCGATCACGGGCACCACAAATACCCAGCGCAAAAGACCCACAATCTGCACCACGCCAGAGATGACCCCTAGGGTCGTCACCCATTTCACCATCGGCAATTTGGGGGAAAGCTGCTGCCCGATCAGCGAATAGGCGATGAGCAAGGGAAATCCCAAGATGGCAAACGCCCACCAAGTCCAGACGAGGCTGCTGCCGCCGGCGTGAAATTTTGTGAGTACCATGCCTGCATCCTGCCGCAAGACATCGGGATATTCAAAAGTGATCGTGAGCAGCGTGTAGGGAATGAATACCCCGATCGCACCGAGGATCAGCAAGAGTCCAATGATTTTTTCGTTTTGCATTTTGGGGAATGTTTAGAATGTGAAACCATAGCTGATGCCGGGCGTGGGGTTGATGCGCAGGCGCTGATCCTTGGCGATGAGCGCTATCCCGCCGATGCGCAGGTTCAGGCCCTTCCAGATCATCCACCTGAAGCCCGTCTCTACGGCCAGTGCATTTTGACCTTCGTAGGCGCGGTTGAGTCCGCGCAGGTAGGATGCACCCGCGTAAAACGATGAAGGAGTCTCCTTGTGCCCGATCGGCAGGAACCAAGCCGTGAGGCCCGTTTTGATGAATTTCGTCGTCTCTCCTGCCGTCAAGGCGGTCACGTAATATCCGGCATGCACCGAGAAGTGGTGGTAGCGGTACTCCAATCCGATGGAGGGATTGCGGAAGCCGTTGAGGCTGATTTCTTGGTTCTGCATTCGTCCTTGGCCCAGCGCAAACTGCGCCCACATCGCCATTGTCAAAAAGATCATCCAGTATTTCATAACATTCTTGTTTAATTGAACGCTACAAAGTTCTGGAGCTGGGTATGGTTGCCACTGGACAAATGTCCATTAATGCGTGGGAGGGATTTTGGTTGTCTGGAACTTTGCCAGCAAGCCAAACCCCGATGTCATTTCGAGTGAACATGCCGCTGGCGCGGCACCTTTTGATCGAATGACAAGGTGGTCATTTGCTGGGGTAGGTGCGACTCCGCTGGAGTCGGGCACGATGGCCATCCAGCGACTTCAGCGGGGCCGCACATCTTTCATTTCCACCAACATTAGCAAGTTGCAGGACCGCAGAGCGGTCTAACGTTTATAGAAAACCAGCCCACCACAAGAATCGATGCGCCTAGGCGTATCGCACCTCGCGGAACACATATCCATCTTAATAGGCCAGTAATTTCCAAAGTGATGTACTAGCCCCCGCTACCGTATCTTCCCGCGAATGCGGCTCAGGTGGCGCGGCGTGACGCCGAGGATCGAGGCCAAATATTGCAAGGGAATTTGCAGCACAAGCTGCGGCTCTTTGCCGAGCATTTTTTCATAGCGCTGCTGCGCGCTGAGCATGATCGCATCGAGGCGGCTCTCGTCGATGCAGCAGATTTGATTTTCCAAGACGCCGATATAGAAATCCTTGAAACGCGGCAACTCCGTGAGCAGGGCGCGTAGCTGCCCATGATCGATCACCCACAGCGTGGTGTCCATCACCGCGCGGATATTTTCTTGTGCGGGCGTTTCCCGCAAAAAGCTCACGAGGGAAACCACAAAGTTGTTTTCCCCGACGGCATAGGTGGTCTTCTCATCGCCATCGACGAGGACATAATATTGGAGAAAGCCCGCAGTGACAAAGCCCAAGTGTTTGCTCACACGCCCCTCCTCCACAAAAAATTCGCCTCGCTTGAGGTGGATTTGCTGAAATGCGCCAGCGAGTTGGAGGATCTCAGCTTCACTGAAGCCGACAGCGGAAAAGTATGTGATGAGTGCTTCCAAGGGTGCTGGGTGATTAGGATCGCAGCTTGCGACAAGGCGAGATTCGAGATTATAAGCGGGAAATGCAAACTGCAAGGGACTGATCTACTGGCGACCCGCTGTATCATCCCGCCAAATTTCAAAAATATTACAGCTCACCCCTTGCAATCCTACACAAGCTTCGCTTATCTTTAGCCACAGTCTATGCAAAATCAGTGTTCATATTACCGCAGCTACGCTTATCGACTCCACAAGGAAGTCGGCGACGTGGTATGAGGTTTGTGACCTTGTAAAATACCCAGCCCGGCTTCTCGCGAAGTCGGGCTTTTTGTTGTCCATGAACCTCATCCACCTAGAAAAAAGATGCAACAGCACCACGAGAAATACCTGCCGACCGACCACGAGACTTGGCAAATCCTCTTTGAGCGGCAGGTTTTGAATCTGCAAGACAAGGCTTGCAGCCAATACCTGGGCAGCCTCGCGCAGCTCGCACCCGAACTCGGTGCGCTGGAGATTCCGCGCTTTGAGGAGCTGGACCGCCGCCTCAAGGCGGCGACGGGCTGGGAAATCGAGGTCGTACCCGGCCTCATTCCGGTTGCGGAGTTCTTTGACCTACTCTCGCAGCGGCGATTTTGTTCGAGCACCTGGGTGCGCAAGCGCTCGCAACTCGATTACCTGGAGGAGCCCGACATGTTTCACGACATTTTCGGGCATGTGCCCTTGCTCATCGACCCCGTCTACGCCGGTTTCATGGAGCGCTTTGGGGCGATCGGCAAGCGTTTTGCGGGCAATCTGCAAGCGGAAGCGCAATTGGAGCGGCTCTACTGGTTCACGATCGAGTTTGGGCTGCTCATCGAGGGCAGCAAGCCCACGATCTTCGGCGCAGGCATCTTGTCGAGCTACGGCGAGAGCAAGCAGATCTTCAACAGCGGCATTGGCATCCTGCCTTTCGACATCGAGGCAGTCTTAGGGCACGCCTTTCGCAAAGAGGTGATGCAGACGGAATATTATGCGCTGGAGTCGATTGCGCAATTGGCTGAGAGTTTGGATCGAGTGGAGCAGAATTTACAGAATTCTTTGAATCAATTGCAGTGTTGAATGTCTGAATCAGAATTTACCGGATTTGCAGGATTTTCGGAATCAATAAATCCTTGTTCCCCTCCTCGCCAAGGAGCAAATAAAAGCCGCAAATTGGGTACGGGCTAATGTATTTGGGCATCTGGGCTTCCATGAAGCGAATTTAGGGAATCTGGCAGTGGTTTTCAAGAAGCCCATGAGCTTTGCCCATGAAATGTGGAAGCAGATCTTCGGCAGCGGCATCCGCATCCTGCTAATTGTGTTACAAACTCACTTTTGGGTTGGTGGCATCATAGGCTTTCTCAGAACCCCAGATTTCATCGAGATATTTCTTGTCGCTGAGTACCAAAGCCGTGAGCTTGAGGTGATTTGCGACGGTCTCTTCCGTCACCTCCGCATCCAAAGGCAAAGCCGTAATCGTTACAAAAACAACGTCTTTGGGGATGCTCAATTCGAAACAATTGAACATGATCAACTCACCCTTGGTTTTCATGTAGGAATGATGCTTGTGCACATAGCCATTGAAGCCAAACTTCGCCCGAATTTCCCGAAGTGAGGTCTGACCGAATACAAGATCTGACACGAGTGGCTGACTTCCAGTGCCTTCGTGCTGCCAATCATTTTCCATGTAAACGACCTTGCCCTTTTTGATGGTCACGGCAAAGTCGTTGCCATTTGCTGTGCGGTATTTGATCATCGGTGTCTTGATGGTCAGATCGCTATCTACAACCTCCAGTTTGATCGCCTCCAATTTGGCGTCGCTGTCATGGATTTGTATGCCCTGCATCGCAACATTGGTTGAGACAAATGGGAGAATTATCGAAAGAATTGCAAAAAATAGTGCCGACATTTTGAATCAATATTGGATGGAATGTGTATCGAAAATTAGGAAGAATTCCGCGTTAATTCAGCTAGCGATCGCCATATTTTTCCCAGCATTGCGCATACAATCGCGGGCATATTTTGCGCATACTTTCTGGATCCTCTTCCTTCCACTGAAAGACCAACTCGGGGTAACCCCCTTCATCTGCGGCAGATTGTTCGTTGTCGATGTAATCGTTAAGGTCTTTGCCAGTTTTGTTTTCAAAAGCCGTTTGGGCGATATAGGAAAAGGATTCAAAATCGTAACCCTCGCCATTATCCTCGGCTACTTCGGTTATCAAATTATCTGGATTTGCCATTGCCGCCTCATAGACCTTGCGACCACGTGAAATGAGCCAACATCGGAAATACTCAAACCCGTCGTCTGAGCAACCGCCGTTCATGATGTATGCTGCACACCACAGATCGCCGTTGTAGGAATCGCGGAGCAGTTGTTTCGTGCGCAGATCAAACCCGACCATTTCCTTGGGGCTGAGTTGCTCGACCTCCCTGACCAAAAAAGCTTCCTGCTTCTCTTGGTCGTCCTTAAACTTCAATGAGCGCTCGACAATCGCCCAAAACTGATCTTCATGCAATAATTCTGCTGTTTTTTCCAAGCTGCCTACGTCAACCTTCCCAATTGGGGCTCGCGGAGCAATCGGGCCACTTGGTGCCGCAGACTCTTGTTTTTTTCCAAATAACTTATCCCAAAATCCCATGCTTCCTTGATTTGAGTGTGTGCATCCGACGATAAAGATGAGCATCACCAATCCCGCTGATTGCAAAGTGAAAATAAAGCTTTTTTGTGAGAAACGTTGCATGCAGGACAGATTCAAGCGTGTATTCTTTTGGATTCAAAATAGCGACTAGCCAGGAAAAATCCTACAAAGAGCAGCATCTTGAGCAGATTTTACAGAATTCTCAGAACCACTAGCTACCTTGAATTATCGGTGCACCATACGCACACAAGCCCAGAATTCAACAGTGCGGTTGATTCGGCAAATTCTGAGAATTCTGCTCAAAAAAGAACACCACTCCTAGGCGGTAGGAGTGGCGTCTTGCTGAAATAAGATTACTATTAAAAAAGAGCTATAAGCCGAATCCGAGCAGAATTTGCAGAATTACAAGAATCACTAGCCGTGTTGAATGCTGCACACGACAAGCGCACGCAAGCCCAGCATTCAACACCATGCTCGATTCAGTAAATTCTGCAAATTCGGCTCCTTAGTCCACGTTGTCGTGCAGATACGTGTTGTTGTCGCTGATTGTGAAGCGCTTGTCGTCCACGTCTTCTAGGCTCAGGCGGCTGAGCTTGGGCTCGGCTACTGTGGGCTCTTCGTAGGCGGGGATGGTCTTGCGCATGTAGGCGGGAATGTCTTCCATGCCTTTCAACGACTCGGGATTGTGGTAGTTGTAGTCGGTGCTGCGCAGCTTGCGCATGCGCTCCTCCAACTCGGTCTCGCGGGTGCTGCGCATCTCCACAGGTGGCACGTAGGGTGTCACTGGCGGAACGGGCGTGACTGGCGGCTTGCGCTCTTCAAAGAGCGTGGGCTGCTGCACGACGGGCGGCTTGGTGTCTTCCAACTCAAAGGTGAAAGCGGGCGAGCTCGTGATGCTGAATTCCTCCAGGTTGCGCGGCTCTTTGCGCTCGGGCTTGATTTCCTCGCGGAAGCTCGTTTCTTTCTTGGGATTGATGTCCAAGACGACGCGTGGCGCCTCTTGGGTCAGGCCCGCAAAGCTGCGCTTCTCGTTGTCAAATCCGGTTGCGATCACGGTGACGCTGAGCTGATCGCCCATGTCTTCGTCGTAGACGGTACCGAAGATGATGTCGGCATTGTCGCCGGCTGCCTCTTGGATGTACTCGACGATGGTCGTGGTCTCGTCCAAGCGCAAGCTGTCGGATGCTGCGGTGATGTTCACGAGGATGCCGCGTGAACCGCTGATGTTCACGTTGTCGAGCATAGGGGACGAGATGGCGTCCTCAGCTGCGCGGATGGCGCGGTCTTCGCCGGAGTAGGTGGCGGTTCCCATGAGGGCGGTGCCGCCGTCTTTCATGATGGTGTTCACGTCGGCGAAGTCCACGTTGATGTAACCTTCGCGGGTGATGATCTCGGCGATGCCTTTGGCGGCGTCGCAGAGCACGGTGTCGGCCTCTTCAAAGGCTTGTTTCATCGTGACATTCTTGCCAAAGACTTCCGTGAGGTTGTCGTTGTTGATGGTCACGATGGTGTCGACGCTGGCTTCGAGCGCCTTGATGCCTGCGAGGGCTTGGCCCATGCGCTTCTTGCCCTCAAACCGGAATGGGGTCGTCACAATCGCCACAGTGAGGATGCCCATTTCTTTGGCGAGGCCAGCGATCACCGGCGCAGCGCCGGTGCCCGTGCCACCGCCCATGCCTGCGGTCACGAAAACCATTTTGGTATTCGTGCGCAAGACGTCGCGCAATTGGTCGAGGCTCTCGACAGCCGATAGGCGACCGAGCTCAGGATTGGCTCCTGCGCCCAGACCTTCGGTTTGTGTCGCGCCCAGGCGAATTTTATTCGGCACGGGGCTCATTTCCAAGGCCTGCAAATCTGTATTGCACACGATGAAGTCCACCCCGATGATACCTTTTCGGTACATGTTGTTGACAGCGTTGCCGCCGCCGCCCCCGACCCCGATCACCTTGATGATCGAGTTCTTGTTTTTGGGCATTTGAAATTCAATGGATGACATATAGCTCTTTAATTAATAGTTCTTTTCTGATTAGGAATTAGAAATGAGGAATTGAAAACTGAGTGTCAGACTGACCAATAAATCGTTCATTCCTAATTCCTAATTCCTAATTATTCAATAAAATCACCAGTATTGCTCATGCTGCTTTCAAACCAGTCTTTGACGCGGCCGATGAATCCGGTGGTGGGGCGCTCGCTTTCTTTGCGGGCTTCCTTTTCCTTTTCCTTGGCTTTGGGTTGCGGCTCCTGACCTTGCTTGGGGCGTGGCTCGACGGCTGGATTGCGCTCTGCCGCACGTGGTGCAGGCACTTCCTCTGCGTTCAAGCCTTGGATCACCAAGCCTGCGCTCGTGGCATACATGGGGCTGTTCACCTCGTCGACGAGGCCGCTGGCAAGGTGCTCGCCCGGCATGCCGATGCGGGTGTCGATGCCGGTGACAAACTCGATGAGCTGCTTGGCGTGGGCAAGCATGGCGCCACCACCGGTGACGACGATGCCGCCGACAAGCTTCTTCTCATAACCGCTGTGCTTGATCTCTGCAGCCACAAACTCGATGATCTCCTCCATCCGGCTTTGGATGATGTTGCTCAGCGTGCGGCGGCGGATTTCCTTGGGCGGACGGCCTTGTAGGCCTGTGATGGTGATGATTTCGTCGTCTTTGATCTCGGTTGCGAGTGCGCTACCAAAGCGCAATTTGAGCAACTCAGCTTGGCGGCGCATCACGGTGCAGCCTTGCTTGATGTCTTCGGTGACGATGTTGCCGCCGAAGGGGATCACTGCCGTATGGCGGATGATGTTGTCTTCAAAGATGGCCAAGTCTGTGGTGCCACCGCCGATGTCCACGAGGCACACGCCTGCCTCGCGCTCTTCGTCGGTGAGCACAGCTGCGCTGGAAGCGATCGGCTCCAAAATGAGCTCGCGGGCTTCCAAGCCTGCTTTGCGCACGCACTTGTAGATGTTGTTGGCTGCGGTCGTCTGACCGATGACCACGTGGAAATTGCCTTCGAGGCGCACGCCGCTCATGCCCACGGGGTCTTTGATGCCCACTTGGTTGTCCACTGTGTATTCCTGGGGCAATACATGCAGAATCTCCATGCCCGGAGGCGTGGCAATCTTGAACATGTCGTCATGGAGGCGCTTCACATCCATGGCGCTGATCTCCATGTCTGGATTGCTCAGGGTGATGATGCCCTTGTGCTGCATGGAGCGGATGTGCTCGCCGGCGATGCCGACATAGACCACATTCACATCCACACCCGACTGCTTCTCAGCCTCGGCCACAGCCTTGCGGATGGCCTCAACAGTCTTGTCGATATTCACAACCACGCCACGGCTCACGCCGTCGCTCTCGGCCTTGCCAAAGCCCAAGATGTTGATCTTACCAAACTCATTCTTTTTGCCCACAATGGCACAAACCTTTGTGGTGCCAATGTCGAGCCCAACTACGATTTTTTCAGTGCTCATTTTGCTCTTTCTTATTAATAGTTCTTATTTCAGTGCTTCTTGTGTGATTGAGAATTGAGAATGAAGAATTGAGATTCGCGATCCCTATCCCCATTGCTATATATCCTCTCATCATCATTTTCAATTCTCAGTTCTCAATATTTCCCCGCCAAGGCAGGTTCAATTCTCAATTTTCAATTCTCAATTTCTAACCGGCTTCGCCTTTCTCAATTTCTAGTAGCGACCACCTGATTTTTGTATTTCAAGCTGATCTTGCGGTATTTATTCCATCCTGAATAGTTCAAGACGCGGTGGTAGAAAGTCTCCATGTTGGCGAATTTCTTCTCAATGTCGTCGGGCTTGCCAAACTCGATCACCACATCTCCCATTTCAGGGTACATCACGAGGTCGCCATTGGGCCGCACGACGATTTCCGAGATTTGGGAACGCAACAGTTCTGAGCGGTCCACATAGTTGAGGAAGTCGTGCATGCCATTGAGCTGCTCGCTTTTCACGGTATCCCTGGGTTCCAAGGTCTCACGCTCCAAGCCTCTCAACAGCAAGGTATTTGCCGAGTAAGAGCTGGAGAGATCGACTTTATTGAACTCACGGTCCAGGTAAAATCCAGTCCCATCCTCATACATCACGCGTGCCAATGGCTTGCGCAATTCGAGCTCCACAACGACGTCGCCTGCGATGTCGGTATAGGCCTCGGCGGTCTTGACATAAGGATTTTCTTCCAATGAACTTTCGATCTCAGTGATCTTGACTTGCCCCTGCTTGCATTCCTCCAAGGGCCTTTCCTGAATATTGCGCACCAGCTTCTTGACGTCGTCCATCTCGAGAAAGTGGTTGTTTTCCTCGTTCAAGATGACGGGCCTCAGGCTACCGACCTTGGCGTTGTTTTGCCGGGCAGCACCCAGACCCACGATCATCCAGGAGAAGATCGCGAGCAGGCCATAGAGCAATATTTGCAACTTCAACTTTTTCATTTCACCAGCGGGCTACCAATTGCTTTGTTGCTTCCACTTGTGTATCAATATCTCCAGCCCCGATGGTCAAGACCACCACAGGCCGGGTTTGGTGCTTTTTGAGCGCATCTTGCAAGCCTGCAAGCTGCGTAAGCGTCTTGTCGGCGAGCGTGATGCGGTCCAGAATGATCTGACTCGTCACGCCCGGCATCGGCTCCTCGCGGGCCGGATAGATGTCGAGCAGGATCACTGCATCAGCCTTGGACAGCGCCGCGCCAAATCCCTCCTGAAAGTCGCGCGTGCGGCTGAACAAATGCGGCTGAAACACGGCCACGACCTTGTGCCTGGGCAGCATGTCACGCACGGCTGCAAGCAAGGCTTCGATCTCGGTCGGATGATGGGCATAATCATCGACATAAACCACCTCGTCGGTGCGGTACCTGATGTCAAAGCGACGCTTGATACCCGTGAAGCTTTCCAGCCCCTTGCGGATATTTTCCTCGCTCCCACCCAATGCCACCGCCACCGAAATCGCCGCCGTGGCGTTCTCGACATTGTAAGTCCCGGGCAGGTTTAGGCGCAATCCCTCAAACTTTGCAATCGGGCTTTGGTAGTCAAATGAGACACCCAAACCACGATGGTGCAGGTCCACGCTGCGAAATCTGCCAATCTCCACACCATAAGTGTAGAGCTTGCGGTTGTCGTCGAGCTCATCCACGCTCAATGTGTGGTGCAGGAACAGCGATCCGCCCGGCTTGAGCTTCTGGGCAAATGCCCTGAAGGACTGCTGTATCGAGGCGTCGTCGCCATAGATGTCGAGGTGGTCGGCATCCATGCTCGTGATCACCGCGATGTCGGGGCTCAACTGCAAGAAAGAACGGTCATATTCATCGGCCTCCACGACGACCCAGTCACTGCTGCCGTCGAGGAAGTTGGTGGCGTAATTGTTGGTGATGCCGCCGATGAAGGCGGTGCAATCGATGCCACAATTGCGCAAGAGGTGGGCGATGAGGCCCGTCGTGCTCGTCTTGCCGTGGGTGCCTGCGACCGCGATGGTCTTGTAGGCCCGCGAGATCATGCCGAGCAGTTCGGCGCGTTTCATGATGGGCTTGCCCAACTCTGCGACGCGCGCAAACTCAGCAAAATGCTTGGGCACGGCCGGCGTATAAACCACGAGGTCGGCGCCGTCGACCATGTCTGTGCGTGCCTCATAATACACCTCGATGCCCTCGGCCTCCAAGGCCTCGGTGAGGGGCGTGCGCGTCTTGTCATAGCCGGTCACAATCTTCCCGCGGCGGTGCAAAAACCGCGCAATGGCGCTCATGCCGATGCCGCCAATGCCGAGCATGTGCACGGTATGTACCTTGCTGAGTTCCAAGTTTTCAGCCATGACGTTTTCCTTTCACGAGGCTTAATATTTCAGTGGCGATCTCATGGGCAGAGTCATGTTTTTCAACAGACTCGATGCCGAGTTGGAGCGCGCCCAATTTTTCTGGGTTTTGGAGAATGTCGAGCACGGCATCCACCAGTTTTTCCTTGGCTTCCACATCCTTGACCAAGATCGCCGCGTGCCGGTCGGTGAGCGAACGCGCGTTTTTGGTCTGATGGTCCTCGGCCACATTGGGCGAGGGAATGAGGATGCTGGGCTTGTTGAGCAGGATCATCTCTGAGATGGTGCTGCCCCCTGCGCGCGTGACCACGAGGTCTGCGGCGGCGTAGGTGCTTGCCATGTCTTCAATGAACGCTGCCAAGCGCAGGTTTTTGTGCTTGGGCAGGCGGGCATTCAGCTCGTCATAGTAGCGCTTGCCGCACTGCCACACGAGTTGGATGTCGTGGTCGGCGAGCTGTTTCCAGCCAGCTTCCCAGGCTGCATTCAGGTTGGCGGCGCCGAGGCTGCCGCCGAGCGAGAGCACGACGGGACGCGTGCCGTCGAGGTCGAATGCTTCCAAACCCTTGAGGCGGTCGCCGCTCAAGAGGGTTTCGCGCACGGGATTGCCCGTGATCTTGCTTTTGCTCCTGTCAAAGTACTGCTGCGCGGCCTCGTTGCCGAGCAGGATGCGGGCCGCCTTTTTGGCGAGCAGCTTGTTGGTGACGCCGGGATAGGCATTTTGCTCGCAAAGCACCACCGGGATGCCTTGGCTCGCCGCTGCACGGCCCACGGGCCCACTCGCATAACCGCCTACGCCCACGACGACGTCGGGCTTGAAGTCGCGGATGATGCTGCGCGAGGTGATCAAGCTACCCACGAGCTTGAAAGGCAGCATGAGGTTTTTCAAGATGTTGGTGGGCGTGATGCTGCGCATGATGCCGCTGATCTTCACGCTCAAAATCTTGTAGCCATACTGTGGCACCACCCGCATTTCCATGCCGCCCTCAGCCCCGACAAACAGGATCTCTATCCCCCTGTCGATCTTCATGAGTTCGTTGGCAATGGAGATGGCTGGGAAGATGTGCCCTCCTGTGCCGCCGCCGGTGATGATCACGCGCTTGCTCATGCTGTCGCCAAGCCTCCTTTCTTGGTGGATTTTTTGTCTTCCAAGGAGGTCGCGCTCACGCTCAACACCACGCCGAGCGCAAACGAGCTGAACAAGATCGAGGTGCCACCCATACTCAAGAATGGCAATGGCTGACCCGTGACGGGAAATACCCCGACGGCAACGGCCATATTGGCCATGGCTTGGATCACGAGCAAGAATGACAAGCCCGCTGCAAGCAAGGCCCCAAAGGTCTTGCTGATCGTGACGATGCCGATGGTGCGCACCAGCAAAACCATATACAACACCATGACCACAAGGGCGCCGACAAAGCCAAATTCCTCGATGATGATGGGATAGATCATGTCGCTCGTGCCGTTGGGCACGTAGTTGCGCTGCGTGGAGCCGCCAGGCCCCTTGCCAATGATGCCGCCGGTGGCCATTGCGCCGTAGGCTTGCGTGACTTGATAGCCGGGATCAAATTTAGGGTCGGTGAGGCTCTTGTAATAGGAGTCAAATCGGTGCTCCCAAGTGACGGCACGGTCGGCGACCTTGAAGAGAATGAATCCGCAGAGGAGGCCGATGGCCAGCATGCTGCCGATGTATTTGAAGCTGACCCCGGCGATGAAGAGCAAGATCACGCTGGTCATGAACAGCAGCATGGCTGTGCTCAAGTTGGCGGGGGCGATGAGGCCGCAGATGACCACGACCCAGGCGATGGTCGGCAGGAAGCCTTCTTTGAAGTCCTTGATGACTTCTTGTTTCATGGTGAGCATTTTGGCGAGGTGGATGAGCAGGGCCACCTTGCCCAAGTCGCTGGGCTGAAAACTCAAGCCAAAAAGGTTGATCCATCGCGCCGCACCATTGACATCCCTGCCCCAAAACAATACATAAATGAGGACGGGGATAGAGAAATAGAGCAAGTAGTCACTGATGCGTGCGAATATTCTATAGTCAAAGCGGCTCACGAGAAACATGATCAAGAAGCCTGCACTCAGCAGCAGGGCATGTTTGATCAAGAAAAACGTGGCGCTGCCCTTGGCTGCCAATACGGGTGATCCTGCCCCTGTATAGACACCCAACAAAGAGATCATGGTGATGAGAAATATCACCAGCCATACCACTTTGTCGCCTTTGAGCCTATTGAGGATGTAGTCGATCATTTTTTTAATTGATAATTAACAATTGACAATTGACAATGAGGAACGATGGATGAAGTAGCGCTGCAATTGTCCATTGTCAATTGTCCATTGTTCATTCCTTATAGTTCGCGCACTGCGTTTTTGAATTGGCGGCCACGGTCTTGGTAGTCTTCAAACATGTCGAAGGAGGCACATGCTGGGGAAAGCAGCACGCAATCGCCTTTGTCGCTCATGTGGTAGGCGAGTTTCACAGCTTCAAACATGCTCTGTGTATTCACGATCATGTCTACTTTGCTGCTGAATGCCTTGTGGATCTTGAGCACGTCGTTGCCGATGGCGATGAGGCACTTGACCTTTTTCTCCACGAGGGGGATGAGGCTGGTGTAATCATTGCCTTTGTCGACACCACCTGCAATCCAGATGACGGGGCGGTCCACACTCTCTAAGGCATACCAAGTGCTGTTCACGTTGGTGGCTTTGGAGTCGTTGATGAACTCGACGCCGCGCACAACAGCGACCTTCTCGAGGCGATGCTCCGCATTTCTGAAGTCGGTAAATGCGTCGCGAATCTTGTCCTTGCTCAGGTCCAAGACGCTCCCCACCACCGCAGCAGCCATCGAGTTGTACATGTTGTGCCGACCTTGCAGGGTCATGGCGTCAATTGAAAAAGCTGAGTTATCGAGGTTCATTTCGAGCCTTATTTCTTTGTGTTCCACCCATGCCACAGCGCCCGCTTGCTTTTCCCACGCAAATCCGTGCTGCTGTGACTTGATATTTTTTGAGACGAGTAATTCCATCGTAATAGGGTCATCCATGCAGTAGATGAAATGATCTGCTGCGGTCTGATTTTCAGCGATCCTAAACTTTGCATCGGCATAGTTTTGGAGCTCGTAGTTGTA
The DNA here is from genome assembly GCA_031424495.1 of Bacteroidota bacterium. Lineage (GTDB taxonomy): Bacteria > Bacteroidota > Bacteroidia > J057 > JADKCL01 > JADKCL01. Next base: position 21,072 of record JANPHP010000215.1, on the reverse strand, counting down.
CCGATCGAGGTGATCGGGCGTGATGTTGGTGAGGATCGCAATCGCTGGCTTGAAGCTTTTGATATCGTCCAACTGAAAGCTGCTCACCTCCAAGACATAATATGGCTTGGGATCGAGCGCGACCATGCGGGCGAAGCTGTCACCTACATTGCCGGCGCATCCTGCATCCAACCCACACTTTACAAGCATGTGGTGAATGAGCAGCGTGGTCGTGGTCTTGCCATTGCTACCCGTGATCGCGATGATCTTGCTGTCGGTGTAGCGGCTGGCAAACTCGATCTCACTAGCGATCTCGATGCCCTGTGCGCGAATGGCCTTGATGATCGGCGCCTTTTCAGGGATGCCGGGGCTTTTCACGACCAGGTCTGCGTCCAAAATCCTTTCCTCGGTGTGGCCACCCTCTTCCCAAGCAATCCCGAATTGTTGCAACTCGGCCTTGTACTTGTCGGGAATGGCCCCAAACTCGCTGACCCAGACGGCAAAGCCGAGGTGCTGCGCTAGGATCGCTGCGCCCACTCCACTTTCTTTTCCGCCGAGGACTGCTATTTTCATTTTCTGCTTAGCGTAGTTTCAGGGTTACAAATGCGGCCACCATGAGCATGATGGCGACGATCCAGAAGCGCACCACGATCTTGGTCTCGTGCATGCCTTTTTTCTCAAAGTGGTGATGAATGGGCGCCATCAACAGGAGGCGCTTGCCTTCACCGGTCTCGGAGCGGCGCTTGGTGTACTTGAAGTAGCCGACCTGCACGATCACAGAGATGGACTCCAAGAGGAAGATGCCGCAGAAGATCGGGATGAGCAGCTCTTTCTTGACCATCATGGACAAGACGCCGACAACGCCACCGAGCATGAGGCTACCCGTGTCGCCCATGAAGACCTGGGCCGGGTAGGTATTGTACCAGAGGAAGCCCACACAGGCGCCGATCAGGGCCCCGCAATAGATCGTGAGTTCGGCGGCTTTGGGAATGTAGCTGATGTTCAGGTATTCGCTGAAGATCACGTTGCCACTCACGTAGGCAAAGATCGCCAGGGCCACAGCGGCCACGGCCGTCGTGCCTGCTGCCAAGCCGTCGAGACCGTCGGTGAGGTTCACGCCGTTGGAGACGGCGGTGACGATGAAGATGCAGATGAGCACGTAGACGAGCTTGCCCGCCATGCCGCCATCGGCTTTTTCCCAAAATGCGATCTTGGCGTAGTTGAAGACGTATTTTTTGAGGAAAGGCACATTGGTCTTGGTCTCAAATGCCATCTCCCGCTTGCCGTGCAGGGCACTCCAAACGTCGATCACCTCGGCGTCTGCGACGTGGATGATGTGCTGCTCGGTACGCGAAAATCCTGCGACCGTCACGACGCGCTCGGTGAGGTAATTGCGGCCTGCGGTGTTTGCAGTGCTGTTGTAGCGCTGCCCGTCGATCTCGAGGAGGCGGTCGCCTTTCACGAAGCCTTTGCTTTCCAAGTATTCATTCACCACGAGGGTGCCATTTTCGTTGATGCGGCCCTGAGGTCCTTTGAAGTCGCTGTGAAAGACCATGGTGCAGCCGACGATGAGGCCGAGGCCGACTTGGCCCAGGATTTTGAACTTGCCCTGCAAGCCCGCTTTGTTTTTCTTGAAGACTTTGATGTAGTCGTCGGCAAAGCCGATCATAAAGGTCCACACGGTGGCGAGCAGGATGAGCAGCACGTAGGCATTGCTCAGGTTGGCCCAGAGCAAAGTCGGGATCATGATGGCGGCAAAGATGATGATGCCGCCCATGGTCGGGGTGCCGGCCTTGAGCTTGTGGGACTCGGGGCCGTCTTTGCGGATGGTTTCGCCGATGAGGCGCTTCTTGAGGTAAGCAATGATGTACTTCCCAAAGATGATCGCGACGATCAACGAAGAGATGACGGCAAGGGCTGACCTGAAGGACAAGTATTTGAACACCCCAAATCCTGGGATGCCTCCACCTACCTTAGCGTTCAACCATTCCAAAAATGCGTACAACATCAGCTCTCGAGTGTTTTAAACGTTTCTGCCAAGACCAACCGGTCGTCAAAAGGGTGTTTGATGCCCTTGATTTCCTGGTAGGTTTCGTGGCCCTTGCCGGCCACGAGTATGATATCGTTGGGTTGCGCGAGGCGACAGGCCACGGCAATTGCCTCTTTGCGGTTTTCGATCTTCATGACCTTGCGGCGGCCGGTGATCGGCACGCCGGCCATCATCTGCTCGAGGATCGCATCGGGCTCCTCATCGCGGGGATTGTCGCTCGTGAACACGACCTGATCACTCAGGCGGGTCGCAATCTCTGCCATGACGGGGCGCTTGGCGGCGTCGCGGTTCCCACCACATCCCACCACCGTGATGATTTTCCCACTGCCCTGGCGGATGTCGCGGATCGTTTCCAAGACATTTTTCAAGGCATCGGGCGTGTGGGCGTAGTCCACGATGGCGGTGCGCTCGCGCTTGAGCGAGCTGATGGTCTCAAAGCGGCCATTCACCCCGTCGATATTGCTGAGTTCCTCCAAAAAGCCGTCCTCGTCGAGCTCCATTTCCTTGGCGACGCCATAGACGGCGAGCAAGTTGTAGGCATTGAAGCTGCCGATGAGCCTGAACCAAGCTTCGCGCTCGTTGAGTTGGAGGCAGAGGCCCTCGAATGTATTCTCGATGATGCGGCCCTTGTAGTCGGCCATGCGTTTGAGGCTGTAGGTGAGGCGGCGGCCTTTGCAGTTTTGCAGCATCACCATGCCGTTTTTGTCGTCGGCATTCACCAGACCAAATGCATTGCTGCCCAACTCGTCAAACAGGATTTTCTTCGCCTCCAGGTAGTTTTTGAAGTCACCGTGGTAGTCGAGGTGGTCGTGGGTGAGGTTGGTGAATACAGCGCCGACAAACTTGATGCCTGCAACACGCTTCTGCACCAGCGCGTGGCTGCTCACTTCCATAAAACAGTAGGTGCAACCTGCATCCACCATTTGCTTGAAGGCGCCGTGCAATTGTTTGGCGTCGGGAGTTGTATGCGTTGCGGGCAGTTCATTCTCCCCCACCATGATCACGACGGTAGACAGCAGCCCACTGCGCTCGCCCATGGCTGAGAACAGCTTGTAAAGCAGCGTAGCAGTCGTGGTCTTGCCATTGGTGCCCGTGATGCCGATCACTTTGAGCTTGTCGGCGGGGTTGTCGTAGTAGTTGGCAGCGATGTGTGCCAATGAAAGCGCAGCATCCGCCACTTTGATCCAGACGACATCCGCAGCCATCTCAGCAGGGAATTCCTCACACACGACTGCGCATGCACCCTTGGCTACACTCGCGCCAATGTAGGCGTGCCCGTCACCCGCTGTACCGCGCACAGCCACAAACAAGCTGCCAGCCACAACTGCACGCGAGTCAAAGAAGAAATCGACGACCTGAGTACTCAGGTCACCTCTCACTTCGACGAGCGGGCATTTGTACAATATGTCGTGCAGCGTGATCATCAGCGCAGTTCGAGGTAAATGGATGAATTTCCTGCCGTCGGCTCGCCGGCGTGGATCGATTGGCTCAAGACCTTGCCATGGCCATGGAGCATTACTTTCATGCCCATGCTCTCCAGCAAGACCACCGCGTCTTTGGCGCTCATGCCATAGACACTCGGCACGCGGCCTTGCTTGATGTTGAGCTTGGTGAATTCGATTTTGCCTTCGTTTTCCTTGGCGCTTACCCAAGTGCCCTCGGCCTCGGCAGGGCCTTTGAGGTCCAGCGAACGATAGACCGCGCTGGCATTCGCTTGGTTCACCGCGCGGGTCATGGGCGAACGCAAGAAAAACTCTTTGGGCATGTATTCTTGTACCAAGCTCATGTCTGAGGTATAGACCTGCTGGGCAATTTCAGAGAAGATCGGCCCTGCGACAGATGCTCCATAATATTCGTCGCCACCAGGCTCATCGACCATGATGTAGAGCGAGTAGCGTGGGTTTTCAGCTGGGAAATAACCTGCAAACGATGCTTGGTAGACGCTTTCGTATTCGCCCGTCGCCTTGTTGAGTTTCTTGGCGGTACCCGTCTTGCCAGCCATCGTGCACTTGCCTTTCTGGATGCCCTTCGCGGTGCCGCGCAAAACCACGCCGCGCAACAAGTTGTGGGCCTCAGTGATCGTCTTTTTGCTCGCGATGCTTTCTTTGATCACCTGCGAGTTGAATTCGACAAGCACTTTGGAGCCCTTGCGAATGCGCTTCACGAGGATCGGCTCCATCATTTTGCCATTGTTGGCGACGGCGTTGTAAAAGGTGAGGATCTGCAAGGGTGTCAATTGGCTGTTGTAGCCGATGGCCATCCAAGGCAGGGAGATTTTGGTCCACTCAGGATCGGTCGGGCGTGCGAAACGGGGCTTGGGTTCGCCCATGATGTGCTCTTGCTGCATCACGGGAGCCGTGAGGCCAAAGTCTTCCAAGCGCTTGTACCATGCCTCGGTGCCTTTGGAGTAGGCGTCGTCGATGAGACGGGCCGTCACAGTGTTCACGGAGTGCTCAAAGGCCTCGCGGTAGGTGATTTTGCCGTAGTTGCCATGATCGACCATCGTGCGGTCATAGAATTTCCACTTGCCGCCGTTGGTCTCGATGCTGTCATCGAGGTTTACCTTGTCACTTTCCAGCAAGGCCATGAAACTGGCGAGCTTGAAAGTGGAGCCTGGATCGATGCGGGTGGCCAATGCATGATTTTGAGTCTCGGGGTAATTTGCGACGGCTTTGAGTTCGCCGGTCTTGACTTCCATCAAAATGGCGACACCATATTTTGCATTGTGCTTGAGCACGCCTTTGCGCAACTCTGTCTCGACGATGTCTTGCATGCCCACGTTGATGGTGGTTTCGACATCCGCGCCATCTTCATCCTCCTGAAACACCTCCAACGGCAACTCATAGCCGCCCGAGATGCGCTGCACCATGGCAAGGCCCTCCTCCCCTTTCAGGTATTTGTGAAATGACTTCTCGAGGCCTTTTACTGGCAAGGTGTCATGAGAGATCACGCCGAGCGTGATGCGCGCAAGGCTGTCATAAGGATAGAAGCGGGTGTTGTTGAGTTTTTCCAACATGAGGCCGCCGTCAAACTTACTGTTGCGCAAAATAGGCCACTCGCGCACCATGCGGTAGTCTTCAAAATCGACTTTGTGGCGCACGACATACAGGTGGCGATCAGGGCGGCCCTGGGCATCGCGTGAGCGAATGTGCTCCATCAAGTAATCGTGGTAGTGGTGCTCGTTGTGCACCACGTCGCCAAAATGTGTCGCGAGCAATTTGCAGAGCGAGTCCATCTGCGCCGGGAAGGTCACGGCAGTCGTGTCGACGGTCGATGGGTCGATGGGCAACATGTAAAAAGGCTGGCTCGTGGCCAGGACTTCACCACCGTCGGCAAGGATATTGCCACGGGAGGCGGGAATGTGCTTTTCGTAAACGCGCTCTTTCTCGACGGCCTCGATCCAGCGATCCTTTTGGATGAACTGTATCTGCACGACGCGTCCCAGGGTCACGATGCCCAGCAGCGCAATACATCCGAAGAGGAAGTACACACGCTTGAGGATATTGTCAGACACTTGGCTCATGGCTTCGTCGTGAGTTTATAGACATTGTTGCTGGTCACACGGAGTCCCAGCGAATCGACTTTTTCAAAAATGACTCCCCTGCGGGTGCCTGCGCTGAGGCGGGCATGCATGGTTTTGTATTCGGCCTTGGCATCTGCGATCTCCTTGCGGAGGTGCGCTTCTTCCTTGACCTGGTTTTCGGCGATGTGGCTGTTCCAGATATAGACCATGCCGATGCCGACGAGGAATAGGACGTACCTGATGTAGCGACCGGCCTCCAAGGAGCGCCAGCCACTGCGACGCGACTTGTCGACAAAGGCCGCCTTGCCCGACTGTTCCTCGGGTTGGGGCGCCTCGGGCGCATGGACGCGATTTTCCTTTTCCATTTTAAGAGCAAGGCTCGCCTGGGCGAGCACTGTGATTTTTGATTACAATTCTATCTTCTCCGCAGCGCGCAGCTTTGCACTGCGCGACCTCGGGTTTTCTTTCAATTCCTTGGCGGTGGGCTCGACCGCCTTTTTGGTGACCATTTTCCAGGGGCAGAGCGACCTCCCAAAAAAGTCCCTCTGATCCTCTCCTTGCAGGTTGCCTGTCTTGAAGAATTGCTTTGTGAGTCGGTCTTCTAGGGAGTGATAGCTGATGATGGACATCCGCCCCCCTGGGCGCAGCACGCGCAAGCCCGACTCGAGCAACATTTCCAAGGCCTCCAACTCTTCATTCACCTCGATGCGTATTGCTTGGTACACGAGGGTGAGAATCTTGCTCAGGTTTTGTGCAGCGATCACCCCGCCGATGATGCGCTCCATGTCGCCTGTGGTCTCGATGCGGCCGTGCTTGCGGGCGGTGACGATGGCTGCTGCGATTTTACCCGCATTGCGCACGTCGCCATACTCGTCGAGGATGCGCTTGAGCGCGGCCTCGCTGTATCCGTTGAGCACGTCCACTGCATCGTCGCCTGCTTCTGGGTTCATACGCATGTCTAGGCGTGCGTCAAACCTGAAGCTGAAGCCGCGGCTGCCTTCGTCAAATTGGTGGCTGGAAACCCCCAAATCGCCTAGGATGCCATCGACCTGCAGGATGCCTTGGTCATTCAATGCCTTTTCAATGAACTTAAAGTCCGAGGCGATCAAAGAAAACCGGGGGTCTTGGATGAGATTTTGTTGTGCGTCAGGGTCCTTGTCAAAGGCGAATAGCCTACCATTTGGGCCCAATCTTCTGAGTATCTCGGCGCTGTGTCCTCCGCCACCAAAAGTGACATCGACATATACGCCGTCAGCAAGCACGTTGAGCAAATCAACCGACTCCACCAGGAGGACCGGCCGATGGTAATCAGCCTTCATCATGGTCGGGGGGGAGATTGCCCATCACCTCTTCCGACAAGGCTTCCATGTCAAACTGCCCGCTGCCGAGCCATTCTTCATAGGTAGCCTTATCCCAGATTTCAATGCGGTCAAACGATGCAACCACGACGATGTCCTGGCTGATATTCGCATGAGCCGCCAACCGCTTTGGGATCAGTACCCTGTTGCTGCCATCGAGCTCCAAGGGTGTGGCGCCGTTCATGAACAGACGGGCAAAAGCCCTGTTCTTGGCGACGTACTGATTTTTGGAATGGATCTTGGCCAATTCATCTTCCCAGATTTTCACTGGATAGAGGACGAGACAGGTGTCCAAACCACGGTTGAGAACGAACTCTTTCTGCTGATCATCAGGCAATTGTTTCTTGAGCCCCGAGGGAAGCGCAAAACGCCCCTTGGAGTCCAATCGACACTCATACTCGCCATAGATGGGTCTCATAGGACCTCGATTTTCAGCATTTCGATAGGTGCAAAGCTAAAGCACTTTGAAGAAACTCTCCCACTCTCTGCCACTATTTCCCACCTTTTGTGGAAAACTTTTCGGCTATACTCCTCACAATCATTGATTTTAGGCGATTTTGAGGCATTTCACCGGGTGGCATTCGTCCCCAAAAGGGGTGACTACAAGGCAAATATGCGTCGGAATTCAGAAAACTGGTAATGATTTCTGAAGAAATGTGGTGGGATGTGGTGCAAAGTGGTGGGATTTTTGATTTTGGTGGGAGCTGGTGGGAGGAGTTGGGGGTTCGGGAATTGGATTGGGGGACGGGGGAGTTGAGGTAGGAGGTAGAAGGTAGAAGGTAGCGGTTAGCAGTTGTTGGGGTGGTTAGTTGCTGGCCGGCATTGCCCATTGTTCATTGTTCACTATTCATTTTTGGGCATGGGCGTGGTTCGAGATTGAATTGTTTTTGACCAAGTGCCATAACAGCACGGGGACGAGTATTTGGTACGGGCGTGAGACGGCTGTGGTACGGGATTGCACCGTTATTGACCAAATGCCACAGCGGAGATGGTAGAGACCCGGAAGTGACCGTGGACGGCGCTCCCTTAGAGTTGGTCCAGACCCAGAGGTGAGTGGGAAGTGAGTCGACTGAAAGGGGCATGGTGCGGATGTGCGTTTTTGGTTTGGCGGTGCTGCGGGTTGCTCTCCGAGTGCGCGGCATTGGAGGCTGATGCTTTGCCGCCTCGTCGATGGCTTGGGCACTGTGATGTGGCTGTCCTGCATTCCTCGCCGCGAGCGTTCAATTGTTGCTTATCTTGGCAGCATGGATGAGTTACCGATCTTGGTCGTCGAGGGGCTGTCGAAACGTTACATGATTGCGCAACAGGGGCGCGGGGGAATGGTGCAGGAGATCCTAGGCGGCCTCAAGTCGCTGCTGGGCAGGCAGCCGGCTGCGGAGGTTTCCTCCTTTTATGCGCTCAAGGATGTTTCTTTTGCGGTGGAGCGCGGCGATGTCTTGGGCATCGTGGGTCGCAACGGTGCTGGCAAAAGTACCTTGTTGCGCATTCTCTCCGAAGTGACACCGCCGACAGAGGGCAAGGTCACCTTCAGGGGCACGGTCACCTCCATTTTGGAGGTGGGCACCGGCTTTCACCCCGACCTGAGCGGCCGCCAAAACGTGTACATGAGTGCCGCAATCAATGGCATGGACCGCCACGAAATCAAGGATCGTTTTGATGAGATTGTCGCTTTCAGCGGCATCGAGCGGTTCATTGACATGCCTGTGAAGCACTACAGCAGCGGCATGTACATGCGGCTCGCATTCTCGGTGGCCTTTCACAGCAAGGCCGAGATTTTGCTGCTTGACGAGGTGCTCTCGGTGGGCGACGTGGAGTTTCGCCTACGCAGTGCGCAAAAGATCAAGCAGATCGCGCGTTCGGGCACGACGGTGCTGGTCGTGAGCCATGAGCTGCCGAGCATTCGCAACCTCTGCAACAAGTGCATGTTGCTCGAGGCTGGGCGCGTACGCGCATTTGGGGCGACCAAGGAAATCGTCGACGATTACCTGGAGCAGTACATCAACGACATGAGTTTTTTTTACCGCAGCCCCGACAATCCCGATCAAGAGCTCAGCACGCGCATGCTGGAACAGGAGCATGTAGCTTTTCTGTCGATGGAGATTCGCGCCCTAGGCAAGACAGCCAATGACCCGATTTACATGGCCGACACGATCGAGATGCGCATCCGCTACCGCAAAAAACCCGACCATCCCAAGCTGGAAATCCTCCTGAACATCAACAACTTGGAGAATGTGCTAATGAGCGATTGCCAGATCTACCGCGAGCATTTTGAATTCACCTACCGCCCGGCTGGCGAGTATGAGATGAAAGTGACTTTTCCTGCCAACCTATTTTACACAGGGACTTTCTATGCGGATGTATTTTTTGGCGACTTAAAATCACTGTTGCTGGAACTGCCTTGCATACAACGCTTTACAGTAGAGATCACGCCCTGGGAAGTCGGCAAGCAATGGAATCAAGGGCAGCAGGATTTTCCACTCAGGCCGGCGTTGGATTGGGAGCTGCGGGCAATTGACAATGGACAATTGATAATGGACAATTGATAATTGTTTTGGGTGCTTTACCCCTAGGCCCTGAAATGTCATGTCGACCGAATCGAAGATGTAGCGTCCCGCACAGCGTGCGGGATGCGCCTTTCAATACACCTCCAACTGACCGCCAATACTGACGAATGGCGACAAAAGAGGGTCTTCAAGAGGGAGGTGTATTTGTTGGCGCAAGATGTCTCGGCGGCGCCATTCGGCTTGCTCGACATGACATAGTGGATACTTCATTGATTTTATTTTTTGCTACAATTCATTTTCCAGATGCCAAGAAAGTCTAGGGGTAAAGTTCGCGATAGGTATAATTCATTATCAATTAAACTTTGTCCACCATTTCCCGCTCGACGCGCTCGAAATACCAGATGCCGACGATGAAAAGCAGCAGAATGGGCGCTAGGCCATACAGGTATTTGAGGCTGGGCACTTCATCCCCCAACAGCGTCCATCGGAATGCCGCGATCACTCCGGCCATGGGATTCATGTAAAGGAAATGCTGGTATTTTTCGGGGATGATGGTGCTGGGATAAAAGACGGGCGTGAGCCAGATGGCGAAGTTCACGAGGTAGGGCAATAGGTGGTGAAAGTCGCGAAACCTTGTGGTGAGGGCGGCGAGCCAGATGCCGAGGCTCAATCCGACGATCAGGTTTACGAGCACGACGACTGGAAAAAGCAGAATTTCCCATCCGGGCACGTGGCCCCAGATGAGCATGAGCAGGACCATGAGCACCATCGAGATGCCAAAATCGACCATGCCAGCGAGTGATTTGGCCAGGGGCAGGATGAGCTTGGGGAAGTAGATGCGGGAAATGAGCTGCTGCGCATTGAGCACCGAGCTGCCGACATTCACGATGAGGTAGGTGAAAAAATACCAAGCGACCATGCCCGAGAATGCAAACAACGGGTATTCGACCTTGATTTTGCTGTCGAGCGGCACGAGGATGCCGAAGAAGATGCTGAAGATTGCCAGCGCCATCAGGGGCTTGAGCACGGCCCAGAGCACGCCCAAGACGGTCTGCGCATACTGCGCACGCACCTCACGCACCGCCAATACGACCACGAGCCTGCGGTATTCCCAGACTTTTCGCATATACGTGCCAAGGCCTGCGGCCTCGGCTTGAATCACCCGCTCTTGCATCCGGCAAAGATGCAGATTTTTGGCCGGATGGCATGCGGGTTTGGGGGAGGATGGATTCGGAGGGGCATTAGGACTGCAGGCCGATTTCGCCTTCCACGCCGGAGGCGTGGTTTCGATAGCCCTTCGGCCGGAGGCCGCGGGCTCGGGACGGCCGCGGGTTCTTGAAAGGTCTGGAACTATTCTTAAATTGGAGCTGCTAAAATCTGCCACACCACTAAATCAATTGTATGGCCCCCATTATCGAAGCGCCCAAGTCTTCAGAACTCGCATCCAACCTCCTGAATTGGTCGATTGGTTTTGTGGGCATCAGCATCACGGTGATCTCGCTTTTTCAGATTCAAGACAAGAGTTCGGTTCGCTATGTCGACGAAATGTTTGGCGTCACGGTCGGTGCCTTCATGCTGAGCGGCATCCTGTCTTTTACGTCTTTGTGTTTTCCGCACCGAATCGGCTTGCTGCACCGCGCCCGCTGGGCCGTTTGCCAACCCACACCAAACGCGGGGGTTAGGGTTGGCAAACGGCGATAAAAAGCGATGGCGGCTATCCAAGACAGCCGCCATCGCCAATTCCTAAAGACTATCGTCCGCACACAAACAGTTTCCGCCTACCGAAAACTCGTCCCCGAACAGCAAAGCCTCATTAGCCGTTTGCCAACCCTCACCAAAGGCAATCGTTAGGGTTGGCAAACGGCGATAAAAAGCGATGGCGGCCATCCAAAGACAGCCGCCATTTCTAATCGCAAAAGCGCCCCTACTCCGCTCCGCCAGATTTCCCGACATAGATCTTGTCGATCTCTGCCGCATATTTCTGGTAGATAAACTTGCGTTTCATGGACATTTTGGGCGTGAGCTCGCCGTTGGCGATGCTGAGTTCTGAGGGCAGGAGTTCGAAGCTTTTGACTTGCTCCCACTTGCCAAAGGCGACGTTCAAGCGGGCTACTTCCTCACCGATCTTGGTCTTCACTTTGTCCATACTCACCACGGCGGCGGGCATGTCTTTGTTAAATGTGATTCCCTCCTCCTTCATCCAACTGTAGAGTTGCTCAAAATTGGGGACGATGAGGGCACCGGGGAAGTTTTTGCCTTCGCCCACGATCACGACCTGCTCGATGAAGGGCGACTCCTTGTATTTGTTTTCCAACACTTGCGGCGCAATGTATTTGCCACCGCTCGTCTTCCACATTTCCTTTTTACGGTCGGTGATGCGGAGGAAGCCCTTGGGGTCGACCTCGCCGATGTCGCCGGTGTGAAACCAGCCGTCTGTGTCGATGACCTCGTCGGTCATCGCCTGATCCTTATAGTAGCCCATCATGAGATTGGGGCCTTTGTAGAGGATCTCGCCATCCTCGGCGATCTTGACGGTGCCGCCATTGATCACCGTGCCTACATAACCGATCTTGTTTTCGCCTTTGCCAAAACCGCCGACCGAAATCACGGGCGAGGTTTCGGTGAGGCCGTAACCCTCGACGAGTGGTACGCCGATGCCGTTGTAAAAGTGGCCCAAACGTGTTTGCAGCGCTGCCGAACCCGAAGCACAGGCAATGATGCGGTCCAAGCCTGCTTTTTTGCGAATCTTGCTGAAGACCAGCTTGTCGGCGATCTTCATCTTGATGCGGTACATCATGCTGCCAGCGCCATCAGGCTCCCACTGCTCAGCAAGCTTAGCACCCCAGATAAAGGCCTTGCGCTTGAAGCCCTTGTTGGCGAGGCCACCGGCAGTCACGCGGTCAAATATCTTTTCCAAGAGTCGTGGCACTGCGGTGATGACCATGGGGCGCACCTCCTTGAGATTGTCACCGATCTTGTCCATACTCTCTGCATAGTAGACCGAGATGCCTACCGAGAAGTAGAGATAGTTGATCATCCGCTCAAAGATGTGGCTCAGGGGCAAAAAGCTGAGTGCGACATCGCCCTTGCCCACCGGGAGTCGCTCGATGGAAGAGAAAATGTTGGAGACGATGTTGTTGTGTGAGAGCATGACGCCCTTGGGCTTGCCCGTAGTACCTGAGGTATAGATGATCGTGGCCAGGTCCATGGCCTTGATCGTGTCTTGGATAGCCTGCAAGCGATCGCGGCCTCCAGGAGTCACATTTTCCTTAAGCTCCTTGTAATTTTGTGCGCCGCGCACCTCTCGAAAGGTGTAGAGGTGCTTGAGGCTCGGCGTCTCGGCTTGGCAAAGCTTGATCTTGTCAAAGAGCTCCATGCTCTGGCAAAAGACGAGTTTGGCCTCGCAGTGGTTCAAAATGTATGTGAGGTCTTCCTTGCTCGATGTGGGATACAAGGGAATGACCAAACCGCCCATCTTTTGGATGCCGTGGTCCGCAAATGCCCATTCGACACAGTTTTCAGAAATAAGCCCGATCGCGTCACCTTTTTGAAGCCCCAATTCCAAGAGACCCAAAGCGATGCTGTCAGTAATCTCGATGACCTGAGCGGTCGAGTAGGTTTCCCAAACGCCATTGGCTTTGCCCGCCAAGGCTGTACTTTGGGGGAATTTCTCCAGCTGATAGGGGAAAATGTCGAAGAGTCGCTTTACTTCCATGGTACGAGTATCCTGATTTTACTTTAATTTTAGCCGAACGAAGGTAATATTAACAAAAAAAGCGAAATAGGTACCTTGAGTCGACAAGAATTGAAAGAAATGATTAAAAAATGGGCTAATCCACAAATCGAGCGCCCCGCTGCTGCTCCGCTGCTCAAATGGGCGATCGTGATTGCCAGCCTTTGGGCCTGCTTGCCAGCTGCCGCGCAAGGGCAGGCAGATAGCATCCTCGCCCGGGGGAGGATCTATGCACAAGACCTGGCCTCGCCGAGCATGTATGGGCGCGGTTACCAGAAAGAGGGCCATCGGCTTGCGGCCGACTACATCGCCGCGCATTTCGAAAATTTTGGCCTCGCGCCTGCATCCGCGCTCTCCAATTCGCCTAAACCTTATTTCCAGCCCGTCAAGGTCACCGTGAACCTCGTCGACGGCGAGCAGCAGCTGATCCTCGACGGCAAGACAATGACGATCGGCAAGGACTACATCGTGCACGAGGCGAGTGCACGCTGCAAATTTGAGAATATGAAGGTGCGCGACTTGGGCCACGGCATGCCCGATCAGTTTACCACCGCGCTCAAGGGCACGGTGATCTTGATGCGCAGCGGCTTGCCCGAGAAATATGAAAAGGATCCCGAGCTCAAAAAGCAGTATGCCAAGTTTGCAGGCGACGACGTCAAGCTCGATTTTGCCCACAAGATGCAGGTCAAAGCGGTAATCTTCGTGAAGAAAAAGCTCACCGCGAGCTTGAGTCAGATGCCGATCGACCTGCCCGTGGTCGAGGTGCTGGAAACCGCCCTTCCCAAAAAGAAGCTCAAAAAGTGCAGCATCACCATCAACATCGGCGTCAAGGGCACTGCAAGCCAAAACGTGGTCGGCATGATCCCCGGCGGACTCTATCCCGACTCGGTCGTGATTGTGAGCGCCCATTATGATCACTTGGGCACGCAGGGCGATGCTGTCTTTTTTGGCGGCAACGACAATGCCTCGGGCACATCGATGCTGTTGTCAATGGCCGAGCACTTTGCCCGCATGACGCCGCGGCCGCCCTATACCATGGTTTTCATCGCCTTCACAGGCGAGGAGGCGGGACTTGTCGGCTCGCAGTACTACGCCACCAAGGAGCCGCTATTTGCCCTGAGCAAGACCAAATTCATCCTGAACTTGGACCTCATGGCCAATGGCGATGAGGGCATCACCGCAGTGGCAGGCCTCGACTACCCCACCGATTTTGCCGCCTTGCAGGAGCTGAATACCAAAATGAATGCCGTCACAATCGTGAAGGGCCGAACGAATGCCCCCAACAGCGATCACTATTGGTTTGTGAAAAACGGCGTCAAAGGAATGTTCATCTACACCCTGGGCGGCCCGCCCCACTACCACGACGTGAATGATACCTACGCCGAGATGCGCTTTTCAAAGTATGTGGAAGTGCGCAATCTGCTGATCGCCTTTCTGAATTGGGAGATGGGGAAAAGGTGAGGGGGGATTAGAATTGCCTTACTCCTTCTCGATCTCGGCCTGCGTCAAGCCAGTGACCCGCGTGATGATTTCCCAAGCCATTCCTTCTGCCGCCATCTTCTGGCCAACCTCTTTCAAAGTGTCAAATTTATCCATTGACTTCACCACCCTGCGGCCATTGGCTTCTTTCATTTTGGCCCTTTCTTCGGGGGTCAGATTGTCGTAATTGATGAGTGTGGCTGCACGTTTCACGCCTTCATTTGTTTCGCTGAGCATCGGTCGCTCGGGGCTGTGAATCGATTGGTAGATAAGGTCGAGCCAGTCCCGAATCTGTTGCGGCGTCGATTCGTCAGGATGGTTGGGATTGAGCCAAACCAACTTGTGACCATAAATGTCGCGCTCAATCCCCAAAAGGGTTTGTGGATTGAACTTCATGAGCAGCACTTCGTCCCTGACAGCCTTGCCGTTCTTTTCATCAAATTTGTAAGGCGCTGTCAAAACCACGATCATGTATACCGTTTGCGGAATGTCATAAACAGGAGCCTTCTTCTGCTGTTCCGCGATCACCATGAGGAAATAATGGAGGAAACGGTCAAAGTTATAGTCATAATCCCGACGTTGGATTTCAACGACTACGCGCTTGTCTACGCTCTCTGCATAAATGTCCAGCTTAAAATCGATGTCACCCACCTTCGGCGCAAACTGCTTCTCGGTCTCGATCACATCCACCTCGATGTCGATGCCCAAAACATCATGCACAAAGGCCTTGAAGACGATCTTGTCGGAGAATGCTTTTTGGAAAATCACTTCATTGTCGAGGTTGCCGAGCATCTTTTGCAAAATTGAGATTCAAAGATAATGAAAAAAGTGCTGGGCGATTACCTAAGAACTGTTAGCCAAAACACCCAAATCGCACAACATCCGCAAGGCGCCGACACCAAATCGACAGCGATAGCACAAAAACAAGCACATCCCCCTAAATTGCACCCAATATATCTGCCCAAGCAGCACTCAACGCAATCGCTCATTGTCAATTATCAATTGTCCATTATCAATTTCCAAGAATGCTTTACAACATCCTCCTCGATACCGCAGACATCCCCAACGGCGGCGGCCAATTGAAGCTTTTGCAACGCGGCGATCAGTTTTCAATCTGGATTTCGGGCCGTGTGGAAGCCGAACTCATGAACAATTTTGCCCACGGTTCAGAAGAAGCGTTGGCTGAGATGGCATGCACCAAGGTGGCACGCCGCAAGGATCCCGTGGTGCTCATTGGCGGCATGGGTATGGGCTTCACGCTGGCCTCGGCCCTCAAGCACCTCGGCGCCAATGCAAAAGTCGTGCTCGCCGAGCTGATCCCCAAGGTCGTGGAGTGGAACCGCGGCCCACTCGGCGAAGGGACCGGCTACCCGCTGAGCGACCCTCGCGTCGAGGTGCAGATTGGCGACGTCGGTAGGCTGTTGCGCGCCGCCGAGGGCGTATACGATGCCATCATGCTCGACGTGGACAATGGCCCGCAAGGCCTCACGACCACCAACAACAATTGGCTCTACTCCATGCACGGCCTCACGGCCGCGCGGCAAGCGCTCAAACCCAAAGGCATTTTTGCCGTTTGGTCTGTAAGCAATGAAGCTAAATTCACGGAAAGATTGGAAAAAGTGGGCTTCAAAGTCACCGTCGAAAAGGTGCGCACCCATGGCCACAAAGGCGGTCACCATGTGGTCTGGCTTGCCGAACGCACACATTGAGGCCTTGCTAGCGTGCGCCGGGATTGGCATGCAACTGTGGATGCCACGGCAATACTCCAAGTTCCCAACTTCGAAAATTCTAAAACTCGACGTTGGATTTTGAGCTCGATTCGCTTAACTTGGCCTATTGTTGGGTAATCTTATCTCTCCGCCGTGAAGCCTACACTACTTATCATCTGCGTACTCATTTGCGGTTCGCTCATGGGTCAAACGCTAAGCTGGACCAATCCTTCGTTCGAAGGGACGGCGCCCGGTTCATCCATCTCTCCGCCCAACTGGGCAGGCTGTCAAGGCTCACCCGACACACAGCCGGGCTGCTGGGGCGTGACGCTTACGCCTGCACAAGGCGTTTCCTTTTTGGGACTCGTGTTTTTGGTGAGTTCGCCGGGCACGCAAGAGAGTGCGGGGCAGACACTGCCCGTAGCTATGGTGGGCGGATCGACCTACTCGATGAGTTTGCGCCTCGCCAACCTCGCCATCTATGACCCCAACTGGAATGGTGGTGCGATCGTGAACCTCTACGGCGGTGCCTCCAATTGCGCATTCACCCAATTGTTGTGGTCATCGGGCAACTTCACGCATTCGACTTGGCAGCAATACAATGCCATTTTCACCGCCTCTTCAAGCTGGACGCGCTTCATCATCCGTGTGCATCCTGGCGTAGCGACGACTTGGCCATCGGTCGGCGTGGACAATATGCTCAGTGTGATCTTGCCAGCGCATCTCAACAATTTCAGCGCCGACCTCGTCGAAACGCAAGGCGAGATCAATTGGCAAACCTCAGAAGAAGTGAATCTCGAAAGCTATACCATCGAGCGCTCAGGTAGCGACATGGATTTTCATGACATCGCTACCGTGCCTGCCACGGGAGCCAATGGCGGATCCCAAACCTATAAATTTGTCGACGAAGACCTCCCCGAAGGCCTCTCCTACTATCGCCTGCGGATGAATGACCAAAACGGTACATCCACCATCACTGAAATTCGGCAATTGCTCTACAGTACGACTGGCGAACATTTTGTCCTAAAATCGATATTTCCAAATCCGGCAGATGTGTTTGCTCGCTTGGACATTTTCAGCTTGGTCGATCAGCAAGCCACCGTGCGTGTGGTCGATTTGGCGGGAAGGCTGATCCATGAGGAAACGATGGGATTGAGCGCTGGCGAAAACGAATTGGAAATCAACACGACCAACTACCGTGCAGGTCTCTACCGCGTGCTGCTGCTTGCAGGCGGCAAGGTCGCCAACAAATCGTTGGTCGTAGCCCATTGAATTGAGACATTGATTCCTTCGCAGCCGCCAAAAGGCGGCTGCATTGCGGCTACAATTTTTTCGGCCAAATCCCTGCCGCACGAAATTTCATGAGAACGTCGAAATGCCTAGCTTGCATTGGGTATCAAAAGGATAGGTTGGATGAAATCAATGCTGCCACCATGGCTAGGATTCCTGCTGCTCTGTTGCCTGTCGTGCAGCATGGGTCTGCATGCCCAATCGCTGTCATGGACGCCGATCGCCGCGCAGACAGTACCGATATGCCAGCTGGTGGAAAAGGAAATGCAGCAGGCACATTACAACCGGGTAGACAGCATCTACCGTCAAGCCCTGGCAGACCGGGGCAGGCCACGCACTGACCAATTGCTGCTGCTGCTGGGATGGGCTGAAGAAATGACCGTAGCTGCAAAGTTTAGCGCTGCGATTGCCTGTATTCGCAATGCGCAAGCCCAGTTTGCGCCTGAGATTCGAAATTCTGACAGCGCCCAAGCTTACCTTGCAGACCGGCTTGCAGACCTCGCGATAGAGATCCAACTCACGGGCCCCCGACAACAGGCCGTAAAATTGCTCGAGATGAGATATGCGCAACTAGAAGGCATGCCAGCAATTCGCAGAATACTGGCACGTAAACTCGCGGTTTTGCACCGCATCTTGAAAGATGAGCAACACGAGCAATGGTACGGTGCAGCACACTTCTACCAAGGAAAAGATCCAATGCGTGTGCCTGCGCAAGGGAAGCAATATCAAGGTGCGGTTCATCCCTACCAAGATGATCCACTAAGCGCGCTGCGGCTGCGCCTGGAAGAAGCGATGATGGCTATCAAGGCCAAAGACCTTGTTGCCAGTGGTAGCAAATTGGATGAGGCTGCCGACGCACTGCGCAACTGCACCAACTTCCGGCAAGAAGACCGCATCCAATACAAAGTGACCAAGGGAGACTACCTGCTATTGTGCAGCGAGACGGCCACAGATCGCGATGACTTGTTGCGGCAGGCAGAAGACTATTATGACGACGCATGGGAAATCGGGCAGCAGCACCCCGAAGTCCTGTCAAGCTTCTACCTGAGCGGCATACGCTCGCTTTCAGACCTCTACAGCGACTTTGGGGACTATGACGCGGCCAAGCCCCTGGCAGAGCTGGCGCTTGCTGGACAGAAAAAACGGGGGGTGTCACCCAAATACATCTCTAACAGCTACATGTCTTTGGGAGGAATCTATCATTTCCTCGGGCAGCAGGAGGATGCATTGCGCTATTATCATTTAGCGGTGGAGATCGGTTTTGAAGCACACGATGCAGTGCAAAACTTCAAAACCCTAGGCAACTATGGCCAAGAACTCATTACCAACGAGCAATATGCGGCAGGTGAAGATTCTTTGCGTAAGGCAATCACAATCCTACAGGCGCAACCCATCATCGACAGCGAACATTTACGCAATTTCTATGTGAACCTTGCTGTGGGTTACCACGGGCAGGGATGTCATCACGAGGCAGATAGCATTTTCAGGCTGGTGACGGCACTCAATCAAGCGCAACAACCCTTTTGGAGCTCCCAAATCGCGCAATCCTACCTCGCCATTGCCACATATTCCCTGCAAGAAGGAGACCGAAAAGCTGCCGAAGCAGCGATCGTTCAAGCAAAAATTGCCATCGGCAAGCTGCCTCCTGAGCAACCCATGGACAAGGTCTTTCCCCTGATCGACCTCGCAGACTATTACAAACTGAGCGGGCAATTGGATCTCGCATTGGCTACCAACCAAGAACTGTTGCAGGTCGTCTTATTTGACTTTGACAGCGACGATCCAAGCGCAATTCCTGACTTGCAAAACTACCTGAGTCCATGGTTTACGCTACATGCCATCGACCAGAAGATGAATCTTTTGTGGCTGATGTACCACCGCAACGGCGATACACAATTGCTTCACGCGATAGTACAATACGGGCAAAAGGCGCTCGCGCTCTTGCGCAAACTGCGACAGGAACGCACCAATGAAGAAGACAAACTGCGCGTGAATAGCCAATGGCGCAACCTTTATGAAAATTCGCTGCGTGCCGCCGTGGAGCTGCACCGACAGACTGGCGATGCCTCGCACCTGCTCACAGTATTCAACATCGTCGAGCAAAGCAAAGCGATGATGCTCATGGAGGCCATCGTGCAAAACCGCGTGTTAGAAGATAAAGCGGCCCCACGCCGCAAAATGCAAGCCAAGTTGAACCGCATTCGACAGCAGATTGCACAAGAAAAAACCAATCCGACGCTGGTCAAAAAATTGGAAATGCAGCTCATCGATGGGCAAAAAGAGCTTGACGCACTTGTGCAATCAGTTGCTAAGGACAATGCCAAATATTATGACCTTGTCTACGACTTTGACATCGTGCAATTGCCTAAGCTACAGGCTGTGCTCAAAGATGACCGCAGTTTGGTCGAATATTTCTGTGGCGACTCCACGCTCTACACCTTGCTGATCAATGCAGACACGCTCGTGGTGAATGCGAGCCCACTGGACCAAAATTTTCGCGACCACCTCATGGCAATCACCGATGCCATGCACAAACCCACCGATTACAGCCGCGCAAAGTCCGCAATTGCCTATGCCGAGCACAGCAAGGTGGTCACCGACATGGTCTGGGCGCCCATTCAGCCGCTGCTGCGGCGCCGCATCACCATCATCCCCGACGGGCTCCTGAGCTACATCTCCTTTGACGCCCTCCTCGCCACCGTGCCCAACCAAAAGGATAGCACATTTCAACAATTGCATTACCTGGTTGAAGATTATATCATTTCCTACCACTACAGCGCCACGTTTTACAGCGCTCCCGATGTGCCACTGCTGGAGCGGACACCTGGCATTTTGGCAATGGCACCAGCATTTGGCGACCACCAAAATCTGGATCAACTGCCCACCGCGCTCGAAGGTGTGAAACGCCTGGGCGACCGATTCCAACAAGTCGATGTGCTTGTGGAGCGTGCTGCTACCAAATCGGAATTCTTGAAGATGGCGCCCAACCGCGACATCATCGACCTCGCGACCCATGCAAAATATGACAAGCAAAACTTCCAAGACTCGCGCATCTACTTCAGCCCCGACGGCACAGGCGATAGCTTGCTTTTGCTGCGCGAACTCTACACGATGAATCTGCCCGCCGAACTCGCCATTTTGGAAGCTTGCGAGACAGGGCTGGGAGCTTACCATCAGGGAGAAGGCATGATGAATCTCGCAAGGGGATTTACCTACGCAGGTTGCCAGAGCGTGCTCATGAGCCTGTGGGATGTGAGCGAAGAAAACTCAACCGCAGAAATCATGGAAGGCTTTTATGACCATCTCGCAGACAGCTTGGACCGTGACGAGGCCATATCGATGGCCAAGTGCGATTTCCTGCAAAGCAGCCGCGATATCGGTGCGGAAAACCTGGAGCACATCCACCCCTATTTCTGGTCAGAGCTTGTGCTGATCGGGCAGCAGGGC
>JANPHP010000214.1:0-21524 GCA_031424495.1 Bacteroidota bacterium | reverse complement strand
GGTCGCAGTCACCGAATAAGTGCCAGCCGAGAGGCCGCTCACGTCTTCGGTCGTTGCGCCGTTGCTCCAGAGAGAGGGGTAGGCGAGGAAGTTCGCGCCGACAGTAACCGTCAGGACGATCGAGCCGTTCGAAGCGCCGTTGCAAGTCACATTGTAGCCGCAGGCATAAGTTGCCGCCACGCCGCTGCTGGTGAGCAAGGCAGGCTCGGTCAAGGTGAATGTGCTGCTGGTCGAGCAACCATTGGCATCAGTCGCAGTCACTGAATAAGTGCCAGCCGAGAGGCCGCTCACGTCTTCAGTTGTTGCGCCATTGCTCCAGAGGTAGGTGTAGGCAAGGCAGCTAGCGCCACCGGCGACCGTCAGGTCGATCGAGCCATTGCTCGCTCCGTTGCAAGTCACATTGTAGCCGCAGGCATAGGTTGCCGCCACGCCGCTGCTTGTGAGCAAGGCAGGCTGGGTCAGTGTGAACGTGCTGGTTGTAGAGCAGCCATTGGCGTCGCTCACCGTCACGGTGTAAGTTCCAGCGCTCAAGCCCGAGACATCCTCGGTCGTCGCGCCATTGCTCCACAAGTAGGTGTAAGCGAGGCAGCTTGCGCCACCACCCACGGTCAGGTTGATGCTGCCATTGCTCGCTCCGTTGCAAGTCACATTGTAGCCGCAGGCATAAGTTGCCGCCACGCCACTGCTCGTGAGTGCAGCAGGCTCCATCAATTCGCCAGAGGCAAAGGCTTGGCAGCCATTGGCGTCGGTCACTGTAACAGAGATCGCGATGGCAGGCAGGCCATTGATGGTCGATACCACCTGGCCCAATGGGCTCCAAGTGTAGGTGTATGGACCGCAGCCACCTGCGACATTTACCACAGCATTGCCGTCGCTCGCACCGTTGCAGCTCACATTGTAGCCGCAAGCATAGGTGCCCAGCGCAATGTTCGCGGTGAGCAGCGCAGGCTGTGTCAAGGTAATCGTCTCGGTTGTCGAGCAGCCATTGCGATCGGTAGCGGTCACAGAATATGTGCCAGCTGTGAGATTGCTCAGGTCCTCGGTCGTCGCGCCATTGCTCCAAGCGTAGATGTAGGGGGCCGTGCCACCCGTCACTGTGTAGTCGATCGCGCCGTCATTGGCACCGTTGCAGCTCACATTGTAACCGCAATTGCGCTGGCTTGGACTCACTGCATCCACCATCAACGGTGGCTCGGTCAGGGTGATCGTCTGCACGTTGGTGCAACCGTTGGCATCGGTCACCGTCACGCTGTAGGTACCTGCTGTGAGGCCGCTTACCAGTTGTGTGGTGGCGCCATTGCTCCAGCTATAGGTATAGCCGGGCGTACCGCCGCTCACATTCGCAAAGATCATACCATCGCTCGCACCGTTGCAGCTGATGTTCCAGCCGCCTTGGTACACTTGAGGGATCAGGTTGTTTACGAGCAGGGTAGGCTGGGTCACGAGCACGGTGGCTTGGCCGCCGTTGCCTACAAAAGCGACGTCATCGATGCGGTACTGTGTGGATGTGGCACCGGTGTTGGTGAAGCGGATACTGAGGTTGGTGCCGGTCGGCACGTAACCGTTGGCCGTCACGTAGCTCCATACCGCCGTGCCGCTGCCGGTAGGCAGTGCAGGGAAGCTCAATGGATAGTAAGTGGAGCCGTCAGCGCTGGCTTCCACGAGCAGGTCGCTACCGTTTGCAGTGATTGTACTCTTGAAGATACCGAAGGATAAGGAGTAGGAACCAAAGCCTGTGCTGCTAGCACCAGCAATCTCGAAGGTGTGTGCGCCGCCGAGGTCGGTGAGGAACACGTTTGCACCGCCCGAAGCCGTTGTATAAGCACCTGCAGAAGTCTGGGTGATGCGCAGGTCGCCGTTGCCGCTCATCGTGAACGGCACGTTGTTGAAGCCATTGCCAGCCTCATGTGCAGCGATGGTAGTCGTACCTGCGACGGTACCCATGTTTTCGCCAAACAGCGTGGTCGCGCTGCCTGCACAACCATTGACATCCGTCACGTTCACCGTGTAGGAGCCTGGAGCTAGGCCAGAGATCGCGGCTGTCGTCTGTCCGCCAGGCGTCCAGAGATAGCTGTAAGGGGAGGTACCGCCCGTTGCCAGTGCCGTTGCGGTGCCGTTGGCTGCGCCGAAGCAAGTGACATTGGTAGAGGTAGCCGTCACGCTAGGTTGTGGGAACACGGTCACGGTGACAGGACCAGCGGCTGCTTGGCAACCATTGGCAGATGTCACGGTCACGCTATAGTTGCCTGGCGTGCTCACGAAGATGTTTTGGGTGGTTGCGCCATTGCTCCAGAGATAGCTGACTGCAGTGGTAGCCACCAAAGTCACGTTGCCGCCGTTGCAGAAACTGGTGTTTCCGACGTTGGTAATCGTGGCCGTGCTGCTGAGGCCGCCCAAAATGATATCGTCGATGCGGTACTGTGTCGCGCCCAAGTTGGTGAAGCGGATGCGCAAGTTGGCAGCCGACGGGAAGCCGGTTGCAGACATCGTGCCCCAGATCGCCGTACCTGTGCCCGTAGGCAGCAAGGTGTGGGGGATCGCGGTGTAAGTGGTACCGTTGGTGCTCACCTCGATGAGGAAGTCAGAGCCATTGGAAGCCGTAGTGCTTTTGAAGATGCCGAATGCCATACCCATCGTCGAGAAACCGGTGGTATTGATCCCTGCAATTTCAAAAGTCCTGCCTGCGCCTGTGAAGAACACGTTGGCAAGGCCGGATGCACCCGAATAGCCTGAGCTCGCAGTGGTGCTGCGAATGTCGGCAGTGCCGGTCATCGTGTACGGATCGTTGTCGAAGCCATTGGCGGCTTCATGTGCAGCGATCGTGGTCGTCGCGCTCACGTTGCCGATGCGCTCTGCAAACACTTGGCTGTTGCCAGAAAAGGTGTTCACAGTGATCGTGAAGGAGCAAGTTGCCGTGTTGCCACTGGCATCGGTAGCCCTGTAAACGACGGTGTTGACACCGATCGGGAAGGCAGCACCGGATGCAAGCGGGCTGGTGAGTGCAACAGCGACGCCCGGACAGTTGTCGGTGGCGGTTGCGTTTGCAAACGTAGCGACAGCGCTCGTGGCACCGATGGAGGTACACATCGTCTGGCTGGCAGGGCAGGCGATGACGGGCAGTTGATTGTCGGTCACCGTCACGGTGAAGGAACAAGTGCTGCTGCCACCGACTGCGGTCACGCTGAAGGTGTTGGTGGTGACACCGATCGGGTAGGTCGCACCTGATGCGAGACCTGCCGTCTGGGTGGTCACAGCGCCAGCACAGTTGTCGGTGCCGACTGGGGTGCTATACGTAGCCACGCCGGAGCAGAGGCCAGGGGTGTTGTTCACGCTCACGTTCGCTGGGCAGGTGATCGCGGGAGCTTGGTTGTCCACCACCGTCACGGTGAAGGAGCAAGTGCTGCTGCCGCCTACTGCGGTCACAGAGAATGTGTTGGTGGTGACGCCGACAGGGTAGGTCGCGCCAGAGGCAAAACCACCCGTTTGTGAAGTCACTGCACCGGCACAGTTGTCGGTGCCGATCGGAGCGATGTAGCTCGCTACGCCAGAGCAGAGGCCAGGTGTGTTGTTCACGCTCACGTTGGCAGGGCAAGTGATGGTCGGAGCTTGGTTGTCCACCACCGTCACGGTGAAGGAACAAGTGCTGCTGCCACCGACTGCGGTCACGCTGAAGGTGTTGGTGGTGACACCGACCGGGTAGGTCGCACCTGATGCAAGACCTGCCGTCTGGGTGGTCACAGCGCCAGCACAGTTGTCGGTGCCGACTGGGGTGCTATACGTAGCCACGCCGGAGCAAAGGCCAGGCGTGTTGTTCACGCTCACGTTGGCAGGGCAAGTGATGGTAGGAGCTTGGTTGTCCACCACCGTCACGGTGAAGGAACAAGCGCTGCTGCCGCCGCCGGCTGTCACTGTGAATGTGTTGGTGGTGACGCCGACTGGATAGGTCGCGCCGCTGGCGAGACCGGCGGTCTGTGTCGTCACAGCACCCGAACAATTGTCGGTGCCGACTGGCGTTGCGTAGTTGGCCACACCTGAGCAGAGGCCAGGGGTGTTGTTCAAGGTCACGTTGGCAGGGCAAGCGATCGCAGGCGGTGTGTTGTCGATCACGGTAATGCTGGCATTACATGTGGAAGACAACGTGCCATCGCTCACGGTCAAGACAACGTTGGTCGTGCCCAAGGCATAAGGGCCTGCAGGCGCTACTGAATAGGTGAGCGGATCGCCGTTGGGGTCTGAGCTGCCGTTGTTGAATTGGGCGGCGGTGGCGCTGCCTTGGCAATTCACATTCGCAGATGCCGTTACATTCTGGCAGATCGCCACAGGAGGCAAGTTGCACTGGATCACAGCAGTAGTCTGCGTGAAGCTATTGCCGCAAGCGTTGGCTGGGGCAAATTGCACACCGTCATTGAAGATCGTCCAGTTGCTTGAATTGCGTCCAGGAGGTGTCACGGCTTGTGTGCCGCTGTTGTCTTGGATGCCTTGGGTGTGGAAACCACCATCAGAATTCATCTGGGTTGTGTGGATCTGAATGATATTCGATCCTTCAAACAAGAGAATCTGCGTGGTGACGTTGAAGTTGCCATAGCTACCGAAGTAGTGTGGCACATCCCAGCTCACGATCAAGATCCTGCTGCCCGGCGTGCCGACGGTATTGTAGCTTACCGTTCCACCGCCTGGAGGATAGAGGTCTTCCCATGCCGCTGCGATCAGATTGGTTGGGGCAAATGCCTGTGGCAACAAGCCGCCCGTACAGCAGCCGCTTTGGCCCGTACCCAAGTTGAAGGTGATGAAACCATTCGAAGAAACCTCAAACTGGCTAAAGCTGCTGCCATAGAAGTTGAAGTTGAAGCCGATGGGCAATGATGCCGACATTTGATCGTCGCCAAGCGCAAGCTGATTGCCACCGCTAGGCTGCGGGCTGTAAGGGATCGCGCTATAGGTGTAGCCACTGTTGGCTCCTGCCAAGGTATAGGTCACACTATAGTTGCCTACCGTCGTGCTAGGCACAAAGGTATTACCGACTACGCCAGGGCCGCTAAAGGTGCCGCCTGGTGTCACTGGAGTCAGTGTCGCTGGGCCAGCTGTCGTGCAATAGGTGGTTGCCAAGCCACTGAAGCCGGCATTGGGCAATGGGATCGCTGTGACCAATACTTGATCAGATGCAGAGCAGCCCGGCGCGATCGTTCCCGTGAGGGTATAGGTCGTCGTCGCAGCTACCGTCGCCACAGGATTCAAGATCGTGGCATTGCTCAGACCCGTTGCTGGGCTCCAGACAAAGCTCGTGGCGCCAGCAACAGAGCCAGTGAGCGTGGTCGTCTGACCTGTGCAAACCGATACATCCGTTCCTGCATTCACCACAGGCAGCGGCACGACATTCACGGTGACTTGGTCGCTTGCAGAGCAGCCGCCATTCAAGGTGAAGAGCACCTCCATCGTTTGGCTAGGTGCAGTGCAAGTCGGTGTCGAGATGCCGCCCCAGTTGCTGTTGTTGATCTCTGGGCGCACCACATACACGTTGGGGGCGCCAAGATCACAATTGCAGGAGCCGGTATTCACCGAAAGCACCACACCGGGCGAGCCGAGGCAAGGGCTGCTACCCGAAACGCAACCTGCGGTCACATTCCAAGTATTGCCACCCAAATCGGTGAAGGAGTAGTTGCTGGCAGTGAGCATCGCATTCGCGATGGCTGCCACGGCAACCGGATCAGAGAGCGTGATGCCCACCGTATTTGCCGAACCGCGCACGGTCAGCGAGGAGTAGCTGTTGGTGCTCAGCAATTGGCTCCTGAAGGTACACCATGCTGCAGCTTGCGCCACTGGTGTCACATTCAAATCAAATGCCTGGCTGTAGAGCAGTTGTGAGCTGCCACCGCTACCGCCATTCGCGACAGTGGTGAGGGTATATGTGGTCGTCGCCGAAGGGGTTGCCACAGGGTTCAAAATGCTCGCATTGCTCAAGCTGTTGCTCGGAGACCATGACAAACTGCCAAATCCTGTTCCAGAACCGCTGAGCGTGGCGCTCTGCCCGGCGCAGATGGTGAGATCTGGGCCTGCATTCGCGGTCGGGCTAGGACTTGCCGTGACCAGCACTTGGTCAGTTACGGAGCAGCCCGCGCCATTTGCCGTAAGCGTATAGGTCGTGGTTGTGGTGGTCGTCACAACCGGATTCAAAATATTGGGATTGCTCAGGCCCGTAGTTGGTGACCAAGACACCGAGGTGAAGTTGGTCGCCGAACCATTCAAGGTCACAGGAGCGCTGCCGCAAGAGACTTGGTCGGCACCTGCATTTGCTGTCGGGAGTGGGTTCACGGTCACGACCACCTGGTCACTGGCCGAGCATCCGCCACCGCTTACACCAAATGTCACTTCCATCGTCTGCGATGGAGCCGTGCAGGTGGCAGTATTGATGCCGCCCCAGTTCTCATTGTTGATCTCTGGACGCACAACATAGATGTTCGAGGCCGCACCATCGCAATTGCAGGATGATGTGTTCACTGAGAGTACCACGCCGGGCGAGCCAACGCAGGGCGAGGTCGAAGCGAGACAGCCTGTGGTCACGTTCCAAGTATTGCCCTGCGACACCACCGAGATGGTTGTGCCCGTTCTCAATGCATTGGCGATCTGTGCAACAGCAACGGGGTCGGTCAGGGTAAGCCCCGTCGGGTTGGCCGAGCCGCGCACCGTCAATGTGCTATAAGTCAATGTGCTGAGCAATTGACTGCGGAACGTACACCAAGCCGTGGCTGCCGTGGTCGGCGCCACAAGATTCACAAAGGGCTGGTTGAAGGTAATGTTGGAGGAGCCGCCACCACCGCTGGTCGTCGTGAGGGTATAGGTGGTCGTGCTGCCTGGGGTCGCGACTGGATTGGCAATATTGGGATTGCTCAAGCCCGTGGTTGGGGACCAGGAGAATGTCGAGCCTGTACCGGATCCTGCAAGCGTAGTGCTTTGGCCCACGCAGATCACTCGGTCAGGACCAGCATTCGCGGAGGATGTCGGTAGCGCTGTGAAGCCACCAAGGCTTCCCGAGCCGCTAAGTCCAGCAACTGCGATACTGCCAGAGCTGCCAGCACCTAGCACCGCCGAAATCTGCGTTGCCGACAATACTGTAAAAGATGCAGCGGCTGTGCCGCCAAATGAGACGGAGGTCGCACCCGTGAAATTGGTGCCATTGATCGTGATGGTCGATCCTGGGCAAGCGCTTGTGGGTGAGAATGAGGTCACCGTCGGCGCGACCAAGGCGCAGGAGCCGGTATAGGTCACAGTGGAGGTGAAACCTGTGCTCACGACACTTACATCCGAAGTGAATTGTACCGTGATCGTCTGCCCCGGTAGGGCGGTGTAGCTGAAGTTACCGCTGCCCAAGCTGCCAAACTGGGCGAGCAAGGTGCCTCCTGTACCATTGCCGTTGTAGATATTGATGCGGTCGCAGCAAGATTCGACACTGTAAGTTCCCGCGATACTCACCACGGCTGCGCCTTGGCTGTTGAGCACGGTGTAGCCATTGGCGTTGTTGGCGTAGGTGACGCCGCAACCCGCATGGGAGCATAGCTGTCCGCTAGCGCCGCAGGCGATGGAGTTGGAGCCACTGAAGGGCACCAAGGTCGCTGGCGCTGCACAACTGCCCGAATATGTAACGCTGGCGTTGAGGCCAGTGTTCACCACGCTGCCATCCGACGTAAATTGTACCGTATAGGTCTGGCCAGGCGATCCCACAAAATTGATTGAGCCTGTGCCCGATACTGGACCAAACACAATGGTACCGCCGGTGCCGCTGCCTGCGTAGATTCTGATATAGTCAAAGTTGGTTTCCGTTGCATAGTTACCCACGATGCTGATGGTAGCGGTACCGCCGCCGTTCAAGACAGTGAAGCCATTTGCATTGTTGGAATAGGTCACTCCGCAACCGGCATGCGTACACAGGGTTGTGTTCGTGCCGCAAGCCACCGCATTGGATCCGCTAAAAGGGATCAAAGTCGATGGACCGCCGCAGGAGCCAGAATAGGTGACGGTACCGCTAAGTCCCGTCGAAGTGATGCTACCATCCGATGTGAATTGGATGGTGAGCGTCTGTCCAGGCGCACCGGTATAGTTGATGGTGCCTGTCCCCGACACGGGGCCAAAGACCACTGCACCACCCGTGCCTGAGCCAGCATAGATGCGGATGAAGTCAAAGCCGCTCTCGGTCGTGTAGGACCCAGAAACGTTGATCGTAGCGGTGCCACCGCCCGTGAGCACGGTAAATCCGTTTACGCTGTTGGAGTAGCCGCCGCCGCAGCCAAAGTGCGTACACAGCGACTGCGTTGCTCCGCAGGCAATCGCATTGGACCCTGTCGAGGGGATGTTGACTGCGCGCACTGTGCTTGCAGAAAACATCACTCCGGCATAAAACAGGATGAAGGCCAAGAGCCTCACCCCCGTCGTGCGGAGTTCTATGTTCTTTCTTGTATGATAATTTTTCATAGATTTTCTTGTGGTTGGATGTTACTTATTCGTGGAGCCCCTGGTCAAATTGTATTGCTCAGGATGCGCCAAGATGTAGTCCTTCTTGGTTGGAGTCAGCGTCGCAAAAAACTCAGGTGTCACTGCGATCTTTTGCATGCTTGGCGCAGGCAAACCGACGACCTTCATTTCCACTTTGCCATCTTGCCTGAACGTAAATTCATTGGGATGCGCACGCATGTAGTCCAGTTTGGATTGCGGCAAGGATGCAGGGTCATACACCACTGGCGCTGATTGCCGATCAGCAGATGGCGCATAAGTCGCCACATTGTTGGAGGCGGCTTTCATTTCCACTTTGCCATCTGTCCTGAAGGTATATTCCTCGGGATGGGCGCGCATGTAGTCCAGCTTGCATTTGGGCAACGATGCGACCTCAAACACGGTCACTTGCTCGCCTGTGGGCGCATAAGTAGGCGTAGACGGCTGCGCCGTGTGCACACGCGTCAATGCCTCGTTGGTGGTCTTGGGCGCTGTCGTCGACGACTGGGCCATACCCGAGACGCCGATTGCCATGAGAATCTGCAAGATTCCGATGGCTTTCACGTAGTTGTTGATTTTCATATTTTACTCTTGGACAGGTTGGTTCAGTGCATTGAGTTTGGGCTGCTTGATCGGGACAATCTTTTGCTCGATCGCAGCTTTGAAAGAATCCGCAGACAGCTGATGGTTCACCACCTCGACGCGTGCGATGTGGGTCACATCATCGATGTAAAGCCGCTGGATCACAGCGGCCTTGCCTGCCTGTTCCGGCATCAGGGCCTTGAGTGCGTAGGGACTGTTTGCATCCAAAAACTGGACGGTAAACCATCCGCTTTGATGCAAAATCGGCTCGATTTTCACATGCCCTTGCGCTTGCTGAGCCTGTAGGCCCAGCGAGGCAATAAGCATAAGAAATCCGAGCGCAATAAAATGCGCTAGTTTTCTAATTTTCATACCCGAAAACGATTAAAATGTACTTTTTATTCCAAAACTATTAAGTGATTCTAGCGGTAGGTCGAATACCGCCGCTGCCGGGACTTTCTGCTAGTCCCGATGACGATAGGCGCAAGGGCCAACAATTTCCGTTGATTAATTACACTCACAAGCTAGAAAATACAGATTCAAAATGCAAATTTTCTTTCATCATCAAATTTCAAGCCCCGGGATTGAAATTTTAATTCTTGGGAGGAAAGCTCAAATTCCAACACAATTGATGCATGAATTCATACAATGCCACACGATATTTTGGGGATAGGGTTCAATTGGCATCCTTTTTTTTCACAATCCTCAAAAATCCTTACCTCCATTCTCGACGGCTGTAGTCGGCCACCGAACTTCCACATGATCCTGGGTGCTAGCGAAGCTCTTCAAGCTAACGAGCCAGCTTCTCTCAAAATCTTACCTCGTTGATTCCAGAACCTCCCCACTCCCAGCCCTCGGCGCAGGAATATGGAGCCTCCGCAAAAAATCGGAAGTGTGATCCTAGCACCACAGCACCCAAGCAAAAACTACATCAACAATTATTTGCCAAATAAAATATACCCATTGCGCTGCGGTTCATTCAGCGGTAATCTTTATGCTGCGAATTCCAATACTCTTCAAGTGAAGTATGTTCTATCCATTCCGCGTGCCAGTATTGCTCGATATAATTCGCTTTCTTCAAATCTCTTTTCCGACTGTGATCTTTTAGCCGATCATAGGCCATTGTTGCGATGTTTACTCTTAGCATTTCATGGTTGCGACCGTAGTCAATATCGGTCTGCGCCAGGACCTCCTGCATTTTCTGCAAGAGGCAGGCGCATTGCAAAACTTCCTTGGATTCAAGGTAATAAATGCCAATTGTAGATAGCAACCGTAAATAAATCTTCCGCAGTATTGTATAGGGCGCAACGGGTGATTCACAAATCGAGGGGCTTGCTGAGACGGCCTCCGGGAATCGAAAGAGAGGACAAGTGAGTACGCGCTCCGGCGTCAGATTGGCGCGCAAATAGGTTCTCAATGCTGGGAGGCCCTCCCATCTGGATCGATCAAGTGACAATTCCAAGTGCCGCATATAGGCAAATAAAAAGACCATTCTTTCTCGGCTTATGGCTATTCTATGCTTCATTGCTCAAATGAATTTTCTGATGCATGGCTCACCCAGAATCAGGAAAATGTAGGCCCATATTCACCAATTCACACCAAAAACCCGTCCCCGAACCGTAAACTCGTACAGTAAACCCGTCCCCTAACAGTAATCCCGTACCGTAAACTCGTACCCGAACCCTAAGAGCGCAGCTCGTTCAAGATCCGTATCTGCGCAAGATCTTCAGCGCGGCCTCAAACTTCTTGGGCATCGGCGCGACGATCGTGTACTCCCTTTCATACAGGGTGAAGCTCAGCCCCCTTGCATGCAGCATGATGCCGTCGTTTACCGTCGGCTCCTGCTCCTTACGGTTGTATTTCCACTTGCGCTTGAGGTCGCTCAGCAAGATGTTCTTGCCGCCATAGGTCTCGTCGCCCGCGAGCGGGCAACCTAAGGAGGACAAGTGGACACGTATTTGGTGCATGCGCCCCGTGAGCGGGAAACAATCCACTAGGGTGTAATCCCTGAATTTCTCAGCGGTGGTGACCACCGTGGCGCTCTCCTTGCCCGTTTTGTAGTCCACACGCGACTTGCCCTTGCCGCTCTGCCCGAGCGGCAGATCGATCAGCTCCTCTTGGAAGTCACGGTTGCCCATGACCAAGGCCAGGTAGTGCTTGAGCACTTCACGCGCTTCAAACTTCATGGCGATCTCGCGGTAAACTTCCGGGTTCTTTGCAAAAAGCAGCGCTCCCGTTGTTTCCTTGTCCAGACGGTGGCACAGTTGCAGACCAGGGCAATAGGTGCGGCCGAGTTGCAACATGTTGATCTCTGACTCGCGGTCGCTCAAGCTGCTGATGCCATGCGGCTTGTTCACAGCGATCACATGCTCATCCTCGACGAGGATGATGTCTTGGAAACGCACAAACTCGCGTTTTTTCTCAAACGGCTTTAGTTCAAAATCCCAACCATCCATTGCTCTTCTTTCAATTGTGCCTTTGCACGTTTGTATTCAGGAAAATATTTGCCCACCCAGTTCCAGAAGCGGGGACTGTGATTCATCTCGCGTAGGTGCATGAGCTCATGCACGATCACGTAATCGATCAAGTGTTCGCTCAGCAGTATCAGCTGCCAGTTCAAGTTGATGTTGCGCAGGCTGCTGCAACTGCCCCATTTGCTCTTGAGGTCTTTAACACGCAGGTGATTGAAGCTCAGTCCCGTCACCTGCGCCCAATGCTCGACACGGCTCGCCAAGTACATCTCCGCAAATTTGCGGATTGCGAAGTAGAGCACTTTGCGGCGGTGCTTGGTGAGGTATTTTTCAGGGGCATGCACTTCAAATGGGCCGATGCGGTCAAATTTGAAGAATGTGCGTGGGGACGGATGCCAATTTACAGGGTGGGCCTTGCCAAATAGCGGGGCAGCGCGCTCGATGTCGTCGAGTAATGCACGCTTGCGGTCCAAATTCTTGAGGCGCACACGGTAGCCACGCAAGATCCATTGGGTCTTGCTGACCAGGAATTGGCGGTCAAAATCACCGAGGCGACCGTCGCTCGTCTCAATATGCAAGCGGTTGTCATCGCCAAAAGACAAGCGCACGCGATTGGGCCGCCCTCGTAGGATGGCCATGGGAATCGCCTCGTTGGCGATGCGCAATGTGCTGTCTTCCTCGCCGATGATCATTGTGCCTTGCTCAAGGTAAACTGGAAAATGGCGCCCTTGCCTGGCGTGGATTCCACCCAGATCTTCTCTTTGTGTGCCTCGATGAAGTGCTTGCAAATGGCCAATCCCAAGCCTGTGCCGCCGCGGTTGCGCGACCGGCTCTTGTCCACGCGGTAAAACCGCTCAAAGAGGCGCGCTTGGTGCTGCGCCTCGATTCCCGGGCCATCGTCGATCACCTTTACCAAAACCTTGCCCTCTGGATGCGACTCCAACACGAGCGTGATGATGCCCTTCATGTCGCCATACTTCACGGCATTGTCGATGAGGTTGCGCAAGACTTGCTCGACCCGCTGCTTGTCGGCAAATACCATGGCGCGCTCCAGCCCACGGGCTTGGATCACATAATGGATGTCGCGGCCTTTGCGGGTGAATTTATAGGACAGGCTGTCGACCAGCTCTGCGATCAGGTCATAAATGCAAAACTTCTCAAAATTCATCGAGAGCTGCCCCGACTCGATGTGGCTGATTACCAAGATATCAGAAACCAAATTGGAGAGGCGCTCGGCATGCTTGCTAGCCTTCTGCAAAAATTTGCGGTTCACCTTTTGATCCTCCAGCGCACCGTCGAGCAGGGTCTCGATGAATCCCTGGATCGCAAAGATCGGCGTCTTCAACTCATGGCTCACATCCCCCAAAAACTCGCGGCGATAGGCCTCCATGTCTTTGAGACGCTGTATTTCGGCCTCGATCTCCTTGCTCCGCTCGGCCGACAATTCTTTGAGACGACGGTATAAGAAAAACTGTAAGACGGCAACAATGGACAGCATGCTCGCCGCAAACATCGCGATCACTTCGATGACCACATACCCACTCAAACCACCGCCCAGCAGCCGCACGAGGGTATAGAGACCCGTGATTGCGAGCGCGGTATAGAGCCCCACCATGATGGCGGAGGGGTAGCGCTGTTCAAAAACGACAGGCTCAGACTTTGTAGGAAAATTTGTACCCAACTCCTTGCACCGTTTTGATCCATTTCTTACCGATCTTCTCGCGCAGTTTGCGCACATGTACATCGATCGTGCGGTCTACGACCTGCACGTCGACACCCCATACATGTTCTAGCAAGACATCCCTGCTGAAGACCTTGCCCGGTTGCGATGCCATGAAAAGCAGCAACTCAAATTCTTTTTTGGGGAGATTCATCGGCTTGCCTTTGCGGTAGACGATGTATTCATCCTTGTTGATTTCCAGATCGCCGATTTTGAGCGAATTTTCAGTAACGACTGCAGGCTGATTGCCGCCGCGACCGCGTCGCTGTATCGTTTGCAAGCGGGTGAGCAGCAACCGCGGCTTGATCGGCTTGGTGAGGTAATCATCTGCCCCAGCTTCCAGACCAGCGATTTCAGAGTATTCCTCTGCCCGCGCGGTGAGGAAAATGATGAAGGGCAGGTCGCCCCCTGGCAGTGCGCGCAAACGGCGGCAAGTCTCCACGCCATCGATGCGGGGCATCATGATGTCGAGCAGGATCATGTCGGGGTGCTCACGCGCGGCGATTTCGATTGCCTCCTCACCATGCGTTGCACGCAAGACCTTATAATTGTCCTTTTCGAGGTTGTACTCGAGCAGGTCGAGGATGTCTTCCTCGTCATCGACAATCAATATGCGGGTCTTGGCCATGATGTTGGGATGCCTTAGCTCCCGAAAATTTCTTTGAGTTTATCTTCCAATGCCGGTCCGCGCAAGTCGCGTGCAATGATCTTTCCTTCGGTATCGACGAGCACGGATGCGGGAATTGAACTCACCCCATAGAGCTGAGATACAGGACCATACCAGCCTTTCAGGTCACTTACATGCTTCCATGTAAGACCATCTTGCGCTATGGCGGCCTCCCATTTGCCCTTGTTGTCGTCTAGGCTCACGCCCAAGATTTCAAATCCCTTGTCGTGGTACTTGCTGTAAGCCAGCACCACGTTGGGATTTTCTGCGCGGCAGGGCCTGCACCAGCTTGCCCAAAAGTCGATCATCACATATTTGCCCCTGAGATCGCTCAATTTCAAGCTGCTACCCGATGGCGTTGCACAAGTGAAGTCGGGAGCCAAGGCGCCTGCGGCCATGTTTTGACGCGAGGCAATTGCTTGATTGATTGAGGCCACATACTGCTGATCATTGGGGTATTGCTTCACGAAGAGGTTGCCGTATTCGCTGAACAATTCGCTTTTGGTGGGCTCTAACCCGGCGATGTAGCCGCGCAAAATGCTCTCATGCGCAGGGCTGCCTGCTCCTGCCTGTGCTAAGAGACCGTCGAAGGCTGGCTTAGCAATTTCTGTGGGGAGGCCAGAGCCGACGAGTGTCGACGAATAGGCGCGTGCCTTGTCGTAGAGCTGCGGCATGGCAGAGATGTCGGCATCTTTGAAGTCAAGGTTGCCAAAGAATGCATCCTTGAAATAGGTCAATTCGTTGCCGTATTTGCCATGGCTTTCATCCCACATATAAGGCTTGAAATTGTACATCTTGGCGACCTTGCCCATAAAATCCCCCTTGCCCTCCAAAGAGTCGAGGTAGGTGAAATGTGTCTTATTGAGCGTCGAGATGTCGCCTTGAATGCGCTGCATCTGCATCGGATCGCTTTGGGAAAAGAGCTGCAGGTTTTGGTAGAGGCCCTGCAATTGCTGATTGTGATTGATCACACGTGCTTGCAACTTGGCATAACCGTCGTTGAGCGCGCCGCCTTCCAATTTGTAACTCTTGGGATTTGCTGCATCACCCGTCATCTTGATCGCTTCACCGTTGCTGAGCACGGCATTTACGGACCTCGTGATGTCGTCGCCGATCAGATAAAATCCGGTTTGGGGCAACTTCGCATTCAATTCAAATTTGCTGACCTTACCATCACGTTCGACCTTGGCGGCGGCGATGCGGTTCATTTGTACACCCCTCACCTCATACAAGCGCATGGAGTCAGCAGTGAAGTTGCTGAGCTCCCCACTGATGGAGACTGCGTCGCTGCTAGGGCCGCCGCTGCAGCCTGTGAGCGCAAAGCTGCCCGTAAGCAAAACCACTACACAGGCTGTGAGCAAATTACCTATCCTAGAAAATTGAGCTGATTTCATCGTTTTTGAAAAATTCTTGTATCCTGATGGATTGGTTTCAGGACGCCCAAAGATACGCCGATTAATAGAATTCCTCAAACCTCTAGAGCGAAAGGCAAAAAGGATCTCGCTCGGCCCAAAAGACGCAAAAACCCGCCGTGTGGCGGGTTGTATGCGATCAAATGACACTTGTAGCTTACAAATGCATCCATTCTTTCTTTTGGAGCAAATCGTCTTTGCTCTCTGCATAGTCGGGATCGGGCACGCAGCAATCTACTGGGCACACGGCGGCGCACTGTGGCTCCTCGTGAAAACCAGTACACTCGGTGCATTTCTCGGGTACAATGTAATAGATTTCGTCTGAGACAGGCTTTTGGGCCTTGTCTGCGGCGACGGCGGTGCCATCGCCGAAATCGATATTGCCAGAAAGGCCTGTGCCATCGGCATAGCGCCATTCTACGCCAGGCTCATAGATTGCAGTATTGGGGCACTCTGGCTCGCAGGCGCCGCAGTTAATGCATTCTTCAGTGATCATCAATGCCATAGTCCTATCTTTTTCGGGCTGCAAATTTAATGCAGTCACCGTGTAAAACCAAGATTCAAAACGATTGTTTCCCCTTGCTTCGCAAAGGTAAGGAATATTTTTATTTGGACTCATTCTAAATAAGGATTTTTAACCGCCCCCATCCGTAGTAGGAGCCATCTCCAAGACACTACGCAGCCTACTTTGCACTTGCGTGCTCTCCCTATCCAATTTCACATCCGCCCCCAAAATGATTCTCCATAAATTCGCGGCATGGATGCAACACTGCTCAAGGCTTGGGGGCCGATCTTGAAGGACATGGCCGCAGACAGCGACCTCGCGCAGCGGGCCTTGGCTGAAAATGAATGGTTTACCCCCTACATGGTCCAGTCGGCCATCCGTGCTATGCTGCCTTGGTTTGAGGGCAATGCGCTTGCCGATATGCGGGCTCGTTACCGCAACTCGGCGAATCCGCAACGCATCGGCCTGATTTTGGCTGGAAACCTGCCGTTTGTGGGCCTGCACGACTTGCTCATGGTCTTGCTGAGCGGGCATCACGCAGTCGTGAAGCCCAGCCACAAAGACCGCGTGTTGCTGCAACACTTGGTGATGCATTCCCCAGCTGAGTTGCAGTCTTGCATTTCGCTCGTGGATGCCATTCTGCCTCAGGACATTGATTTTCTGATCGCCACTGGCAGCAATGTCACCGCACGCCACATCGAAGGCGCTTATGCGGCGACGCCTAAACTCATTCGTCAGAATCGTTTTTCCGTGGCAGTTGTCGATGACACAACGACTAGCGATGAACTTGCGCAATTGGCAGATGACATCCTGCGCTACCACGGCATGGGTTGTCGCAGCGTTTCCAGTGTTTTGGTGCCTGCGGATTATGATTTGGCGGTGTTCATCGAGCACCTGGACTGCTTCAATGCAAGTGCCTTTGCGGCATGTTGGCACGACGTACTGCGCTACGCGCAGGCGACTCAAACGGTAGTCGGGCAAGCCGAGCATCCTTGCGAGGCAATCGTACTGGAAAAAAGCAAGTCTTTGCAGCCCAGCAAGATCGGCATCCTCAACATCGTGGAATATGCCGACGAAACAGAACTGAAAGCCTTACTCGACAGCGTGCGTCCCGACCTGCAATGCATCGTCGGCAAAGGGGGCCTTGCCTTTGGGCAAGCCCAGCATCCCGCCCTTGATGACTACGCAGACGGCGTGGATACGATGGAATTGCTGACCGGGCTGAGGGGATGATCGTAGCCCGTTTTGCGATTAATTACATCTATCACAGTTAGACCTAACATTCCTCATTCAGATGCGCTTAGTAGATAAGGAGCTTGCACGCTGCATGCTTTCACCAGCGTTTTGCGCATCCACGTTGTACCTTTTTTGTCAGTCGGCCCATGCCGCATTGCGAAGGAGGTATTAAAATCAAAAGCAACTTATGAGGATCCATCCCTCCCTTTCGTCCATTTCCTTGTCGATCATGCTCTGCGGCCTGCTCGCCCTGAGCTGTAAAAAGACGGCACAAACCACCCAAACAGGCTCCGTGGACTCCGTCGAGGCGCCCGTGGTCGCCTTTGACTCCAGCCGCATCGGCGTGCCGCTGCTCGGCGTCGTCGTGCCGCGCGACATACAGATGAAAAATTACTTTTCGTTCATGGACAGCCTCGTGCTGGGCTACGACTCATTGGTGCCCTATACGCTCACCGAGCACCTGCTCGTGCGCAACAATCCTTGGATCATCGACACCCTGGCGAGTTACGACTATGACCTGCGCATGCCCCTCGGCCAATTCATCGCCGACCAAAAAGAAGAAATCATGCTCCGCAAGGGCGACACCCTGTGGCTGCCCAATGACTCCACGGCGGCCATGTTGCAAGACCTCTTCGCCCAGACGGTCATCGACGTGAACATCCCCGAATTCAAACTCAGGATCATCGAGCGCGGCGTGGTCAAGCATACATTTCCTGTGCGGGTAGGCCGCGACGAACAAAAATTTCTGTCCATGGCTGGTCGTAAGGCGAGCCTGCGCACACCCGTGGGCGAGGGGCAGGTCGAACGGATCGAGCGCAATCCCGTGTACATGAACCCTGTCGATGGCAAAAAATATTTCGCAACCCACCGCGACGACGGCAAGCTCACCCAACTGCCGCGCATCCCCTTTATCGATCCCAGCATCAACGGTGTGAGGCCCGGCGCCCTCATGCATCCCACCACCAATCCCCACACCCTCGGCAAAGCCTACTCGAATGGCTGCGTCGGCATGAGCGAGCAGGCGGCTTGGATCGTGTATTACCACGCGCCCATCGGCACGGCGGTGCACTATCGCTACGAAACCAAGGTCATCGATGAAAAAGGCGACACCCTGGAACTCAAAAACATCTACAACCTGAAGCGCGCTGCAGACAAGATCACCTATTTGCAGGTGAATGATCAATACTCATTTTGCCGCACGGATACCTTGGCAGACGGCAGCTTGGTGCATGTCTGCAAATAAGTTTCACTGCCCTACCTCAGGTCGAAAAAGCTCCTTCGGGATATTCTTTTCATGCCTGAGCGGCTTCAAGACGATTTTGTAGCCATATTCAAGATGCAGGCGAATGAGCTTCCTGCCCCTGATCGTCCATTGTGACGGCGCAAGGGAATGAAACCGCTCGCCTTCTTGGAAGACCTGAGCCTGCGCCACCATTTGCGAATTGGCCTTCATCCAATAGTGCCAATCACCGAAATGGCCATCGGGATTGTAGAGCAGTGAGGGACCAGTCACGAGCGAGAGACACTTTGCTGCAGCCAAGCTGTCGTAAAGATAAGAGCTCAAAATCAGTTGCTTGCCCGACATCCGCCAAGTGCCTGCTGAGACGCGAGTCTCCGAAAAATCCAAATTGGGCAGGTTGCATTCCCAATAGTAGAGCGAATCGTCCCACAGCACAAGCAGCTCCCAAGCAGGATCATTGGGCAATTGACTGGGCTTGAATACATGGTAAATCTTGCGGTGCTCGGCTTGTGCAAAGGCGAAGGCCGCAGACAGCAACACCATCATCACGAGCAGCACTACTTGGCGCTTTTTCAACATGGCTCTCATCGGCGTGATCTTATGTTGATGGCATCATTCATTCTCAGATATAGCCAAGCTACGGAATTTTGGGCAATGGTTTTCCATGCGAGCAAAACCTGCTATCTTCCGCTGGATGATGAGAGATGAGTTTCTAGCGCAGTTTGGGGAGCTGCCCGCGGTCGTGGTGCAGGCACCGGGCCGCATCAACTTGATCGGTGAGCACACCGATTACAACTTGGGCTTTGTCTTTCCTGCTGCGATCGACAAGCACATAACCATTGCTATCGGTTTTGCAGCATCAAATAGTTGCAGCATTGTGGCCTGTGATCTCGGGGAAACCATGCGCATCGATCTGAATGACAGTGCGTGGCAGCCGCAGCAATCTTGGGCCAAATATGTGTGGGGCATGTTGCATGGCTTGGGTTTGATCGCCTCAGGACAGCGCTGTTTTCAAGCTGTTTTTGGCGGCAATATCCCTCTTGGGGCAGGGCTCTCCTCCTCCTCGGCGCTTTGCACGGGCTGGGGATTGGCTTTGAATGAATTGTACGGCTTGGGATTGGAGCGTGCCACCATCGCCAAAATTGCGCAATATGCCGAGCGGGAGTTTGCGGGCGTAAATTGTGGATTGATGGATCAATATGCATCGCTTTTGGGGCGGGAGGGCCATTTCCTGAAACTCGATTGCCGCGACCTGACTTATGAATATGTGCCTGCCGATCTGGGCGAATACCAATTGTTGCTCTGCGACAGCCGCGTAAAACATTCGCTTGCCGACTCGGCCTACAATCGCCGTCGCGAGGAATGCGCCGAGGGCGTTGCGGCGCTTGCTACGCAATATCCGTTTTGTATGAGCCTGCGCGATGCCAATCTGGAAATGCTCAAAGCCATCGAAGGGCAGGTTTCGGCGACGGTAATGCGGCGTTGCAAATATGTGATAGCGGAAAATGCACGTGTGACGCAAGTCGAGCGTGCACTGCGCGCGGGCGATCTTGCGCAGGTGGGCGCGGCCATGCTGGCGACGCACCGCGGCTTGCAGCACGATTACGAAGTGAGCTGCGCCGAGCTGGACTTTTTGGTCGACTTGGCCGAGGCGCAAGCCGATATTGCGGGCGCAAGGCTCATGGGCGGCGGCTTTGGCGGATGTACTTTGAATCTGATCCGCGGCGCCGCCGTCGCTGAATTTGAGCAATTGGTAACGGAGCATTATGCGGCTGCCTTTGGCATTCAGCCACTGTTTTACCCTGTAAACATCGGCAATGGAGGGCTGGTCACACGATGAATATTCCCCAAGACATGCATCCGCATCGCCGCAAAAATTTGCTCTCGGGCGAATGGATCTTGGTGTCGCCGCAGCGGTCGCTGCGGCCTTGGCAAGGGCAGCAAGAAACGCTGGCGACCGAGCAAACGCTCGCCCATGATCCCAATTGTTACCTCTGCCCCGGCAATGCACGCGCATCTGGCCACGTGAATCCGCAATATGCAGATGTCTTCTTTTTTGACAATGATTTCAGCGCATTGCTTCCCGACTCGCCCGAAGCGGCTGCTGATGACGAACTATTTGTGCGCGAAAATGAAGCGGGCATCTGTCGGGTGATTTGTTTTTCGCCCCGGCATGACCTCACTTTGGCGCAAATGGAGGTGCCCACCATCCGTAAGATCGTGGACGCCTGGTGTGAATTGTATGCCAATCTGGGGAGCAATCCGGCGATCAATCACGTCCAAATATTTGAAAACAAGGGATTGGCAATGGGCTGCAGCAATCCACACCCGCACGGGCAGGTCTGGGCGCAAGCACATGTCCCTGAGCTCGTGGCGCGCGAGCAAGCGCAACAAAAAAGCTATTCTCAGCAGCACGACATTCCCCTGCTGCAAAACTACCTCGCCGCCGAGTTGCGCAAGCAAGAAAGGGTGGTTTTGGAGAATGAGCATTTTGCAGTCGTAGTCCCATTTTGGGCAGCGTGGCCTTATGAAACGCTCATTCTCCCCAAGCGCAATGTGACTGATCTCTTGCAGCTTACAGCCGAGGAGCGTACCGCCTTTGCCGACGCGATTCGCCGCATTACCTGTCGTTACGACAATTTGTTTGGTTGCAGCTTTCCCTATTCTGCGGGCAT
The DNA here is from genome assembly GCA_031424495.1 of Bacteroidota bacterium. GTDB lineage: Bacteria > Bacteroidota > Bacteroidia > J057 > JADKCL01 > JADKCL01. The sequence continues at coordinate 535 of JANPHP010000214.1, read as the reverse complement.
TCATCAGGCGCCAACCGATGGCTTGCCGCATCCTGAATGGACACTGCACATGCATTTTTATCCGCCGCTCTTGCGCTCGGCGACCGTGAAGAAATTTATGGTCGGCTACGAGATGCTCGCCGAGCCACAGCGCGACATTACGCCCGAACAAAGTGCAGGCATATTGCGTGCACTCAGTGAAATACATTATACCCAACGATGAGTACCAACGACCTCCACCTCGGCGATCCATCCGCAGCTGCGCAATATGCTTGCAAGCGCATCGACACGCCCATCCCCATCGACGGCGACATTCACAAAGACATCTGGAAATCAGCGCAGTGGTCGCCGCGCTTTGTTGACATGGTCACGGGCGCTCCCGGACTTTACAATACCCAAGCAGCAGCCCTCTGGGACGCTGAACACCTGTATATTGCGTTTTGGGCAGAGGAGCCGTTTGTCACCGCCGTGCAGACGGAACGTGACGCCATCATCTTTCTGGAAAGCGACCTAGAGATCCTGATCGATGGCGGCGACAGTTATTATGAACTGGAAG
>JANPHP010000213.1:0-35494 GCA_031424495.1 Bacteroidota bacterium | reverse complement strand
TTGTCCAGACGCTTGTCACCTAGTGAAAGGGCCTGGAACTCTTCTTGTATCCATGAACACATCAGGCAAATACAGCAAAAACCAGCATCAAATATTCACTTATCCACAAAGATTATTTATGGGTAATGAAAAGGCCTTGGCGGACCGAGGCCGCGGGCCGCAAATTGTTTTCATGCGACCGTGTGCGCCGTGGCGATTCCCCTAAAATCTAGCCCACCCACCATTTGCGCTTGCCACGTTTTTTCACGATCTTTCCTCCTCAATCGCAGAAACATGCGTCGGTACATCGTATTTGTTTGCTTTGCCTTGCTCGGGTGCAGTGCAGCTTTTGCTGCTTTTGTGACACGCTCACGCGCTGCGGAGGTTGCGCGACACGTATTCCTTTCCCACCATCCGGAAGCTCCGGGATTTGCCGATGTCGCCTCCATCCATCTCCAAAAATGGCAGCAGCTCCCGGTCATTTATGCCATCAATTTCCAGCAAGGCGGATTTGTGCTCCTGAGCGCGGATGACCGCGCCCGTCCCGTTTTGGGCGTTTGCTACCAAGGCAGCTACGATCCCCAAATTCACGTGCCAGCTTTGGATTGGAATATCGAAGAATGGTCCCGCCAAATCCAGCACATCACCCGCAACCAAATCCCGGCGACTCCAACAATCACCCAAGAATGGGCCCGCTGGACCAATTCCAGTTTCACCCTATCCGCCCAAGCCCCAAGCACCACCCCGTACCATAAACTCGTACCCGAACCGTTTGCTCCGCCGATAATCGTCGCGCCATTGCTCAGCACCACTTGGAATCAAGGCTGCTACTACAACGGCAACTGCCCATTGGACGCTGGCGGCAGCTGCAGCCGTGTCTGGACAGGTTGTGGCGCTACAGCCATGGCACAATCGATGAAATATTATGCTTGGCCCGCCACAGGCTATGGCAGCCACAGTTATACGCCTCCTTCTTACGCAATACAATCCGCCAACTATGGCGCGACGACCTATAATTGGGGAGCAATGCCGAGCAACGTCACCTCGGCCAATCCCAATGTCGCGCAGCTCATGCACCAATGCGGCGTGGCGCTCGACATGAACTATGGCACCACCGAGAGCACCTGCTTTTTCTCGGCGCTCAACGATGCGATGAAACAATATTTCCGCTACAGCCTCAGCACCCAAGGCCGCAGCAAAATCCTGAATACCGACGCCCAGTGGGACGTGATTTTGCGCACGGAGCTCAACGCTGGCCGCATCGTGCCCTACAATGGCAGCGCCCACATTTGGGTCTGCGACGGTTACCAGACCAGCCCAGACCTCTACCACATGAACTGGGGCTGGGGCGGCACCTACAATGGCTATTATGCGCAAAACGCGCTCAACCCCGGCAGTTTGACCTTTTCCACGGTAGGTTGCATCGTGGGCATGAAGCCCGCCGGCCCGTTTGAGGTCGAGGGCGATTCGCTCATTTATGGAGAAAGTGGCAGCTTCAGCACGTTTGAAATCGCGAGCGACAGCAACTGGACGGCGGCCGCCTCTGCACCGTGGATCACGGTGACCACGACCAGCGGCGTGCAAGCCTTCCTCAGAAACACGGTCACAGTGCCCGCAAATCCCGGGTGGACCAAGCGTTATGGTTATGTGGCCGTGGCGCGCGGCAGTCGCCGCGACACCGTCTGGATCAAGCAGGCGGGCATTTCGCCCCGCCTCGGCGCTTCGCCGAATCCGATCGCCGAGGGGGCAGGCGGCGGCGCCCACACCATCGCCGTCAATTGCGACAGCAATTGGGTGGTGACTTTTGCAGACACATGGATCAGCTATGCGGGTGGTGCAGGCATCGGCAACGGCAGCTTCAACATCACAGTCGCTAGCAACCCTGGTGCAAGTGCGCGCACCGGCACGCTCGTACTCACGCGGGGCAGCCGCACGCACACGCTCACGATCAACCAAGACGGCACCTCCGCCTTTTGGTGCGTGCCCGTGCTCGGGCCACTGAGCGCAGTGGGGGCCACCAATGTGAAGTTGAAGACGATCAACCGCACTTCGGGCATCACCGAGGGTTATGTGATGGCGCCCGACAGCACGATATTGCGCATCGACAGCACTTACAGCATCCGCATCACCTTCAGTGGCAGCGTGGCTCCGGCAATCTGGGCGGATTGGAACCAAGACGGCGACTTCTTTGATGCCTCAGAAGCGATCATCGCGCCCGGCGGCAGTTGGTATCCGACGTTTGGAGGCGTCAAGACGGCGACTTTTACCGTGCCGAGCACGGCAGTTTTGGGGCAGACGCGCCTGCGCGTGTACGTGAAGGCATTTCCTGGGCCAGCGACTGGGCCTTGCGCGACACTTTCTGTTGGTGACATTGAGGATTTTAACATCTATATCCAGCCGAGCGCGACCCTTGCTGCTGATGAATTTGTCTTGTCGGTGGATGAAAGTGACAGGCAGCCGCAATTGCGCTGGACTTGGGGCTTTCCTGAGCTGGCGACGCAATTTGAAGTGCTGCATTTGCAGGATGGAAACTGGCAGGCCTTGGCTGAGGTCGATGGCCACAACTTGCAATGGCGCAATGCAGAGGGCTTGGATGCAGGGGAATACCAAATCGCCGCACGCACTGCCAACGGGCAGCGCAGCTATTCCAATATCATCGAGCGTCGCGCAGACGATATCCTTCCCCAAGTACAAATCAGCCCCAATCCCGTGGCAGCAGGCAGCAGCTTCAGGCTGCAACTTCCTGCGGATGCGTCGAATGTGAGCATGCGCATCCTAGACGCAAGCGGCCGCATCGTGCGCGCCGATGCGCTCCCGCAAGTGGACCTGTGTTACGTGAGCACCGAAGGCTGGGCCGCAGGGGTTTATTTTGTGCAGCTGCGAATGCAAGGGCGGGTTACGAACTTGCGCGTCGTGGTGGAGTGATTGGTTTGAGACCGTTGCTATGACTTTGCGGTCTCGGCAATCTTTGCAGTTTTTTCTGGGGGATTCTGTTGTGAAATATAACCGCAAAGGGCGTCCCGTTTGCGTTGCAACGGGATAGACGCCGTTAGCAGAGATCGTGTTGCTATGACTTCACTCACTTCCACTTCGTGCGCAGACCTTCCAACCAAGTCAGCATCCGCCTAAAAGCCTCATAATGTAGGCACGCATAAAGGAAAAGCGTCATCAGCCAAATCACGGCGACATTGAAGGTGAATGTATCGATTCGCATGCCCAAAAACCACTTGTTCGCAGCGTAAAAGTGCGTGCGATAGCTTGGGAAGCTTCCATTCTCAGGCAAATTGTAAATGGGTTCGTAACTGCGGATGAGCTCTCCGTGAAGCATTTGCAGGCGCGTGCCCGCGTCGGCATTGCGCACGAGCTTGTCGATTGCCTCGTTTTGCTGCTGCTGCCGAAACTGTGTATAGGGTTCCTGACCACCAAGTTTTTGCGCGAATTGTTGATCAATCCCGTCATGCTTTTCCCGCGCTACGCTGGCCAAACTTACATAGTGCTTTTGCAGCAAGCCATAATAATCATTCAAACACAATGCGATCCGAGAACTGAAAAATCCGCTTTCCAAGCTGTCTTTGCAGGCAAACACAATCTTGGGCGTGCGCACGAGTTGGCCTGCGACCTCGTGTTGCAAAGTGGTCAGGTGCTCCTTGTATTGATCTTTACCTTCATTCGTGGCATCGGATTGATGACGCACACAATAGGCCGTGACATCCGCCATCTTGGGCAACCAATAATCTTTGCGGTAGGTCGCCTCGCTCGCCTTTTGTTCGACGGCATAAAAGTCACGTTCGTAGGCATTGTCGACAAAAAACTTGACCATCAGGCCTTCATAAGCCCAACGCGAGGCCATGAGATCGGCTGCAATGGGCACCACCTTTCGCGAGCTGAAACTGGGGTTGAGCTGGTCAAACTTGACCACTGTGCCACTCAATATCAATTGCGGTATGAGCAATAGGGGAATCGAAATATAAATCGTAACCGCTGAGTTGAAGGCGGATGAAATGTTGAGGCCCAGCATGATCGCGAAACAAGACAGCGAGAAAATGAGCACCCAATACGCGCCATACAATCCTGGAATCGCCAAGACCATTGCACTCACGGCAACATAACTCAGCATCTGCACCGCAGAAAATCCGAAGAGAACGCCCACTTTGGAAAGCAAGTATCCCGAGCGGCTCAGATTTAGGAAGTTCTCTCGTTTCAGGATCTTGCGATCCCTGAAAATCTCCTCTGCGCTCATCGTCATGCCTGTGAACAAGGCCACGATGATGCTCATGAAAAAGAATGCGGGGACATTGTCATTTTTCCCAAAGAGATAGCTGTCGGTGCTGGCATGCCGCACCAAAACCGCAAGGATCAGCGCCAAAACAGGAGCTTGCAAAACGTTGATGGCCAGGTATTGTTTGTTGCCGATTTTGGCGAGTAGGTCTCGCCGCAAAAAGACACCAAATTGGCGCATCCACCCAGGCGTCTTCAGGCCCTCAGGTGCAGAATGCCCAGAGGTCGCGCCCGGAGGCGAAGGCGGAGCCACGATCGGCGACATTTTGCCATCCCGCAAAAATACCGCATGCCACATTTCAGGTGTGATCTTGCGTTTGGTCGTGGGATTGCCCAATTCATCGGTGACCCGGGTCTCGATGATGTTGAAAATCTGTTCGGGGTTGATGTTGCCGCACTCGGGGCAGGCGGGCTGACCATGGTTGATCTGCTCGCTCGTCTTCTTGAAATAGATGACGGCCTCGACCGGATTGCCGCGATAGATCGGGTAACCTCCCGTGTCAAGCACAAGCAGGCTGTCAAACATTTTGAAAATCTCTGAGGAGGGTTGGTGGATCACCACAAACACCAATTTGCCCATGAAGGTCAGCTCCTTGAGCAAATCCATAATATTTTCAGAGTCGCGGCTGCTCAGTCCCGATGTCGGCTCATCAAAAAAGATGATGGCCGGTGCCCGCAAGAGCTCTAGACCGATATTGAGGCGCTTGCGCTGCCCGCCAGAAATCGTCTTTTCCAGCGGATTGCCGACCTTGAGGTCGCGGGTTTCGCTCAATCCCAGATCGGCTAGCACTTTTGTGACCAAGGCGTCGAGCGCTGCTTGATCCTTGTCTTTGTAGCAGAGCTTGGCGTTGAAAAACAGGTTTTGGTAGACCGTGAGCTCATCTATGAGCAAGTCGTCTTGCGGCACATAGCCGATGAGCCCTTTGAAGTCATCAAGCCGATCGTGCAGATTGGCGCCATTGATGAGTACCTGTCCGCTGCTCGGGCGGTAGTTGCCATTGAGGACATTGAGCAAGGTCGACTTGCCCGATCCGCTCGCGCCCATGATGGCTACAAGTCTGCCCGATTCCTCCCGCAGGTCGATGCCATGCAAACCCTTGCGGCCGTTTTTGAAGGTATATTCGAGTTGCTCAACCTTGAAAATCACCCGCTGCGCGGGTTCCAGCACCATGTATTGCCGCGCAATATCGCTGAAGTATAAACTATTGCCATGTGGCAAGCTGATCACGCTGCCATGACCGAGCACATAATTACGGTTGGGAGAAATATATTGATGGTTGAGCTGCAGGTACTCATGCCCAAAATATTTAAGCAAGAAGAATGCACCATCCCCCAGGTTCAAAACAGCCAAGCTGCCATGTACAGGCGCTTGCAAAAAGCGCGAACCCCGCAATAAATCCTGTGGCGCGTCGCTGCACAGCAACGCTGCATGTGGCAATTCCTTTTCGGAATGTGCACCGACGAAATCGACCAAGGCGGCAACATCTGCCGCATCAAGCTTGAATCCAGCCTCGACTTGCTTCCAAAATGCCTGCTCTCCCGCGCTTACAACATGGTCAGCATAAATGAGTTCCAGCAAATGTAACAACACAATGTATTGCTGCCGTTGGCTCAGTTCGCTCGCCATCTCTGCGCAATAGGCTTGCACGTCGATCGTCTGCCCGTCATGTGCATACGCCTCAAAAAGCTCCATCTGCGCAGGGATATCTGCCCCACTCAAATGTCCCTCCAGAAAGTCGCGCACGACATCCACTTCCTCCTGCGTGATTCCATCGAGGAGCGCGAGCTTCGCAAACAAGCGCATGAGGATATGAAGGACTTTTTCGCTCATAATTAATTGATAATTGACAATTGAAAATGGGCAATTAATGATCGGCAATTAATGATGGGCCATTGATAATGGACAATTAGCGATGAAGTCCTAATTATCCATTGTCAATTGTCCATTGTTAATTATTTCACGATTACTGATGCTCATCATCATCCAAGTCATACTCCAGTTCATCGTCAAAGAATGGATCATCTTCCTCCTCAAAGTCGTCATCGTCGGTGAGCATTTCTTCATCATAACCGACCTCAAAGACGACGCAACCGATGCCAACATTGTTGGGGATGGATGCCTTGATCACAAAATTGTCGGTGGCTTTGAGTTCAAAGTCCCAGGCATCGCCATCGACAGCACCCATGGTCTCAAAGACCATGTTTTTGCGGCCATCCATGACACGGTAGCGCACCTTGGCGCCAGGGCGGTCGTTGCAAGTCACGATGCGGTAGCGAAAGCCCTCGTGCAGCGTGATTTTGATCGTGGCTTCGCTAGTTCCATTGACCTGGGCGCGGTAATATTGGCCATCGCTCAGGTAGTCGAGTAATTCTCCCTCGCAGCGATCGGCGACCTTCTCGCATTGTGCACGCAATGTGAGCGTAAGGCACAAGGGCAGTAGCAGGGTAAATGCGAGGGTAAATGCAGCGCGTTTTAGGCGTATGGGGGTGGATGTAGTCCTTTTCATAGGGGCGATCATTGGATATACATATTGCGAATGGCGGCGATCTTGTCGGTGATTTGTGCGAGGGTTTCCTTGGTGTAGCGCACCTTGGTCTTGGCATTGAGCTGCACGACCTTTTTGGCGTCGTCTTGCGTCGATGCTGCGTCCACGTGTTTGATCTTGATCTGGTCATAAATCACGTTCAATTCGCGGAGCTGTTTGGCGAATTCTTGATGGTCTTTGCTGTCTTTGTGCATTTCGATGCTTGCCAGCAATTGTGGCAAGATCATCTTGTCGTCGCCCACGCGCTTGCGCAGGGGGCCACTGTCGTAGGTTTTCAAGATTTGGGTGACCAAATAGGTGCTTTCCAGCCATCCGCCGGCCACGATGAGGTCGGCAGATTCCATCATCGCATTTTCGTTGAGGTAGACATCGGCATGCTTAAAAGCCTCGGAGACGATCGCAAAAAGGCTGTCGCGCGAATTCACATTCTTTTCGGCACGCTCCATCATATTGCCTTCAAATGCGCCGAAAATGCCCAGCTTGTCGCCGAGTTTTTTCACAGCTTGGAAATAGTCGAGCGATTCTTGGGTCTGATGGTTGGCGATGAGGTAGCCGAGGTCTGCTTGGTAAATGCCGAGGTTGATGGCCTGTTTGAAGCTGTTGCTATAGGCATCTGCTTTCTTGGCGGGGTTCAGCAATTCGCTGTTGTAGGGGGCCTTGGCGTTGAGAATGCTCAATGCCATTTGAATCGGAGAGGGCATGCTCGCCTCGTCGGTAGACGGGGCAGAGGCCGTGTCTTTGGCGGCCGCGAGGCTATCAAGGTCGTCGGTTGTGCTGGTCGATGCGCTTTGTGTGCAGCCCATCCAAAGGAGGACGCTCAACAAAAAAGCAGTCAGCACAGGCGTAAGAGAGGGTTTTCTGAAGCGCATGTGAATCTAGTAGTTGGCCCAATTTAGGAAACGAAGGTTTGGAATGCAAATAGGAGGCGCTGTCTTTGCGTCACCAGCATCGGTTTTTCTGACGGAAACAAAGCGCAAACGTCCAACAATTCACCCCACAGCAAGTTAATCCCTCCATGCCACCTCAGCAACCTCCAATCGCCCTTTTCTGGTTCCGTCGCGACTTGCGTCTCGACGACAATGCCGGCCTCTACCATGCGCTGCGCAGCGGATTGCCCGTCTTGCCGATCTTTATTTTTGACAAAACCATCCTTGATCGCTTAGGCGACCCTGCCGATGCCCGTGTCACATTCATCCACGACGCCGTCTCAGAATTGCATGCTGAACTCGGCAAGTTGGGCTCCACGCTTGTCGTGCGCCACGGTGAGCCGTTGGCGGTCATGGATGACCTGCTCAAAGCATACACGATTGGGGCGGTCTACTCCAACCGCGACTACGAATCCAGCGCCATCGCCCGCGACCAGGCCGTCGCCGATCGCTTGACAAGCCACGGCATTCCCCTGCACAGCTACAAAGACCAAGTGATCTTTGAAGGCGATGAGGTCACCAAAGACGACGGCAAACCCTACACCGTCTTCACACCCTACAGCAAAAAATGGCGCACCCGCCTCGACAGCCGCCTTGCGGCAGACGGCCAACGCTTTTTTTTCCAAGGCTATCCGACCGAAAAATACTTCGCCCATTTCCACCAGACCCCGAGCGCAATGCTTCCCAGTCTGAAGGAAATCGGCTTCGAACGCAGCAAAATCGAACTGCCCAGCAAAACCGTCGCCTCTGGCTTGATCAAAAATTATGACCAAACCCGCGACTTTCCAGCATTGCCGGGCACATCGCGCTTGGGCATCCACTTCCGTTTTGGCACCATCAGCATTCGCGCAAAGGCCCAAAAAGCCAATGCCTTGAACCAGACCTTCCTCAACGAACTCATCTGGCGCGACTTTTATTCCCAGATTTTGCAGCATTTCCCCCACGTCGCCAAAGGGCCCTTCAAGCCGCAATATGCACGTATCAAATGGCGCAACGATCCCGCCGAATTTAAAGCTTGGTGCGAGGGCCGCACAGGCTATCCCATCGTGGATGCGGGCATGCGCGAGCTCAACGCGACAGGTTTCATGCACAACCGCGTGCGCATGATCGTCGCGAGTTTCCTGAGCAAACACCTGCTCATCGACTGGACCTGGGGCGAGGCCTATTTTGCTGAGAAACTGCTCGACTTTGACCTCGCCAGCAACAATGGCGGCTGGCAGTGGGCCGCAGGTTGCGGCACCGACGCCGCGCCTTATTTCCGCATCTTCAGCCCCGACGCGCAGCAAGCTCGCTTTGATGGCAAGCTTGCCTATACCCGGCACTGGGTGCCAGAGCTGGGCACACCCGCCTATCCCAAACCCATTGTAGACCACAAAATGGCGCGTGAGCGCTGCCTGGTCGTGTACAAGGCGGGGTTGGAGGATGAGGGATGAGTCGTGTTGCCGCTGTAGTTCAAGAATACATGCGTGCCTCATATTCAGGACTCCTGACGTGCCCCCTAAATTGAAGCCCAGAAGCATTATTCGCGCAAACAGAAATCGAGTGGATTTGAAGAAGGCATCAGACAATGATACTGTTTCACACAGGACTTGCTCGCACTATTGTTAGCTTTCGCCCTTACAGGGCTTTGTCGATTTGATTGCTTTCTTCGCCTAGGGCTTTGCCCTAGGCTGACAGCTTTCGCCCCTTCAGGGCTGTTGGCCAATACTATAGCCCTGAAAGGGTGAAAGCTGTCAGCGATGGGCAAAGCCCATCGCTAGCGGCACAAACAAGAATATCAAGCCCTGAAAGGGCGCAAGCTTCACTGCGTGTAATTTACAAAATGCCTTCCATTCAGTTTGCGCTATGTCGGGAGTCCTGAAATTACACGACACCGCATTTTGTGAACGTGATTCCCATCGATTTCCGCCCAAACTGTGGAGGGGTTCAAGATATTGAACCCCTCCACAGTTTGGAAATACGTTGATAATTTGACGAAATCAGCTGGCGGCAAGTATAAAAACGTCGGGCCTCCATCTTGCGATAGAGACCCGACGCCCTGCTGATTGAAAAATATTGTATCAGTGCAACTCGTGCACCCTTACTGTCGCTTGCTGGGCACCGACCGTGAGGCGTAGGAGGTACACGCCTGCTGGCGCTCCGAATGCCGCTGCACTGAAGCGCAATGCTTGTGGCCCGGTGGCCAAGGCACCTTCATGCACCAATCCCACCAATTTGCCTTGCGCATCAAACGCCTCGAGCTTCACGACTTCGGACTCGGTCATCTCTAAAACCAATTGCGTCTCGCCGCGATAGGGGTTGGGATATACTTGCAAGCCGCGCAGGGCCAAGGGGGCATCCACGCCCACGATGACCGACAATGTGGTGCAGCTCTGGTCGTCGCACCCATTGTTGGTTGCGGTGAGGCAGACCGTGTATTGGCCGGCAGCTGCATAGGTATGCGTCGGATTTTGCTGGGTGCTGGTGACGCCATCGCCAAAATCCCAGAGCCAGTTGGTGACGGTGCCCGTGCTCAGGTCGAAGAAGTCGACGCCAAACCCGACGGTGGGTGTGCTGGAAAATGCCGCTACAGGTGCACTCACGACGGTGACCGACACGGAACTTGTACTCGAGCAGTTATTGGCATCTTGCACCTGCACGTTGTAGGTGATGTTGCTGGAAGGATTGGCCATAGGATTGGCCACGGTGGAGGAGTTGAGGCTGGTGCCGGGACTCCAAGCATAGAGATAGGGGGCAGTGCCGCCGATGGCTGTCGGATTACCACCAAGCACAGCGGTATCACCTTCGCAGACCGTGATGCCCACGGTGGTATTGCCTGCATCTGCAACGAGTGTTGCAGGTTGATTGATATTGACATTGACGACGACCATCTGCGCTTGCAGCGTGATGCCAGATGTGGCAAGGAAGAGGCCCAGACCGAGTATTTTGTGAAGTGTATTTTTCATTTTGATATTTCTATGGGGTGGGGAATGAATTACCAGGTGATGGTTACTTGACCATTGCCTGTCCAAGTGCCGCCGGTGTTGTTTTGAAATACACCGATGTTGTAGGAGCCGCCGCCGCCACCAGAGTTGTTGATGTCTGCCGAGCCGCCACCGGAGTAGCCGCCGCCACCGCCGCCGCAGTTGCAATTGCCCTCACCGACACCGCCACCGCCGCCACCGAGGCCAAATGAGCCGATGGTCCAGGTGCTATTAATGCTCGTGCCACTCTGGCCCGTGGTGCCCGTGTTGCCGGCGAGCCAGCCGCGGCCGCCTCTGGAAACATCATTTGGGGTATAGGCATGGTCGCCACCATCGCCGCCGGCAGTGCCGCCGAGGCCGGGTGCACCACCATTGCCATTGTTGCCGTTTTGAGTCGTCACCGCATCGACACCTGCATAATTGGGGTTTTGGTAGTCGTGGCCACCGCCACCGCCAGCGATGATCCAAGGCGTGGTGCCAAAGGCGACGCCCGAGGCCCCACCGCCGCCACTGCTGCTCGGGTCAGAGGCGCCCCTGCCACCGACGATCACGTTGAGCACTTGGCCGGGAGTTACGGGAAACTTGCCACGCATCCTGGCACCGAGGCCGCCTTGCGGCTGTGGTGCAAAGGTGGTGACCGCGCCGCCTTGAGCGCCCCAGCACTCAATCGTGAGTGAGTCGACGCAGGCAGGGACTGTGAATGACTGCAAGGCACCATTGAAGGCAAATGTTTGCGAGCCGGGCACAGCGACGCCACCAGGCGTGAGGGTGAGGCTGTCGGTGGCTGTGCAACCGATGCTATCGGTCACCGTGAGGGAGTAGCCCGTCGTGCTGGTGATGGTCGCAGAGGGATTGGCCACAGTGGTGCTGCTGAGTGTGCCGCCATTGGACCAGAGATAAGTGTATGCGCCGACGCCACCGCTGGCGGTGGGGCTGCCGCCGATCGGGTAGGGCGAGCCTGTGCAGACTTGCTGGTCTGCCCCAGCATTGATGCTGAGGTTGGAGCGCAAGATGTGGGTCGTGTCGGAATAGAAGGGGTTGCAAGTGCCGGTGGTGACCACGGCACGGTACCAGGTCTCGGTCGTCGGGAAGTCGACCAGACTAGGATTGTTGGCCCCGGAAATGGAGATCCAGGTGGCGCCACCGTCGGTGGAGCTTTGCCATTGGATGGCGCCAGACTGCCCGCTCAGGTTGAGCGTGAGGCTGTCGCCTGCGCAGAGCGCCGTTTGGGCTTGGAGCAAATTGCCCGCCCATGCGAGCATCGCGAATGCTGTCACTGCCAGCCAACGCAAGGAAGGTGAAAAACGTAGTTTTCGTAGCATACTGAAGGTTGAAGTTGAATTTTATCTCTTATCAGCAAGTTAGGAATAATTTTCAGGATGGCTTGCAGGATGGAGAAACCAGCATTCAAAAAATCCGTTTTCACAGCTGTTTTCGACAGGTCAGCCCTGCCTCAGTTCGCCCAAGGGGCTTCTTTCGGCCCACGCCAGTCCATCCGCCAACTCCAAATTGCAAAACTCCAAATGGATCACGCGCCTGCGGGCTCCCGCCACCGCGCGCCTGCTTGCATGCATCATGAGCGGCCGCATGAGCATGACCCCGCCTGCGGGCACGGCACAGACGATTTCTCGCTCCGCTTCCCAAGGTTGCGCCTCCTTGCGTACGATCCCCTCCAAGTGCGAACCTTGGACGACTCTGAGCGCGCCATTGTTTGCGTCGGTGTCATCGAGGTGGATGCGTACCGTCAGGGTGTTTTGGAGGATGTCGAGCGGCGGCACAACGCCGACGACGCCTTGTTTGTGCGTCCATTGGGCATAGCCGGGGGTATCGTGGCGGGCAGTGACCGAGATGCTGATGTCTTGGTGCCAAGCGACGAACCAGTTGGATCCGGGAGGCTTGTCAAAGTAAATGCTCTTGGTAAGAAAGCTATTGCACGCGGCGAATGTATCGATGACGGATTTGAGCCTTGCTGTGAATAACAAGGCGGTGAGCGCAGGAATTTCTTTCAAGACGCGTCGAATGGCATGGAGATCCTTCGATCGGCCTTCGTCGGATTGATTTTCGGAAAAGGAGTCGATGCAATGGCCGATGGCGTCGATCTCAGTGGCTAAATAGATCGTGGGCAGGGTCAAATGGCCATTCTGTGCGAAGAGATTGGACTGCATTTCACTTTCGCTGATGGTTTTCATTTTCTTTTGGATTTTCTCGAGATGCTAGATTCACCGATTATTCCCAAGCCCCTAGAATTCTAGCCCCCTGGTATATTCTCCCCGAGAACAAAAAGAAAAGCCCAGCAGTGCCACGGCAAATGCCGACAACAAAAATCCCATCTGAAAGGTGCGGAAATCCAGCAAGTGAAATACAAAAGCAGCGATGAGGCAGGCGGCTATATGCAAGCCCACCGAAAAGGCCATCGCCATGAAAAAGAAGAAGGCGCCAGCCTCGGAATAGGTATGCTGAATGAGGTAAAAGCCGATGGAATAGACTGCCAACACCAGCAAATTGATGCCGGCGATGCGCACCACCATTTGTTGGTGGTTGGGTAATTCAATCATGGCTAAAGGGGTTTGTGTTGAAAGCCAGCATCGATCAAATCAAACTCCCGTTGGAAACGGCCATGAGTCCGCCCCAGCAAGCGGAGAATCCCACGACGGCCACGACGAATGTGGCGACGAGAAATGCTTGGCCATAAGGCGTGCGGCTTTGGGCGAAAAAGACGAGGGCGGTAATGAAGCATGCGAGCGTCTGCAACGGCACCAAAATCAACATGCCACCTAGGACGAGGCCGCCTCCGCCATTGGTACTTGCATCGATGCTCATGAACACCACCGTCAAGACCAGCAGCACCGCGAGGTTGATCCCGACCACCTTGGCCATGGGATTGAGGGGCTTGGTTTCGTTTTCCATTGTCACTCCATTATCCTGGTGAAATCATCAAAGTGTGAAGCTACAAAAAATGGTGGTTCAAAGCCAGATGCAGCGAGACCAAGCACGCGGGCGATGGGATTGAATGGTTTGCGTTCATTTTCCAAGGTCAGCGCACGTGATTGTTGGCCTCATATACAAATGCAGATGTGCAGGCTGAGAATCCAATGAGGCCCACCACGAAGCCCGAGAGCAAAAATGCCCGGGCATAGTCGCTTTTCCCGACCATCAAGAGCCCGAAGAAGGCGATGAAGCATCCAAGGACCTGCAAGGATACCAGCGGGATTACAGCCTCCAAGAATCCGCGGTATTCCATTCCATTTATGCCAAAGCAGATTCCAATCAGTGCAACAAAAACAAGCAGATTGACCCCAACCACACGGCCTGCCAGACTAAATGGCTTGGATTCTTTCTCGGTCATCGCATTCCGATCAATTAAGATTCCCATGAAATCCGCCCAAACAAAAGGAAAAGCCTATCAGGGGAATCAGCAATGTGGACAGCAAAAACCCAGCGCCAAGATCGGGTCGTTTCGTTAGGAAAAGTACGATCGAGACGATGAAGCACAGCGCCGCATGCGTGAACGAAGCGATCAAGACACCAAAGGAAAAGATGCCATCTCTGGCACCGCCCGGCGTCTCGTTTTCGATGATCAAAAGCAGCGCCGAGTAGGCGAGCAGCAACAAAAGATTGCCCAATACTGTGATGCCAAATCCTTTGAAAAATGGCCGCTCTGGCTGTGGCATTTGCTCATCCATGGTGCATTTCCTCCACGAGTTGTGCCCAGTGTGCTTGCAGCTCGGGGCGGTAGAATAGATTCATCGTCTCAAAAGGGATGATGCGGCCGTCGGTATGGGCGATGTGCACGCAAGACTTCTTGATCGCGCGGATGTCGAAGTCGTAGGCGTCCATGAAACGCATGATGATGATCCTGAACAAGTTGTTATAGCTCAGGCCGGGCGCGACGATGTCGGGCAAGCAGCAGAGCAGGTGATTGACCTTTTCTTGCACGGCATCCACCGAGATGCCGGTGCTGAAGATCTGCAACATGTGGTTTTTGAGGGCCTCGTCTTGCTCGTACACGATGGTGTTGCGGCTGTTGTTGAGGAGCATCGCGGGGTCGATGAGGCGCGTGAGTGGATACACGCCCGTCGCGCCCTTGAGCGCATAACCCATCACAAGCGCGTCGGGGTTGCAGGGCACGGGAATGAGGTCGTCGGGCTCGAAAATGGGGCTCTGCTCCAAGATGAGGCGGCGCACCTCGCTGTTGGTGAGGCGGTCGAGCGCCGGATCGAAGTTTTCCAAGCGGCCGCTGATGGAGGTCGGCTGGAAAGTCACCCCGCGCACGCAAGGCTGCTGCAAGGCATAGTCGATGATCTTGCCAATCTCGTGGTCGTTGAGGCCCTTTTGCAGGGTCACGACGAGCGTGGTCGAGAGATTGAGCTGATTGAGGTTGGCGATGGCCTTTTCCCGCACGCTGCGCAGGTCTTTGCCGCGCAATTGGGTGAGCACATTTTCCTCAAATGAATCGAATTGCAGGTAGATCTCGAAGTCGGGCGCGTAGGTGGCGAGGCGCTCGGCAAAGGCGAAGTCGTTGGCAATACGGAGGCCGTTGGTATTGAGCATGAGGTGCTTGATGGGCAGGGCCTTGGCCATGTCCAGGATCTCAAAGATCTGCGGATGGATGGTGGGCTCGCCGCCGCTGAGCTGCACGACGTCGGGTTCGCCCTCGCTGGCGACGACGGCGTCAAACATCATTTTGATCTCCTCCAGCGTGCGGTGGCGCCCGTGGGTGGGCGACGAACTTGCGTAGCAAGTGGGGCAGGTGAGGTTACAACGGTCGGTGACCTCGATGAGCGTGAGGCAACTGTGCTGCTCATGGTCGGGGCAGATGCCGCAGTCAAATGGGCAGCCGTGCAGCGTCTCAGTATGGGGTTTCAGGGGATATTCGGATGCTTTGTTGTAGTTGCGGATCTGCTTGTACCACTCGATATCGTCGGCAATCACGACCTTTTGCCAGCCGTGTTCTTTGCATTTTTTGGTGAGGAAGACCTTGCCATCTTCAAAAATCACCTTGGCGTCGATCTTGCGGTGGCACTCGTTGCAGAGGCTGATCGTGGCATCGTAATAGATATAGTTGCGTTCAGGCGACATCAGCGAGGAGTTTTTTTGGTGAAGTGAAGATTTGCCATAGCGTGCGGCCATAATAAGCCAGTCCCAAGATACAGACCATTTGGATCGTACCCAAACCGATGAATATGTGCAGGCTGGGCTTGATGAGCTCGATGCAGATGCGCATCAGCAGGTAGGCGATCATGAAAAACTGGAAGCGCATTCCGCTGCGAAATGTGAAGCGGCGCTCGAGCAGGAGCAGGGCCGTGGCGATCAGGCCCAAGATGACGATCTCATAGAGCGCAACCGGATGCCGGGGAATGCCATCGCCGAGGTCCATGGCCCAAGGCAGATCAGACGGTACGCCGTATGTAGGCTCGTGCACGCCCATGGAGAAGCAGCCGATGCGCCCGATTGCCAGCGCAAACATGAGCGGAAAGGTGAACAAATCGCCCGAGGACGATTTTTCGCCGATGATCTTCTTGATCAGCTCCACGCCGAGCAATCCGCCGAGCAGGCCACCGACGATGGTTTTGCTGGCGTAGAGGAAAATGAAGGGATGCTCAGACGCCGCCCAAGCCGATGGGTCCTCCAAAGCGCCGATGAGGCGCGAAAAGACCAAGCCGCCAGCGGCTGCGCCGATGATGATCCAGACACGGTTGGTGTCGGGGATGCTGTCTTGCTGGCGCTTGCGCAGGAAAGCGAAGAGGCGGTAACCCAGGAAATAGCTGAGCGTCTCAAATAGCAGGTGCGCATTGATCTTGAAGCTGCCGATGCCGATTTCGATGGGGAAGTGCATGGGGGTGTATTGGAGGGCGAAAGATAAGCCTACAGGAGCAGAATTTACAGAATTCTTGGAATTACTGGTGGTGTGTAATTTTGAGCGCTGAGCATACTTTTTTGCGGGGCAAATGATTTTGGGGTGCTGGCTTGCGCCGTTTTTGAACGGTATGCTTCTATCAGACATGCGATCAATTTTTCGTTGTGCCAACCATTTTTGGGAGGAGGTACTGTCCAGATCGCCCCGAGAATGTCAGCCAATGGCTGACCGAGGCGAATCTCAGATGCTTTTTGGGGGCAAACGGAAAATTTTTCAGCAGGTTGTCCGCCAAACATCCGGCACCGGTCGATTCTGGATGTTTGACGGACGCTGCTGAAAATTTTTCCGCCCACCAAGAAGCAGTGTGAGTGTGAGCGTGAGTGCGACATTGGGAGTTACGCTCGCTCTCACACTGTTGCTCACACTGACTTTTGGCATCCTCCCAAAAATGGTCCACGCAACGAAAAATTGAAAGCCCTCATGAAAGAGCTCGAAGAACGCTCTGGCGAACTGCTCTCCGAGGCCTGCGACCTGAAAATGCAAGTCTTGATGCTGCAAATGATTTGCATCGAATTGATGGAGCTCCTGGTCGAGCCTGAAGAACCCGAGTGATCGGATTTTTCAGGCTCGAAAAGCACAGCTAATTCCCGCCTAATATCCCTCTCAGCCCTTGCATTCCTCCCCAAAATCAACCAACATTGCTAATCACCCAATTCAAAAGAATATGCCCTCCAATTATCTTGAAAGCGTCCAAAAACAATTTGCCTACTACAAATTGTTGGGCGAGAAAACCATGGCCCAAGTCTCAGATGATGACCTTTTCTGGCATTACAGTGCTGAGAGTCTGAGCATCGCGATGATCGTGCAACACCTCGCAGGCAATATGCTGAGCCGCTGGACCGACTGGCGCACGGCCGACGGCGAGAAAGCTTGGCGTGAACGCGATGCCGAGTTTGAGCACGTTTTGGTAACACGCGCAGAAGTGATGGAAAAATGGGAGGCTGGCTGGGCCAAGCTCTTTGCGGCCATCGCAGACATGCAAGAAGACGAACTCGACAACCTGCTCTACATTCGCAACCAAGGCCACACCTATATGGAGGCGCTCAATCGGCAGCTTGCCCATTACCCTTACCACGTCGGTCAGATGGTTTTTATCGGCAAAATGGTCGCCGATGCCGGTTGGCAGTCGTTGAGCATTCCCCGAAATGCCAGTGACAGCTACAACGCTACCAAATTCTCAGAACCAAAAGCCAGAAAGCACTTCACAGACGATATGAACGGGGACAAGCCCTGAAATTCTAAATAGATCGATTGAGGAGCGGAGTCTGACGTATATTGGGGCCTGTCTAACGTGTATTGCCGATCGTCATGGAAAAAGTCCTCAAAAATAGTCCTCAACCATCCAATTTTCTTGGCACCGAAGCTAAGGGAGGTGCCAAAACCTTGCCGCCACCACAGTTCAAGCTGAACAGTGGAAGCACAGGCGCTCCCGATGCAGGTGCCGAAGGCAAGACGGCACAGTTGCAGCCTGCAGCTGCCGCGCCAGCGACGCAAGCTCCGCCGACACAATTGGCACTGCTAGACGCAGCGCTCGACAAGTGGAATGTGCCAGAGGACGATGTGATCGCAATCTGCGGTAAACTCAACGCCATCGAAAAGATCGTGTTGATGACCACGCCGAGCTACCGCGCCAAAATGGTGTCTGCGCTCAATGGCAGCGAAATGATCCGGGCCATCGCTGGACTTGGATTTCCACTGAGCATGCAGCTCGATTGGATTGAGGCTGCTGCTTTGGCTAGCTCGATGATAGCCTACGGTGATATCAAACGCCTGATCACCGGTGCTTCGCAGCCAGAGCGAGACGCGCTGAAAAGCACACATTGGCAGGCGTTTTTTGTGAATGTGTGCACCAATGCCACCATGATCGAGGCCTTGGTGGATTTGAAATTTGATATCGGGACGGCGCTGCAATGGTTGTCGGCCGAAGGCATCAATATTACAGGCGCTGGAGGTGATTTTTTTGCGAATCTGGAAGCCGCTGACGATGCAACACTTGCCAGTTTGAGGAGCGATACGACGGCCATTGATGCCTTGTACCGTTTGCTTTCAGATGCAGACTTTGCACGCCTTGCGGCAACCGTAATTTTGATCGCACCAGGCACTTGTGTCGACCGCGATGGTGCCCGCAAAGCCGCGTGGACCATGCTGCGCGTACAATTGGCAAACAAAGATATCGCCCGAACGACGCTGAAAGGCAGCCTGACACCGGTGATCATTCCCCGCAATCTCTTGCTCACCGACGTAGCACAGTTTTCGGCACTCGCAGGAACCAAAACATTTGACGGACGCGCTTGGGAACCCACCCGTGGCGTGGGCTACGGTATTTATGTGGCGATGGCAGAGGAAAACTTGCTCGGTGGAGCCTGCACCGCCAAATTCAATGGTGCTACCGTCAACGGCACATACGCCGAGGGTTATTCGACCGCATCGCATGAATTTGCCCATGGAATGCATGACAATGTGCTCACTGCGGCTGATCGCAAGACGATCACCGATGCCTACGATGCACGCAAAGTATTGGCAAAGGCAGCACCAACCGACGTCGACCAATGGGTCGACGGCAAGGAAGGTTGCTACGCTTCCCAAACCGATCACGAATTTTTTGCGCAGTTGAGCAATGCCTACCTCGGCACCAATACTGGATTGGATCCCAATACAAATGACGCAAGGCACAATGGCAAGGACTGGGTCAAAAACCATGAGGCGACCGTCTTTGCACTGTTGGAGCGTATGTATGGCGGCGGCAGCGTCGCCAATGCCAACCCAAAGACGCCATGATACCAAAATTGCCAGCATGGTCGATTTTGACGGTGTCGGCAGTCGTTTTTTATGGTGTCCAATTATCCGCCCAAAATCCAATTCCGATGCAAAAGCAGGACGATATTTCCATGGAACATTCACCGCAAAACTTGAATTCGGCGCGCCCGATCAGGCACGTGGCCGTATACCAAGCGCATCAGCTTGTTTTGCAGGCTGCGGATGAGCCGGGATTCCTGCTGAGCACAGCCTCACCAGCCCCAGGCGGCGGTACATCCCATCCGTGGATCAATGCCCAAGCCATGCGTGCCGCAGCTGAAAACGAACTCGGGACGCTGCTGCGCGCCGCAAATAGTTTTGATGAATACCTGCTGGCATTGGTCGTTCATGGTTTTGATATCTTTTCGATGGAAGGTGGGGCCGCTCCCACAGAATTGCAAGAAGGCTACCGCATCTATGCTTCCAATCAGCTCATCGGCGTTGTGTGGAACCATCCCGGCCAATTCATGACGCTCCAACAGCAACCCGAGGAGGGCGATTTGTATTCCGCATTCGCCTCCATGACCGTTTATGAGCTTGGACATGCTGAGCCATTGCAAAAGGCATTTGCGACTACCGATACCTTTACCGCATTGTTGAATGCACTGCATGGGCAAGGTTTGATGACCGTCGTGCTTTGATGATGGTCGGGGGATGAGCGGGCAACTTGAGAATTGTGGAATGGCAGCTTGCTAGGCCCAAGTCCAATTTTCGCTATCTTCGCCGCTCCAAGAAGGAAATCGCATGAATAAAATCGCCCTCGCCTTGCACGGCGGTGCCGGAACCATCCTCCGCAGCGCCATGACCCCTGAAAAAGAGGCCGCCTACACCGCAGCGCTGCGCACCGCGCTCGACATCGGCTACGGAATCTTGCAAAAAGGCGGCTCTTCGCTCGAGGCCGTGGAGCAGACCGTGGTCTCCCTCGAGGACTGTCCGCTGTTCAACGCAGGGCGCGGCAGTGTCTTCACTGCCGATGGCCGCCACGAAATGGACGCGTCGATCATGGACGGCCTGAGCCGCGAGGCAGGCGCCGTCTCCATGATCAGCGGCGTGCGCAATCCCGTCTCGCTCGCGCGCCTCGTGATGACGCAGAGCGGGCACGTGATGCTCGCAGGTGCAGGCGCGATGGCCTACGCGCAAGCGATGGGCGTGAAAATGGAAGATGAGGCCTATTTTTACGATCAATTTCGGTATGATCAGTGGCAAGACGTCGTCGGCAGCGAAAGCTTCCAACTCGACCACGCCGCAAAAAAGGATGAGAAATTTGGCACGGTCGGCGCGGTCGCGCTGGACCTGCATGGCAACATCGCCGCTGCGACCAGCACCGGCGGCATGACCAACAAGAAGTTTGGCAGGATCGGCGACAGTCCGATCATCGGGGCGGGCACCTATGCCTACAACAAGACTTGCGCCGTGAGCTGCACCGGCAGCGGGGAGTATTTCATCAGGGGCGTCGTTGCTTACGACGTGAGTTGCCTCATGGAGTACAAAGGCTTGTCGTTGCAGGCGGCCTGCGACGAGGTCGTGATGCACAGGCTACTGGAAATCGGCGGCGACGGCGGCCTGGTCGCACTCGATGCGAGCGGCAATATTGCGATGGTATTCAATACGGATGGGATGTACAGGGCTTGTAGGAATGGGCAGGGGAGGGATGAGATTGCGATTTATGGCGCGTAGCGCGATGCCTCTTTTCTCACACTGGTACTCACACTCACACCCGTACTCGCTCTATTTTTGAGGGTTTTGCCTCAAAATGAAATGCGTTTGTAGATATCCGCCATAGCGATCGTCACGCCCAATGGCTTCAAATCCACGACGGCTTCCAAGCCAAAATAGTCGCTGAATCCCCAGTCCCCCGCAGCATTTTTGTGGGCCACAAACACACGCGGCTCAAATTGCTCCGCCAAAACATACGTTTGGAGCGTAGAGATCAATTGATATTTGAAAAACTTGTCTCCACGGTCATATTTCGAAGTTCCTTTGGAGAGTACTTCGAGGATCAGGCTGGGATTTTTGACGAGATTGGGGGTTTTGGGGTCACTTTCAGGTGGGCCGCAAAGCACAGATGCATCTGGATAGAGGACAAGATTGAGCTTCTCGACAAAGACCATGAGGCTGGGATCATAGACGTCGCAACCTCTAGATTCAAATGCATCGGTCAATGCATACATGCAATTCACGCTGATGCGGCTATGCGTCGGTGTGCCGCCCGCCATGGCATAGATTTCGCCGTTGTAGAATTCACTTTTGTATTCGGCCGCTTCCTCCATTTCGAGGTATTCGGCGAGTGTGTAGCGCTTGATGATCTCTGGATTTCCCATAGACTCAAATTTAGGAAAAATTTTGGAATGGGAAGCTGGGGGTGGTGGATGGGTTTGGGGCAAAGTGCGTATCTTAGCAACAAAGAA
This sequence comes from Bacteroidota bacterium, assembly GCA_031424495.1. Lineage (GTDB taxonomy): Bacteria > Bacteroidota > Bacteroidia > J057 > JADKCL01 > JADKCL01. The sequence goes on along the minus strand of JANPHP010000213.1, from coordinate 13,681 downwards.
AGTATAGCCGATGTGGATCGAAGAAGTGACGCTAGAGAATGTAAAATGCTTCCAATCGCAGACGATCAAGCTCGGCGACGATGGTAAGCCTTACCCTTGGGTTACGTTTTTGGGGGAGAATGGGACGGGCAAGACGACTGTTTTGCAGGCGATTGGGTTGTTGTTGGCGGGGGAAGAGGGAGCAAAAAGACTTGGGTTCTGGGCAGATGGATGGACTAAGGAAGGAATGTCAGTTTCAAATGTGGAAGCTGAACTCGTTATTGGACAACATGACCCCTATCCAAAGGTTGAATCGGCTATTTATCGAAATCCGAGCACGATTCGCCTCCGTCAATCATTTATCGTAATCGGCAAAAATGGCTCGAAAGGGGATCGGTTTACAACGGCGGGAACCGTCATTGAAACCTATGATTATGACGACTTCCTATTTCGTCAAGATAGCCTATTTTCAGAGGATATTACCGGCTGGTTTGCTGCAGGCTACGGCGCGTTTAGAAGGCTCGCCAAAGAAGGCGCATTTGGTTCTAAGCGACCAGATTTCCTGAGGCGCGAAAATTTCAAAGCGCTCTTTAATGAAGATTTTCCGATAGAAACCTTTGAGTCTTGGCTGATGTATTTGGATCACGTCATTCTCAAGAACCAAAGTCCACTTGATAAACTGCACCTAGAAATCACCAAGTCCGCCATCAACTCCCTGCTCCCCGAGGGCAATACCATCGAAGGAGCTGACATCGACGGCAAAGTCTATTTCAACACCCAGCAAGGTCGTGTGCCGACAATTGCGCTTTCAGATGGCTTTCGTAGCATACTTGCGCTTGCGGGTGATTTGATTTGGCGCATGATCCAAGCATTTCCCGAGAGTAAAAAACCCTTGGAAGAGCAAGGTGTCGTGCTCATCGACGAGATCGACATTCACTTGCATCCCAAATGGCAGCGCAGCATCGCGGGCCTATTGCGCAAGACATTTCCAAATGTGCAATTCATCGTCGCAACCCACAGTCCAATTGTCGCAGCGGGGGCAGGCCACGATGCGGTGACTTATGGATTTTACCAAGAAGGCGATCAAACCAAGGTCGAGCGCCTCGAGCATGTTTGGGCGCAAAGCGTCGACGACATCCTTACAAGTCGTGCTTTTGGCTTGGTCTCAGAGTTTTCTGAGGAGACGCAGGGGCAGATTGATACCTACCTGAAATTGCGTGATAAAAAGAAGCGCAGTCAAGAGGAGGAAGCAAGCTACCAATCGACGATTCCATTTGTGCGCGAGGCACTTGGGCCAGGCATGGAAAAGACATCACTTGAGCTGGAAATCGATGCCTACATCAAGGAACACGTGAAATGATTTATGTCGAACGCATTGCTGCACCCAAAACGCTCGTGAAAAATGCCGGGCGTTGGACCGAGGAGTATCTTGCGGCAGTGAAGCGACATGCGAAATCCCCCAATGATCCAAAACTGAAGCGCGCACGGAAGACCGCAGAAATCAAATACAATCACAAATCGATTCGCAAAGCGCTCGGCGAGGATATGTTTTCAGGGAAGTGCGTGTATTGCGAATCCAGTTTTGCCAAACATATTGAGCACTATCGGCCCAAGTCCAAATGGCCGAAGCGCTGCTTCGTTTGGGAGAATCTCCATTGGGCATGTGGGGATTGCAACGGGCCGACTTACAAAGGAGATCGATTTCCAAAAACAGCTGAAGGTGGACCGTTTTTGAATCCAACCAAAGATCATCCGGAAAGGCACCTCGATTTCGAATACGATGAGGAGACTGGCATTGCAGCGATTGGTTTCAAGACCAAACGAGGTCAAACCACCAGAGATCAGCTAGGACTCAATCGCTCGGAATTGCTCAAAGTGCGCTCGGAAAATGTAGGCAAAACAGCCTATCTCGCTACGCAAGCCGCCAAAGGAGACCCCAAAGCAGTCGCATTGCTCAGGCGAGCTTGTGATAAGGGCAGTCCTTACGCAGCCTTCGCCCGCACGATCGCAAGCCGCTTTGGGATCGACTGGAAAACCTGATCCTGATCGTGCCGTATGCACAGGACATCCATCGCCCCGTGATTGCTTTGCGTCGCCCATTCATGCTGTATTTCCTGCTCGCCTTTGCCACGGTGGGCTGCATTTTTCTGGTTGCGCCCAAGCTTCGCGTACCGCAGCCTGCGCCGCCCATGGCGATTTCGATCACGGCTAAACCTGCGCCGCACAGACACAAGCCCGACACCATCCCTCCGCCCAAAATGCATGCTGAAGATGAGGTCTTGTCTTTTTTGGATAGTGTGGGGCGGTTACCGCTTCCACCATTGCCGCAAAAGAAGCGGGAACTCAAATTAGCTCCATCGGTGATTCGGTGCCATGAACGAATCGCACACGTCCAGTTTCAAGAATTGAATTCAGGCAATCAGAACGGCAAAATTAGCTGGGCGCTAGCCTTGGCACTCGATTCGAGCGGCTTGGATATTTATGTTGATCCCTCACTTCCCGCTCCAGATTCCATTTCCGCAAGCATTTTTTGGATAGATAAGCGATCGAAGCGGGTGGCCGTCGAGCTACCTCAGCGCTTTGACAGGAATTCTACGATTGTTTTTGTCGAAAACCACCGCATCTTGGAGCGCCATTCCGTGCACCATCGGTATGGGCTAGAATTGCAATTTCTCCCTGATTCGGCGGGTTGTCAGCTTGTGCATTACAGACATTGTGAAGCAGCTTCGAGCGGATTAGGTGCCGAATTTCAAGAGCACTATTTTTCCTGGGGGCCATCTGGGATAAGTCCCGTTTTGACGATACCCCATGCAATCGACAAAGGTATGGGGCAGCGAACATTTTCTATCGAATCGAAACCTATTCAAGCAAATCCTTTGCTAATCCAATTCAATTATCAGCAGGTTCTTTGGGATCCTGAGACTAGAAATTCGCAATATTCAAACGATGTCCTGCTGATTGAGGACTCGGTGGTTCTCCGCTACAATTTCGATACCCACAGATCATGTTATGTTGCCGATTGGTCTAAATCCAAACTTAGCTACCGGCAATTTCTGACGTATGACTTTTGGGCTGAGGAGATTCCTTTTATTCAAGCACACTATCACATTCTCAAGAAAATATTGAATGGAAATGACATTCCCAGACGAAGAGCAGTGCAGTTTTTCCTGAGCGAGTATATGGCCTTTGAGTATGAAAACGGTTATTATTAGTGCCAGGTATTTTTGTCGGATCGCAGCGTTGCTATGCAGCATTGTATTCCTGCTATATTGTCTGATGGTCGGCGCATGTACCGAAACATCGGATTCCACACAACGACCTGCCTCGCCTGAAGCAAAAGGTGGTTGGTCAAGCAGCCTTTCAACCAATCCACCTTGTCAACCCTCCAAGAAACTCGACGCACTCCAAAAGCAGGAAGCCCGCTTTGGACAAATTACTCATTCCGAAGCCGAAATTTTGTCCTTTTTGGATAGTCTTGGAAGTTTGCCTGCAAGCAGATTGGATGACAGTATCAATTGGCATGACATCCCTCCGAAATGGCGCCGTATTGGAACATTCCTCAATAAAGCGCAATTCCAAGAACTCAAAGATGGCTGCAAACACAAAAAAATCACCAAGGATTTTGCCAAGGCACTGCATTTGAATATGCCCAAATTTGATGACCATGTCGATTCGGTGACAATCGCCTATATCCCGTTTGAAGGCAGGTATGAATATTATGCCATCGAGTCCTACCCCGATTTTGAATGGGACGCAAAACTCGCATTTTTTCATGGGAATGAATTGCTTGAGGTGCACGATGTGCTGCCAAGATGGGGATTGCCTTTGGACTGCTACTTGGATGCTGACGGCCGCCGTATTGTGCGTTATCGAGCATGCCTCACCGAAGGCATGGGTGCAGGGGATTGGCGGGACTATTATTATGTTTGGGAACCCAAGGGGCTACATCCCGCGCTCGTGACCATCGGATTGGGAACTTACCAGACGGGGGTACGCATTTACACGCTTTCTGGAATGCAAAAGGAGACCGATTCACTTGTGGTTCAATATCATTTTGATCAAAGCTTGATGGATTATGCCCAGGGTGGAACGGAGCATCAAATCATCAATGATTCCTGCCGGATCCTGTATGCTTATGACAGCACTGCAAAGCGTTTTCAACCCAATTGGAAGCATTCCAAAATCACCAAAATGCAAACGCTCACCTATTTAACTGGCGAAAACGATCCCCTATTTATCCAATCCCACCATCGTTTGCTCAAAACCATACTACAGGGAATGGATCAAGAAAAGCGTCATGCCATCCAATTTTACCTCTCTCAAATCATGGACGGCAATTATCCCAAGGGATTAGGCGCAAAACGATAGGTGATTCCAGTTTGGTCAGCTACCCAAGCTACGGCATCTGATTCGGCGTAATATTTTCCTGCATCAGTAGATGTTATAAGATTCAACCCAAGTCATGCAACGCCACATTGGCAGGTGGGCTGCAACTTTGTGGATTCGGCAATGTTGCGACCCAAGCCGGGAAGCCCTTGCCGGGATCGATGATTGTTTCCACGCACTAAAATAGTCCAACATGAAAACTGTGAAAAAAGCCGCTGCCACTGGGAAAAAAGCTGCCAAAGCAGCTGTAGGAAAAGAGAAAATCGCCGAGGTGATGCATGAATTCAAGGAAGGCGAACTGCACTCCGGCAGTGCTGATGGGCCCATCGTCACCGATCGCCATCAAGCGATTGCGATTGCGCTGAGCGAAGCTAGAGACGAGGGCGCTGACATTCCTGAGGCACCTCGGAAGAAGTGATTCGCTATTGCCGATCGAGCGAAACCGAAAATTTCTAGTGCCTTACTTTGCTAGGGAAAATTTCTCCAAAGATGCATATGCCCAGCGGAGCGATTTGCCAACGCCTCCTGCGCCAGAGGCGCAGCATCGTTAGCCCTGCGGCCAGAGGCCGCCGGCTCAAATAAACGCCGCGTCCAGCGGCAAGATGTCGATCTTGCGCTCGTTGATCACAAACTGATCGCTGTTGCTCAGGATGTGGACCACTAGGTTGCCCATGCTCATCGGGGTGCCGTGCTCTAGGATTTCCTCATTGTTGTGGGTGAGGGTGCTGCCATCAAAGATCACGACCATGCCGCTGCCGATGACTTTGAAGTCGTTGCAGTTTTTGATGATCACGCCTGTGTCTTCGGCGAGGCCCACGCCGATGAGGTTGGGAAACTTGGCGACGGCCTCTGCGAGGCGACCGAAGCGGCCACGTTGGATGAAGTGGCTGTCGATGATGAGCTCCGGGATGAAACCCATGCCGTCGCGCATGCGCACGGAGCCTTTGAAGAGGGCATCGGTGATGTTGCCGCCGGCGATCATCTCCGAGCTCATGCACATGGCGCCAGCGCTTGTGCCTGCGATCACGAAATCCTCCTTGCGGTAGCGCTCCAAAATGATCTCATGCATGCGCGTGCCGCCGATGCGATTCACGATATTGCTCTGGTCGCCGCCCGAAAACATCACGCAGTCGGCCTCCTCCACAAGCTTGATGAAGCTTTTGTTGTCGCTGTCGTCGCGGTCTTGGATATGGATGACATCGACATGCTTGCAACCGAGCAAGTCGAAGGCACTCAGGTAATTGTCGCCGACCTCTTTGGGGATGCTACTCGCCGTGGGGATCACGACGATGCGGGCCTGATGACCGCCGGCTTCACGCACGACGTGCGAGAGAATACCTTCTTTGAGAAACTCGAGCGTATACATCTCGTTTTTGCCGTTTCCCTTGTCCTCATTCCCGCCGATCGGGATCAATGTGCCTTTGACCATGCGAAGCATTATTTGGGTAAAGGAAGCTGCCATCACGCGCATACGACCCTCGATGGGTTGCAAGCGCGCGCATTCTCACCTCCTGTCAAAATCCCCCCCAGTGGCATCGATGGCTGCCTCTTCAAGCTGTTCGATCGACGGCCTTTCATAGCACGCCTTCTTCCCAGCTCTCGGACGCAACCCCGTTGTCAAGGCAAGTTTAATAAAAAATTAAGGAAAACGTTCGTATTCCGGCCGCCTGCCATCAGAAATTGGGAGCGCCGTTGTGAGCTACGGTTCTTTGCGACCATGCTAATGCGTTGCTGCATCAAGGTCTGGCGCGGGGGACAGGACATAAGCCACTAGGTCCGACACGAACGAAGAGCAGGATGGAGTTTTACAGCTGAGAGGTAACTTTAGTCGAAAAATCAACCGGGGCTGATCGTTAGTATCCAGGATCAGCTGCGTCAGATGAATGATTTGCCGCGCCTCGCAAGGCTCTACTGCGCATGCTGAGCCCTTGATTTCACAACGATTGCGTGTATATTTACGGACTGATGCTTGCAGACGGATTTGGATTTGAGGATGCAAATGCGACTGCGTGAACCGTTGGGTTCTATGGCAGCACTTGTTTTGTTGAAAACGACCAGCCCTCAAATCGCATGGATTTGAGGAGCAACACCTGAGAAATTCTTTATGAAAATGTCGATTGTCTGCCCTTACCCACGTTTGGGGTGCCCGATTTTTGGTCTGCGCCTACTGGTTTGGACGATGGTAGCCGCCTTTTCTGCGGGCCCAATCTTGCTCCCAGCCCAAGCATTGTTTGGTATTGGTGAGCAATCAGCCTCAGATTTTGGTGCATGGACGGCTCCGATTCCATCGTTGAATGCGCGCATGACCACTTTCGCCTGTGTGAATGAAGGCAACAGTGCGCATTTAGCACAGTTTACGGGATTCGGAAGCAACCTCTCCATCCCTGCCCTCTTGGATATGCCCGGCGATGACCTCGGTGCAAAACACGGCGATCGCGATGGGCTACTGCTCCCCATGATCACCGGTGTCGGTCGCTATGTCGACATCTCAGCTGTGGGTGCCAACAACGGCAGCTCTTGGGCCAATGCATTCATCGACTTGCAGAGTGCGCTCGCCATTGCAACGAGCGGAGATACGATTTATGTAGCTGCGGGTACCTATAAACCCGATGGTGCTGGCCCTGGCAACCGCAACCTGAGCTTTGGAATGAAAACGGGCGTGATCGTATTGGGCGGATTTCCAACAGGTGGCGGCACAATGGCGAGTCGCAACTGGGTGGCCAACCTGACGATACTCTCGGGAGACATCGGCACGCAAGGCATCCATACCGACAACAGTTATCACGTGGTGAGCTGTGCAGGTCAGGTGGGAGAATTGAATGGCTTCATCGTGGAGCGCGGTCGCGCCGATGGCGCGGCCCCCAACAATGACGGCGGCGGTCTTTTTGTAACAGCCGGCTATGTAGCCTCTGTCTTTTGCACCTACAGAAACAATTATGCCGCCGACCAGGGCGGCGGCACCTACCACGATGCAGGCGGCAATCCCACTTACCGCCAATGCCGATTCGAATCCAACAATGCAGCATTTGGCGGGGGCAGCTACGCTTTTGCATCCACCATCATCGCCAATTGCAGTTATGTCGGGAATACCGCCACGAGCAATGGTGGTGGCGTGTATGCCGTTGTCAATATCAACATGTACAACAGCACCTTCAAGGGCAATGTCGCTACAACCAGCGGCAACGCAATCTATTACCAAAGCGGGGGCAGCAACAGACTCTTTAACAGCATCGTCTGGGGAAACACTGGCAGTGGCACACAAATCGCCGGAGCAGGCAGCATCAACCTGCGCAGCTGCATCATCGAGGGTGGATGCCCAGGTGGCGGTGCCACCTGCACATCCATTCTAAATGTGAATCCACAGTACGCCGATGTCGCGGGGCATCTGTCTGCAAACTCGCCAGCGATCGATGCTGGGGAAAACCCTATCGGCGATGGCAACAGCGACATCCTCGCCGTGGACCTCGACAACCTCAACCGCAATTTTGACGCTACACCTGGCGGATCGGTGCGCGACATGGGTGCTTACGAATCACAATTGCTCAACCTATCCCGCTATTACGTGGACCATACAGCATCGGGCAGCAACAACGGCACGAGTTGGGCAAATGCATTTACGGCCTTTCAAAGTGCCGTCGCCGCAGCAAACGCGGGTGACACGGTGCTGGTCGCCGCAGGCATTCACAAACCCAGTGCAGGCCCTGCACGATTGAAAAAGTATAACTTGGTCGAAGGCGTGCGTTATTATGGAGGGTTCCCCAATGGCGGCGGCGCATTTGCCCAAAGGGATTTTGTGGCCAATCGCACCACGCTATCGGGCGATATCGGCACGCCCATCGACAGTACCGACAATTGTTTTGTCGTCGTCGATGCCAACAATCTTACGCCTGCGACCTTGATGAGTGGTTTTACTGTCGAGGAAGGCAATGCCGACAGCACTGGTTTTCCGCATCCCTATGCGAGGGCAGGTGGCCTGCACCTCGGGGCCACGGGCAGTATGCGGCTCGACTCGGTGACCGTGCGCAACAATTTTGGAAAGGCTGGCTCTGGCATCTATGCCGAGAGCCCCACCAACTGGGTAGTGCGCGGCTGCACTTTTGACAACAACGGGAATGCCAGTGCGATCTATGTCGGCGGCAATGCTACAGGTTCTTTTACCAATTGCACATTCAACAACAACCTCGCTTTCAACGGCGGTGCGCTCAGCCTCAACGTTCTCACCGCAACCATTTCATTCACCAATTGTATATTCACCAACAATCGTGCAAGCGCCTCTGGCGGTGGGGGTGCCATCAATGGCGGCAATGCAGCCTGCACTTTTACCAATTGTACATTCACCAACAATATTGCAACGACTGGTCCGGGCGGCGCCTTGTACAAGTTTTATGCGACCCTCAACACCTTCACGAATTGCACCTTTACGGGCAATCGCGCAGCAGGAGGTGGTGGCGCATTGTATGGCCAGGGCGGTTTCAACCTTTCCCGCTGTGTCTTCAAGCAAAACCTCGTGACCACCGGCAGTCAACATGGGGGTGCGATCTACAACAATGGAACGCCCTCGATCGCCGAAAACTGCGTGTTTTGGGACAATCGTACCACGATCGGCCTCGGTGGCGCCATCTACAACAATACTGGCGGCACGTTCACCTTGTCCAATTCCACATTCGCCAACAACAATGCGTTGGGCTTCACCCAAGGTGGCGGCATCAACAACAATTCCAACTCCAATGCGACGATCAACAATTGTATTTTCTGGGGCAATTTCGCCAACAACAACGACCTGCCGGCGGTTTCTGAGATCGGCCACGGCTCTGGATCGCTCACGGTGAACAATACGATTTGGCAAGGCCAAACGCCTAGCGGCACGATTTTTAACTTCAATCCGCTCTTTGTCAACCAAGGTACGGGCAACTTGGCCCTTACATTGTGCTCGCCAGCGATCGACACAGGCTCGTCTGCAGGCGCACCCTTGGTCGATGTGACAGGTGCACCGCGCCCTTACAATGCCCGCACGGGTACGCTTGATCATGACCTGGGAGCCTACGAGTTTCAATCGTCGGCCGTCGACGTGACACCTCCCACTGCCATTTGCCAAGCCGTTACCATCACTCTGAATGCAGGCGGCAACGGCAGCACCACTGCCGCTGCGGTCAACAATGGCAGCACAGACGATTGTGGAATCACCAGCATGACGCTGAGCACCACTGCATTCACTTGTGCCAATGTCGGGGCAAATACCGTCTCGCTCCTCCTGTCTGATGCCGCAGGGAATACCAGCAGCTGCTCCGCGACAGTCACTGTGCAAGATCCATTGCCACCCACCGCGCTTTGCCAAAACCTCACGGTCCATCTCAATGGCCTGGGGGTGGCAGCGATCATCCCAGCCATGATCAATGCAGGCAGTACAGACAATTGCGCCGTGGGTAGCACCGCCACCAACCTCGCAGCAGTCAATTGCAGCCATCTCAACTATGGAAAGTTGTTTATTACCGATGCCGACCGAGTTTTCAAAACCAACCTGACCGGAACCAACCGTTTCGACCTCAACACCAACGCGGCCAGCCTATATACCATCGCGGTGGTGCCTTCCAAGGACAGTGTCTACATCTCAAATTTTAATGCGGGCAAAATTCAACGGGTCCACCTCAATGGCGGTGCCGTCACCGACATCAAGACTGGTGTGCAGCCCTTCGGGATTGCCGTTGATCACCTCGCTGGCAAAATTTATTGGGCCGATCCGAATGCAAATACCATCTCGCGCTGCAATCTAAATGGCTCGGCAACACAAGTCATCGTCTCTGGTGCCGGTGAGGCCGATTATTCTCGCATGATCAAACTCGACCTCACAAATGGCAAAATCTACTGGACAGATGCCAACCTTGGGACAGTGAAACGTGCCAATCTGGATGGCACTAGCTTGCAGACGATCGTTACAGGCCAAGGGAATATCGTAGGCTTGGACTTGGATGTGGCAGCCAACAAATTGTACTTTTCTTCCTACAGTTTCAGTCAGATCAAACGCACCAACCTAGATGGGACAGGGCTCACCGTGATTGCAAACACTGGGAGCCTTCCATTGGGCATTGCGCTCGATGTGCCAGCGGGCAAAATCTATTGGGTAAATGGCACTGGGGGTAATTCCTTGCGTCGCTGCGACCTCAACGGGGCGAACATTACCCTTTTGCAATCAGGGATGAATACGCCCTATGACCTTGCGATCATTCCTGCATTGCCTGTGGTACTCACCGTGACCGACGTCAACGCAAACTCCTCAACCTGCACAGGTTATGTGACCGTGGTGGATTCGGTCAGGCCGACTGCCCTTTGCCAAAATCTCACCGTGCAATTGAGCGGCGCAGGGGTAGCGAGCATAGTTCCCGCAAGTTTGGATGCAGGTACCACCGACAATTGCGGCCTCGCCAGCGTCAGTCTTTCTACAACCAATTTCACGTGTGCACATGTCGGTGCCAATCCCGTCACGCTGTTTGCGACCGACAGATCGGGCAATACAAGTACTTGCATAGCGATGGTCACGGTGGCCGATACCAGTTTTCCTGCCATTTCCTGCCCATCCAATTTCAATGTCAACAACACCCTGAATGCGTGCGGCAACATTCTCAACTATACCGTCACTGCGAGTGACAATTGCGGGGGCATTGCAGAAATTGCTGCCAACCGGACTTGGGAAGTATTGCGAAACGCCACCAGCGCCGCGGGGAGCAAAGTCGGTCAAAGCTTCAGAACAGGGCCGACTGCGAGGGTACTCTCCAATATCTATATGGAGGTGTCCTTTGTCGCTGGTGGATCATTCTTTTTGCAGCTGTATCAATGCAATGCTGATGGTCTCAATGGAAGCACACCCATTGCAATCTCATCCACGATAGGCATCAATCCCACAAATACCTTCAACTTCCTTTCCTCACCTGTCCTCTTGGCCAACACGGATTATACATTCGTCGTGGTTCCAACGGTTTCGGTGAATATCAGGACAAGTATCTTGAATCCTTATGGCGGTGGCAAGAGGGTAGGCGGATCGACCTCCACGTTCAATCCAGCTTCTGGATTCAGTTCATTTGATCAGGAAGACATCTATTTTGTTGCCAATACCACGCTGCCTCAGCCCTTGCTGACCATAAATGCAGGCCTGCCTTCAGGGAGTTTGTTTCCGATCGGCAACACTACTGTTGCTTGGCAAGCGACTGACAATGCTGGAAACAGCAGCACTTGCAGTTTCACCGTCAGCGTGACCGACAACCAAGCCCCCGTCATCTCTTGCCCCATCAACATCACCGGCAACAATGACAACGGGCTTTGTTCTAAGGTCATCACATTCAGCGCCCCCGTCGGCACTGACAATTGCGGGGGACAGGCGACGGTGCAAACCGCAGGCTTGGCCAGCGGTGCTGCATTTCCAGTCGGCACGACGACGAATGCATTCCGTGTGACCGATGCCGCGGGCAATACGGCCACTTGCGCATTTGCCGTCACGATTTCGGATAACCAAGCGCCTGTCATTTCTTGCCCCGCCAACATCACCGGCAACAATGACAATGGGCTTTGTTCCAAGCTCGTCACATTCAGTGCCCCCGTCGGAACCGACAATTGCACGGGACAGACGACGGTGCAAACCGCAGGCTTGGCCAGTGGCGCTTCATTTCCAGTCGGCACGACTACGAATGCATTCCGCGTGACCGATGCCGCGGGCAATACGGCTACGTGTGCATTTGTCGTTACGATTTCCGACAACCAAGCACCAGTCATTTCTTGCCCCGCCAACATCACCGGCAACAATGACAACGGGCTTTGTTCCAAGGTCGTCACATTCAGCGCCCCCGTCGGTACCGACAATTGTGCTGGACAGACGACGGTGCAAACCGCAGGCTTGGCCAGCGGTGCTGCATTTCCCGTCGGCACGACTACCAATGCATTCCGCGTGACCGATGCGGCAGGAAATACGGCCACATGTGCATTTGCCGTCACGATTTCGGATAACCAAGCACCCGTCATCTCCTGCCCCGCAAACATCACCGGCAACAATGACAACGGGCTTTGTTCCAAGGTCGTCACATTCAGCGCCCCCGTCGGCACCGACAATTGCTCTGGACAGACGACAGTGCAAACCGCAGGCTTGGCCAGCGGTGCAGCATTTCCAGTCGGCACGACTACCAATGCATTCCGCGTGACCGATGCGGCAGGAAATACGGCCACTTGCGCATTTTCCGTCACGATTTTAGACAACCAAGCACCAGTCATTTCTTGCCCCGCCAATATCAGCGGAAACAATGACAACGGGCTTTGCGCCAAGGTTGTCACCTTCAGCGCCCCTGTCGGCACCGACAATTGTGCTGGACAGACTACGGTGCAAACCGCAGGCTTGGCCAGCGGTGCAGCATTTCCAGTCGGCACGACGTCGAATGTATTCCGCGTTACAGATGCGGCGGGTAACACGGCCACTTGCGCATTTTCCGTCACGATTTCGGATAACCAAGCGCCTGTGATTTCCTGCCCAACCAACATCACTGGCAACAATGACAACGGGCTTTGTTCCAAGCTCGTCACCTTCACCGCCCCCGGCGGCACCGACAATTGCGCTGGTCAGACGACGGTGCAAACCGCAGGCTTGGCCAGCGGTGCTGCATTTCCAGTTGGCACGACGACGAATGCATTCCGCGTGACCGATGCGGCAGGCAATACGGGCACATGCGCATTTTCCGTCACGATTTCCGACAACCAAGCGCCTGTCATTTCTTGCCCCGCCAACATCACCGGCAACAACGACAACGGGCTTTGTTCCAAGGTCGTCACCTTCAGCGCCCCCGTCGGCACCGACAATTGCGCTGGTCAAACGACGGTGCAAACTGTAGGCTTGGCCAGCGGTGCAGGATTTCCAGTCGGCACAACTACGAATACATTCCGCGTGACCGATGCCGCAGGTAACACAGCCACATGTGCATTTGCCGTTACGATTTCCGACAACCAAGCACCTGTGATTTCCTGCCCAACCAACATCACCGGCAACAATGACAACGGGCTTTGTTCCAAGGTCATCACCTTCAGCGCACCCGTCGGCACCGACAATTGTGCTGGACAGACGACGGTGCAGACCGCAGGCTTGGCCAGCGGTGCTGCATTTCCAGTCGGCACGACTACGAATACATTCCGTGTAACCGATGCGGCGGGCAATACGGCCACATGCGCATTTTCCGTCACGATTTCCGACAACCAAGCGCCTATCATTTCTTGCCCCGCCAACATCATCGGCAACAATGACAACGGGTTTTGCGCCAAGGTTGTCACCTTCAGCGCCCCTGTCGGC
>JANPHP010000212.1:0-2733 GCA_031424495.1 Bacteroidota bacterium | reverse complement strand
CCAAAAACCTTCGACAAAGAGCAATGTGGATAATCCAAAGCCAGACCATTGCGATTGCAAAATTATCAACACCCATCAGTTATGCCAAGGACAACTATTGAGACCTTAACTTGATGACATTGTGCGGCAGCGTCCGGCTAGAATGCCCCCACAAACACGCGCACCGGAGGTGCCGCCTTTACAGCGCCAATACATGACAGGCAACGCTTTACCCTATGATCGGATCACAAACCTGATGAATAGCTGTTTCAAAAAAGACGGCCCCTACGGGGCGTAAAAACAAACGCCGACTCTACCGGGAGCTACCGCTCCCGGCTACCCAAAGACGGCCCCGCTGGGGCGTAGGAGCGGCCAATGGACCGAATTGTACTTCCTTACAGTTATCTGATCCGAAGTTGAATCGCAAGATGCCCAGGACCCTGCGGTTCAACATTTAACCACCCTACACCCCCATCACATTGAAAAAATTGATGCAATGCCAAATGCGCCGTACCTTCGTGGGCTATGGTTCCTACAGGTATATTTGACATGGTTGCCAAGACCCAAGCGGGTTTTGAGCAGGTGCTCGCAGACGAGATCGCGGCCATCGGCGGCAAAAACATCGTGCCGATGCGACGGGCAGTGTCTTTCAAGGGCGACCGCGCGGTGATGTACAAGGCCAATTTGTGGCTGCGCACAGCTTTGCGCGTGCTCATCCCCTTTAAAACAGCCGTCGCGAGCAACAGCGATACCCTTTATCAGCGTGCACTCAGCATCGATTGGTCGGCCTATCTCACACCGCAGGATACCTTTGTGATCGACTGCACGACGAGCGGCGAATTGCACCAACACAGCCTTTTTGCGTCCATGCGCGTCAAAGATGCCATCGCCGATCAATTTATGGAGAGCCACGGCGAGCGCCCGTCGGTCGATTTGTACAATCCCACCCTGCGCATCAATGTACACATCAACGAGGCCGATGTGATCTTTGCGCTCGACAGCAGCGGCGAGTCGCTGCACAAGCGCGGCTACCGCTTGGAAAAAAACGAGGCCCCGCTCAACGAGGTGCTTGCTGCCGGACTGATGAAACTCACAGGCTGGCACGGCGAGCGCAATCTCACCGACATCATGTGCGGTTCGGGCACGCTCCTGATCGAAGGTGCGTGGATCGCGATGAACTATGCACCAGGCCTCTGCCGGGGTACATTTGGCTTTCAAAATTGGGGGGACTTCGACCGTGAGTTGTGGGAGCGGCTGGTGGATGAGGCCAAAGCCAAAGTGCGCAAGCCTACCTGCCTAATCTTCGGTTCAGACATCAATGCTGAGACCGTGGAGCTGGCACAGCGCAATATCCAACGGGCTGGTTTGGAAGGCATCGTCGAGGTGACTTGCCAAGACTACCACGACACAAGGCCGCCTGCGGGTGGCGGCGTGCTCGTCACCAATCCGCCTTATGGTGAGCGCATCTATATCGAGGAAATCGAAATCTTTTATGGCGAACTGGGCGATGTTTTCAAGAAACATTACCAAGGCTTTGATGCGTGGGTATTCAGCGGCAATCTCGATGCCATCAAGCGCATCGGATTGCGGGCAAGCCGCAAGTTTCCGCTGTTCAATGCCACGATCGATTGCCGCTTCAATAAATATGAGCTCTATGCAGGCACGCGTGAGCGGAGTTGAATAAGAAAAATGCAGCTACCCTTCCAACATTTTTTCAATGGGATTTCGCCGCTCAGTTCAGCGACTTGGGATGCGATTTTGCCTTTGTTTCAGGAGGATGCGTTGGCGACGGGCGATTATTTTGTGCGGGCGGATGAAGTGGGCCGTCAAATTGCATTTTTGGAATCAGGTGTCGTGCGGGCATTTTTTACGAACGCAAAAGGGCAGGAATACAACAAACAATTTTTTGTAGGCCCGACCTTGATCGGTGCCTACACTTCTCTGCTTACAGGCAAGCCGAATTTGATCCCGCAGCAGGCGCTCAGCGATGCGGTAATCTGGCGTTGTGATTATGCAGCATTGGCCTCCAATTTTTCGCAATACCATGACCTGGAGCGCCTGGCGCGCAAGATTGCGGAGCATTATTTCCTGGAAAAGGAAAAAAAGGAGCTGGAAATCGTCCTGCAAGATGCCTCCCAACGCTACCGCATTTTCCAACAAGAATTTCCGACTTTGGAGCTGCAGATCCCACAATACCATATTGCGTCCTACCTTGGCATCAGCGCGACACAGTTGAGCAGGATCAGAAGGACTTTTGCGGGGAAGTAGTGAAACGGTCGAAGAGAAACTGTATGCCTATCGCGATCTTTACCCCTAGACTTTTTTGCCATCAGAAAAATGAATCGCAGCAAAAAATCAAATCAATTAAGTCTCCACTCTGTCATGTCGAGCAAGCCGACTGGCGCCGCCGAGAATTGCGAAGCACTCGCGAATACCTTTGAGAAAAGACAGCGATGAGCACATCTAGCGCCGACAAATACACCTCACTCTAGAAGACTCCCATTAGTCGCCGATCATCAATATTGGCAGTCAGTTGGAGGTGTATCGAAAGGCGCAATCCCGCACACGGTGCGGGACGCTACATCTTCCATTCGGTCGACATGACATTTCAGGGCCTAGTGTAAAGATTCTTATAAAAGTGAACCAAAGTGTTATCTTTGTCCCATGGGAAGGACACCAAGAAATATTACGCTCAGCGAATCTGAAAAATTCGATCTCGAGGTTGCGAGCAAATCGCGCAAGGCCGAGCGGCGC
>JANPHP010000211.1:0-5554 GCA_031424495.1 Bacteroidota bacterium | reverse complement strand
CCAGAATAGACATTGCCGCCAGGTGCCACCACAAAATGCAGGGATTGCTGCACGTTGTTGCAATCAAAAACATGCACCTCGCCGTTGGCGCCATTGGGGAAGGCCACATTCGCAACGGTGCAATTGTAGTTGCCTGCGGAGTCGGTAACGAGTTGGAGCGTGACCAAAGTCGTAGTACTCGAATCAAACACATTGACTTCGACATACTGCCACGGCAGGCCCACGTTGGTACCTACATAGTAGACAGTACCAGAGAGCGTGAGCACGGATTGGCTCCTCAGCGCTGTGGTGGCCAGAAAAAGGAATGTGGCGAGGAGGAAAAGTCTTTTCATCTTTTTGGTATTGCGTAGCAGCATTGTGCAGCACCAAGTTGCACAAAAGCATCAGCCCTACCAAATAGATTCAAGCCATAAATCGGCAATGCGACAATTTATTGTGGCAATCGATCTCAGATCACCACTTCAGCAATTCCTCGACGGCCTCTTTGATTCGGCGGCTACCCAGGAAGTCGTCTTCAAGCGCTTTGTGGAATGGTACGGGAGTGTCCAGCGAGGCCACACGGCGCACGGGACCATCGAGCCATTGGAATGCTTGATCTGCCACCAAGGCCGCCACTTCTGCACCGAAGCCGAGCGTGAGCGTGTCTTCGTGGGCGATCAGGCATTTGCCCGTCTTTTTCACGGATTCCAAGACCGCCTCTTGATCCCATGGAATCAAGGTACGCAGGTCGATGATCTCGATGCTGGCATCGGGCAGGGCAGCTGCGGCCGCCTGTGCCCATTGCACAGCCCATCCATAGGTCACGATCGTGAGGTCGGTGCCGCTTTGCACCACGCGCGCCTTGCCAAATGGCAGGTTGTAATAAGCCTCGGGCACCATGGTCGACGAACTGCGGTACAAGCCCTTGTGCTCAAAGAAAATCACAGGATTGGGATCCAACAAGCAAGTCGTGAGCAATCCCTTGGCGTCGTAGGCATTGCTGGGGAATACGACTTTGAGTCCGGCGGTTTTGGCAAACCAAGCCTCGTTGCTTTGGCTGTGGAATGGTCCGGCGGCCGAACCCGCGCCCGTGGGCATGCGCACGGTCACCTGCACCGGCAAGTCCCAACGGTAGTGGGTCTTGGCGAGGTTGTTCACGATTTGGTTGAAGCCGCAAGAGACGAAGTCGGCAAATTGCATCTCGATCACCGAGGAGCGGCCGCGCAGCGACAAGCCGAGCCCCGAACCCAAGATGGCAGACTCGCAAAGTGGCGTATTGCGGATGCGATCCTTACCAAACTTGGCCACAAATCCATCGCTCACTTTGAATACGCCGCCGTAGTCGCCGACGTCTTGGCCCATGAGCAACAATTTGGGGTCGCGCTCGAGCCCTTGCTCTAGCGCTTCTTTGCAGGCATCCACAAAGCGCAGCTCGCGCGTGCCGGCGTCAGCGGGTGGGGGCGTGAGCGCTACATTCGCAGGCGCATACACGTCGGCGAGTTCGTAGGCCGTGTCGGCCACGACCTCTGGCAGCGCCCAGGCCTCGTCGAGGCCGGATTGAATCTGCTGCTTAAAATCCTTGCGAATGGCTTCAATCTGAGCTTCGTCGAGCACGCCAATGTCGAGCAGATAGGTCTCGTAGTTGGCTACGGGATCCTTTTTGCCCCACATGTCAAAGAGTTCTTGCGGCACATACTTGGTGCCGCTCGCCTCCTCGTGGCCGCGCATCCTGAAGGTCATCGCTTCCAAAATCACTGGGCGGCGGTCTTCACGCATTTGGGTGGCGATCTCCGACACCGTGCGGTACACTTCTAGGATATTGTTGCCGTCGACTTGGATGCCTTCCATGCCATAGCCGATGGCCTTGTCGATGAAATACTTGTGGCGAAACTGTTCGCTGCTCGGTGTGCTCAGGCCGTAGCCATTGTTTTCAATGAGGAAAATGACGGGCAGGTCCCAGACCGTGGCCACGTTGATGGCTTCATGGAAATCGCCTTCACTCGCGCCGCCATCCCCCGAAAACACGCAGGAAATGATGTCGTCGCCGTCCAAATTACTCGCAAGTGAAATGCCGTTGGCGACGGGGAGCATGGCCCCGAGGTGGGAGATCATGCCGATCACACGGTGCTCGGGCGAACCAAAATGGAAGCTGCGGTCGCGGCCCTTGGTGAATCCCTCGCGGCTGCCCTGCCATTGCGCAAACAATTGGCTGAGCTTCATGCCACGATTGGTGAAGACGCCGAGATTGCGGTGCAAGGGCAGGATGTAGTCCTTTTTTTGCAGGGCCATCGTGGCGCCTACCGAAATGGCCTCTTGGCCGATTCCTGAGAACCATTTGCTGATCTTGCCTTGGCGCAAGAGGATGAGCATTTTGTCTTCGATCATGCGCGGCATCAAAATGCCACGGTAAAGATCCAGCAACAATTCATCAGAAAAGCCCGTGCGGTCGTAGCTGATGTTGTGCAATTTTTCGGTAGGAATCGCTGTCTTCGCCATATACTCAAATGTGGCGCGAAGTTACGGGACATTTGGCAATTGGCAATTATTAGATCGCGATGGGTGGTGGATATCCTTGCCGCCAAGGCACTATTTGAAAGGGAAACTGGTCAATTTTGAACCGCAGAGGGCGCGAAGAACGCAGAGGGCGCGTCTGACTCTGCGCTCTTTGGGTTCTATTATATAACTAATTTCCACAGCTACTGAAAATGAACACCATAAAAGCAGCACTTTTTCGTACGCCGCGGCGCACCGACTTTCGGTAGTCCCGCTGCTGAGCAGCGGGATAGCGTCCGGCTAGGATGCACACCAAAACAGGCGCGCCGTAGAGCCTGTCCGCGCTGCCTCAGCGGGATGCCGCCTATACAGCTCCAACACATGACCAAAATACTGATCGGAGTTCCGGTCAGGCAAAATTTAAAGAAGCTCGATCAAAGACGGTACGCCGCGGCGCAGCGTGAAAATAAACGCCAACTCTACCGGGAGCATCCCGCTACTCCCGTAGCGGGACTACCCCAAGACGGTACGCCTAGGCGCACGTATGCACCGCCAATGGACCGAAAATTCTTCCTTCCAGTTATCTGCTCCGAAGTTGAATCGCAAGATGCCAACGATGCTGCCTCATCGTTATCCGCGGTTCTTTTTGTTAGGACTACATTTCCATCAATAGCAAAGGCGTCGACGTCAATCGCCGTGTCAAATGCAATCATTCCCCCAACCGTGCACAAACAAAATCGGCCCACCGTGAGGTGGGCCGATTGTTATCTTTCGACGATTCCTTTGCAGGAATTGAATTATTCGCCTTCGGCTGGAGCTTCTTCTCCACCGCCACCAGGAGCGACGGGAGGAGCACTCGGTGCATTCAACAGGTTTTCAAAGCTGTCGCTCGTTTGCACGGTCTTCGAGTTCATGGTCACGTTGGCGAAGAAAGCCATGATCATCATGGCTGCCAAGAGGTACCATGTGAATTTTTCAATGTCTTGCGTCGCACGGCGTGTGCCGATCACGTTGGTGATATTGCTGGCTCCCAATGCATTGGAGAGGCCGCCGCCTTTGCTGTTTTGAACAACGACGATCAAGATCAACAAGATCGCAGTAACAATGGCCAAAATTCCGAATATGATATCCATGAGCTTCTAGTGCTTCAAATTTTCAATAAGGGAGACAAAGTAATCGTTTTTTTCAGGCATACGCAAGCGCAGCTTCTCATAAATTTTGATGGCTTTGCTTTTGTTGCCTTGTTTTTCATAAATCTTGGCGAGGGTCTCGGTGACCCACTCGTCGTCCTGGAAGTGATTGCTGCCCTTGGCGAGGTCTCCAGAGGGCACGCCGGTCACACGTGCGCGGGTGATGCCCGGCTCATTTTCGATGAAGCGATCGATGATGGCCTCTACTTTTTCGCGGTGGTCGTCGCTGAAATCGTCTTCTTGTGCTGGAGACAATTCAAATGACAAACCTTCAAAAGCGCTTGATGCTGAGTCTTCTTCAGCGGCGGCAATTGGTTCGGCAAGAGGCTGCTCCACCTGAGCAATGACTTCGTTCTCGACTGCGTGGTACTCATGCTCGTCGAGTTCGATTTTGAACTCACCAAAGGTATGTGCCGGCTCGGAAGGGAGGCGGCCCTTGAAATATTTTTCGAGCGCCTCGGCCGAGACGCTGATCTCGATGATGCGATCGTTTTCTTCAAAAACAATTTCCCCAACACCGCTTTCACCTTCGCCTGTTTTGAATTCGACGGAATCCATGGTTGCGATATAGGTGTCCATTTCTTCACCTGTTTCCTCGGTTTCGCCTTCTGAGAGAAAGGTGAAACTGGAAAATGAGCCGATTTCGTATTGTTTATCGGGCGCGGCTTCGGCCTGCTCTTGTGCGGCCGCAGCCACGGCATCGAGGCCTGACTCGGCTGTAGCGATGGCTGACTCTGGTGCGACGATCGTCTTATCTTCAGCTGAAATAGACGCTTCGATCGGGCTAGCGACTTCCACGGGCTCCACGACTGCCTCGACCACGGTTGTGGTTTCAGGAGTTGCGGGTTCGTTGCCTGCCTCAATCGGAGGGAGGGTCGCATTTTGAATAATGGGGTCGGCCTCGGTGGCAGCCTCGGCGCTTGAATTTTGAACAGCAGCTGCGACTTTGGGGCCAAATCTTGCGATGCCGTCGGTGATGCGCTGTGCGGTGCCGCGATGCTTGTCGCTGCGCAACTTGATGCGCATGTTCAGAAACCAGTTGATATCACCGGGCTTGCCGATATAGGCGACAGGTGTGTCGCTGACGGCGGCCACCGGTTCGGCGGCTGGAAGTTCTGCATTCTCAGCAACGATCGCTTCTGCATCCGCCTCTGCCACAACCGGCTCAGCGGCATTCTCAGCAACGATCGGTTCTGCATCCGCCTCTGCCACAACCGGCTCAGCGGAAATCTCGGCAACTATCTGTTCTGCATCCGCCTCTGCCACAACCGGCTCAGCTGCGATCTCAGCAACGATCGGTTCTGCATCCGCCTCTGCCAAAACAGGCTCAGCGGCAATCTCAGCAACGATCGGTTCTGCATCCGCCTCTGCCACAACCAGCTCAGCGGCAATCTCAGCAACTATCGCTTCTGCATCCGCCTCTGCCACAACAGGCTCGGCGGTAATCTCAGCAACTATCGGTTCCGCATCCGCCTCTGCCACAACAGGCTCAGCGGCAATCTCAGCAACGATCGATTCTGCATCCGCCTCTGCCACAACCAGCTCAGCGGCAATCTCAGCAACGATGGGTTCTGCATCCGCCAGTGCCACAACAGGCTCAGCGGCAACTATCGGCGATTCAGGTGACTCCGCTGCGATCTCAGGGATTGCAGCGACTGCATTCACAACGATCTCGGCTGACGCCTCGGATCCTAGTTCATTTACAGCAGGTGCTGTTGGTGGCTCGGGAGCTTCGTTTTTCGCTGGGAAAATGGCCGCTACGGAATCCTCGGTGGATTTTTTCTCCAGGATCGGACGCATCTCGGAGACAGGAACCGGCTTAGGCTGAGGAGGCGTGAGGGTGTCTTCAAGGTAACGGCGCAACAGCGTGCGGTTGTTGGCGTAGGTGGCTG
>JANPHP010000210.1:0-27436 GCA_031424495.1 Bacteroidota bacterium | reverse complement strand
GTCACCGATGTCGATGCAGGGGAACTCAAATGCATGTATGATGGCAGGATCGTTTTCAAAATGGCGGATTCGGTGCTGTTTGCCGGCGAATTCAATCTTACGAAGGACTGCGCACACATTTCCTATAAAGAGGGCGACATGACGCATTTCCAGAAGCTCAGCCCGGGCGCGCTTGCGACCCTGACGCAGCTCAAAGCAGCGAATGAAAAATCGAAGATCGACGATTTGAAATGGTTTCTGGGCCGTTGGACGCAGGTCGAAGGACCCGATTTGGTGAGTTATGAGGAATGGAAGCGCGTCTCGCCAAGCTTGTACCAAGGCTTGGCGTGGACCCTTTATCAAAATGACACGGTTCATGTCGAGACAATCGACCTCACGTTGGAGGGGCAAGATCTTTTTTACATTCCCACCGTGGAGGAAAACAAAGGCCCCGTGCGCTTCAAAATGTCGGTCATGGGCAGCGATTCAGTCTTGTTTGAAAATCCTGATCACGATTTCCCCCAAAAAATCACCTACATCGCAAAGGGCGACTCGATGATCTTGGCTAAAATCTCGGGTGCGAAAAACGGAAAATCATTGACCAAGGAATTTCCCTTGCATCGCGTGGTGCGCTGATCAAAGTCTTGTTTTTGAAAGTGCGGCCCACGGCATATTTGCCTAGATTTGCCATTCATTTTGACCTTGAATTTCATGAAGCAGATTCGTCTTTTTTTGATCGCCCTCGCCTTGGTCTTTACGACTGCCCAGGCACAATCTGAAGTCGCCAACCGCATGCGGGAGCACATCGCCTTTCTAGCAAGCGATGCTTTGGAAGGCCGTGAGACAGGCAAGACGGGCGAAGCAAAAGCTAGCGATTATATAGAAGCGCAGTTCAAGAGCCTTGGTCTTTCTCCCAAGGGCGCTGCAGGCAGCTATTTGCAGCCTTTCAATTTCATGAACCGTCTCATGCCCACCGACGGCACGCAACTCGAACTCAACGGCAAAAAATTGATCCTCGGCCATGATTTTCAGATCTTTCCGCAAAGCGGCAATGGCGAAATCAACGGAGCGCCCATCAGGGTCGGTTATGGCATTCAGGCTCCTCCATTGGGCCACGATGACTACAAAGACAAGGGCGATGTCAAGGGCAAAATCGTGATCATCGATCGTGGCACACCCGATGTCAATGATCCGCACGGAAAATTTGCAGACTATGGCGCGATCGACCTCAAGGTCGAAACAGCAATTAAAATGGGCGTGGCGGGCATCATTTTCGTGAATCCATCCAATCAAGAACTCGAGGAGCCGGTGATCAATTACAGCCGCAAAGTTTCCCGGGTTTCGATCCCTGTCGTCTACCTGTCGAGCAGCGTCACCAAGGGCGAAGATCTGAAGTCGCTCAAGGGCACAGTCGGTCTCAATGAGGAAAATCTCACCGGCCACAATGTCGTCGGTTTGTTGGATTTTGGGCAAGCCAAT
Organism: Bacteroidota bacterium; assembly: GCA_031424495.1. Lineage (GTDB taxonomy): Bacteria > Bacteroidota > Bacteroidia > J057 > JADKCL01 > JADKCL01. The sequence goes on along the minus strand of JANPHP010000210.1, from coordinate 25,978 downwards.
ACCATCGTCATCGGCGCGCACTACGATCACTTGGGTTACGGAGACGAGGGTTCGCTCTATCGCGGAGCACCAGCGATCCACAATGGAGCCGACGACAATGCCTCCGGTACTGCAATGATCATCGAGTTGGCACATACGATCAAGGGCAATGCAGCACTCCACAAGTTCAACTACCTTTTCATCTCATTTTCGGGTGAAGAAAAGGGCCTGCTGGGTTCGAATTATTTTTGCAAAAACCCGACGATCGACCTCTCCAAGGTGAGCTGCATGCTCAACTTTGACATGGTGGGCCGTCTCGACCCCGAAAAAAATACCCTCGGTATCAATTCTGTGGGGACCTCGCCGTTTTGGAAGGAAGCGATGGCAGGCATCCAAATCGACGACATGAAAGTGAAGACCGCCGAGAGCGGCGTGGGACCAAGTGATCACACGAGTTTTTACTTGAAAGACCTGCCCGTTTTGCACTTTTTCAGCGGCACGCACAGCGACTACCACAAGCCAAGCGACGACGAGAACCTCATCAACTATGCGGGCGCCGACAAAATTTTCAGGTATGTGGATGCACTGCTCGTGAAACTGAATGATAATGGCCAGAAACTCGCATTCACCCAAACCAAAAATGAAGAAGAAGGTGAGGCCCCACGTTGGAAAGTGAGCTTGGGCGTCGTACCAGACTACTTGTACGACGGCGAGGGCATGCGCATCGACGGCGTCACCGACGGCAAACCTGCGTCCAAAGCCAAGTTGCTAGCAGGAGACGTGGTCATCAAAATGGGCGACAATGACGTCAAGGACATGATGAGCTATATGCGTGCCCTGAGCAAATTGGAAAAAGGCGATACCGTGACGGTAGTCGTGTTGCGCAAAGGCAAACCCAAGAAGAAAAAGGTAACGTTCTGACCGACTTTACTGCTGAGCGCCAAGGCTCAGCACAAAAAGCACGATCCACAAGGCGAGGGATGCTATGCCGAGTAGCATGCCTACCAAGGCGGGTATGCGCTTTTTGTCGCGTTCAAAATAGCCTAACATACCCATGAGTGCCCCAAAAAGCGAGACGATCGGCGCGATGACCGTGTTGAGGACAGGCATCACATTCGCATAGTGCAGCCCGAAAAGCAGGGTTGCAATACCCGCAAAAACCAAGGAAAATTTACCGAGTGAGCTACCGCGCATGTCTCAAAATCTTTGTGCAAAGGAACGGTGGCAGGCGGTGACTAGCAAATGCGGAATTTATTCCGTTGTTTTTTCTGGCATCGCCTCAGCCTTCGCCGGCCATTCGAGTTTCATGCGCTTGCCGACTTTGAAGTGATTGACCTTTTCACCGTTCACGGTGATGTCGCTCGTTTGCTTCAAAATTTCGATGGTGATATTTTGGCGCGTGGTTGGGATGAATTTGACTTTGGCCACGCCGAGCCAGCCGTTCATGTTCATATTGCCCATCTTTTCCTCAAAATACTTGCTCATATCGGCCTCGGTGCCGTTTTGGAAATCGTCGCCCGTTTTGGAAATCAATTGCAACTCGATGATATTTCCTTTTTTGCTCAGGATGGTCCCTTCCAATTGGCCAGTTTGGGCGGCAAGTCGTTGGCCGGTGAGGAGCAAAATGATGAAAGCAGCGAACAATAGGGGTATGCTTTTTTTCATGTGATGGATGTGATTTGGGAGGTGTACGTGAGGTGCTGGCTTGATGTTGGATGGGCAGGTTTCCGTAGTTTCGCAAGTGGATATGATCGCATTTACAGAAGCATACAGCCGCGACAGCGGTGAGGCGGGGCAGCAGGCATTGCGCAAGGCCACCGAAGCGGCGGCCTTGCAAGGTTGGCGTGTGGTTGCGATTCCATCAGAATTTGGGGAGGATGTTTCTGCCGCAGACGCTTTGGATACGCTGCCGCATTTTCCCAACATTCAACCTGCAATTTGGATCGGCTACATCCCCACCCCCGAACGCTACCTCGCCCTGCAAAATGCAGCCTTGGACAAAAACATCCACTTGCTCAACGATTTGGATGCGCATCTTTTGTCCCAGGAATTCGATCGTTATTTCCCTTTTTTGGAAGGGCTGACGCCCAAAAGCCTGGTCTTGCGATCTGCTGAAGAGGCCGACGCGGCAGCAGAATGGCTGGGCTTCCCCATTTTTGTGCGGGGCACCGTGCAATCACGCAAATACAAGGGGCTCGCAGCCTGTTTGGCCCAAGACCTCGCCGAATTTCAGGTGCTGGCCGCCAAGCTATTGGAGACCGAAGACCGCAGTCGCGGTCGCGTGATCGCGCGACAATTCATTCCTTTGCGTCACGTGCAGCAATTTCAAGGCTTCCCGCAAGGGCGCGAATACCGTGTTTTTTTGCTGGACGGGCAGGTCGTGTCGCTCGGCTATTATTGGGAAAACCAAGACCCGCTGTCGCGACTCAGCCCAGCTGAGGAAGCTGTGGTCCGTAATCTTGCAGTGCAAGCCGCCCAAAAAATCGCTGCGCGATGGGTGGCCATCGATATCGGGCAGGCCGAGACCGGCGCATGGTGGGTGATCGAAATGGGCGACGCCCAATTTTCAGGTTTTGGACAAATTTCAGCCCTGCAATTGCTCGGAGAACTCAGCCGAAGGCTCGGGGAATAGGCCTACCGCCACCCCTCCAGCTCATCCAAAGGATAGATCGGCCGCGGGCAATCCACATACTTCAATTGAAATACATCGATGTTGGTGATGCCGCTGGTGATGACATTCACCGTGCGACGATTGTATTTGGCGAGCCGGTAGCGGAATGGGAAAAGGTTTTTGACGACGACGATGTCGGCTTTCCAGAGGTTGAGGCCGAGTTTGGTGAAGTCGTTGGCGAAGTAGGAGGGATTGGGCAACTCGGTGAGGATCACATGGATGCCTTGGTGTTTCAGGATGCTGGTCTTGCCCCATTCTGTTTCAAGGCGCTGCCAAACCTTGGCTTCAAAAGTCACGACAGGGTTGTGCTCAGGATCTATCGTGCCGCCCATCGTCACGGTGATCGTGGCGCCGCGCTCGGCCTCCCATGCGTGCAAGGCCGCGACGGGGTCGCGCACCGGTACATAGCTGCGCAGGTGAGGCACCTGCGCGAGCAGCGCTTTCAAAATATTGGTGTTCGCGCCGGATGCGCCTGCCCCCACGGTGTCGCTGATGTCGCAAAAGACCACCGTGCCAAACAGCCGCCTGATGCGCGACCGCTTCGCGATCGCGATCGCTTCATCGATCGATTTCGGCACTGGATGCTTGCGATCCTTGATCTGCCAGCACATCTTGCAGAGCTCGTCGGCCAGCTGTGCAGCTAGCGCCGGATCGTTGTCCGTGCTCACGACCACGCTCCAGCCCAGCTCCTCGTCGTCCATCCAGAGATGCACCCAAAAATTGGCAGCCACCAATACGCCGGGCATCTTTTCCATTTGTTTCATTCGCTGGATGATGCCGCGCATCGGCTGTAAAAAATCGATTCCCCAGCCTCCGCCTTTTAAGATCGGCAATTTGCGAAAGGCCGTGACAGGCTTCACCTCGCCGCGCGCCATTTGCATGAGCACCTGCCCAGCCTTGCGGCCTACCCGCCTGAAGTCACGGTGCGGATTGGTATGATAGCCAACGATGTAGCTTGCAAGCGCAGCATTCTCTTTTGTGACGTTGGCGTGCAGATCAAAGGAAACGGCAATCGGGAAATCGGGTCCCACGACCGCGCGCAGGGCGCGCAGCAAGATCGACTCCGGATCGCGTACGCCTTGCACGCCCATCGCGCCATGCAATGAAAAATAGATGCCGACCAAATCCTCGGCCTCCTCGATTGCCTTCACGGCATAGTCCAAAAAGTGCTTGAAAACGGCATATTCGACGGGACCGCCCGACCATGCCCAAGCCGCATAAACCGGCAAAATCTCAAATTCGCCTTTTCCCCATTTTTGCACAGATTCCCGAAATCCATACGCCTGGGCTTTGTATTTGTCCGCAAAAGTCCAAAGATCTTCCCCGTATGTGAGCGCGAAGTTTTCAAACTCCCGCATGGAGGTGGTGAGGCTGCTGAAGGAGTTGGTCTCCTGGTGCAGCTCGATAAAGGCTAGCTTTTTGGACATGGGCGAAAATAGCCTTCTTGTGTTAGAGTTTTATGCTTTTGGACAAATTGAATGCAGAATATTGCCCACCTTTTTTGTTTGATGCCTTCGATTTGCGGAAATTGAACTTCATTTTCGCCCTCAATCACTGGAACGTATGGAAAAACGCAAGCTCAGTTCAGGAAGTTATTTCCGCACCTTGATGATCCTTTTTGGGGCCATGTTGGTTTCCCAAGTTGCGATGGCAGGGGTTTTTGTCTACCTCACCATTTCCCAAGAAATCGCCGAAGATCCTGAAATGATGTCGGTCATGGTCTATGTCGTGCCCGTGATGGCTTGCAGCATGATCGGCTTGAGTTTCGTGATTTTTTCAAAAATGGTGAATGCCGCAGCTGATAAAAGCAGCCTCTCAGACAAGTTGAGAGGGTTTCAGACGGCAATGATCATGCGCATGGCGCTCTTGGAAGGGCCAGCCATCTTGGCAGCCACGGCGATTTTTCTCACGGGCTCCATCTATTTTTTGGTGGTGAATGCGGTCTCGGTCTTGATGTTTGCGATGATGATACCTCGCAAAGAAAAAGTGATCGAGTTGCTGCGCCTCACGAGTCCCGAGATCAACCTGGTCAATGACCCAGACGCCACCGTCATGGAATACGAAGTGAGCGATGCCGACTGAAGTGGGCGAATATCCCCCGGATTTTTTTGGACTTATTTACCCGATTTGATCTATGGCCTACAGTGAAATTTTTGCCCAGCGCATCCGCGAAATGCTGGTACATGAGCTCGATGTGGTTGAAAAGAAGATGATGGGCGGGCTCTGTTTTATGGTGAATGGAAAAATGTGTGTGGGGATCGTCCAGGAAGATCTCATGGCACGGATCGCACCAGAGGTCAAGCCGCAGGCACTTGCACGACGAGGTTGCCGCGAGATGGACTTTACAGGAAAACCCTTGAAAGGCTTCGTTTTTGTGAGTCCAGAAAGCCTTGAGCACAACGAAGACCTGCGTTATTGGATTGACTTGGCATTGGCATTCAACCCATTCGCCAAGGCAAGCAAGAAAAAATCCTAACGTCCTGCCTGCTTGTCGTTGAGGTAGGTCTGCGTGCGCAAAATCGCATTGTTGCGCACATCCATCCAGAAAAGATTGTAGTCGGCGATGTGGAAATTGTTGCTACTGATGACACTTGTGCCCTTGACATCGGGCTTCGTGACCCAGAGATAGCCGCCATGTACCTGCGCTTTCAGCTTCTCGGCATACACCTGATCATAGCCGCCCATCACCGTGCCTTGATGTTCATTGATATCTGAAGGCAGTGTGTCGAGTCGCCAAGTGATCGGGTTCACAACCACGGCATCGTCATACCATTGCGGCGTCTTGGGAGCCGTGCCCCACTCAAAGCTGCACCACGTAGCGTAGCATCCTGTTTGCGAAGGGTCTGAGCAGGGCTTCAGGACCTCAAATGTATCGGCTGGCACGGGCCATCCTGGTATATAGGCCGCTACGAGCTGCGATTGCAGCGGCTTGCCATCAAAATAATCCTTGAGTAGATGGATGGCATGGGCTGATCCCTGACTGTGCGAGACGATCATCACGGGACGACCCTGGTTGTAGTGCGCCATGTAATAATCAAAACTCGCCTTGAGATCGCAATATGCCGTGTGAAAGGCCTTGCCATTGGAAGCGCGATCGTGCTTGTCAAAAAAAGCGCCGAGCACCATCTGCCGATAGCGCGGAGCATAAACACGTCCCGCGCCGTTGAAAATGCTCGCTTGGTGCTTGATGGTGGTGCGTTCCGTGCGGCCGTTGAGTTTTTTGTCTTTCAAGTCTCCGTTCCATTGCTTCTGACCAAATAGCGTGGTCGGATGCAAGAAAAAAACATCGATCTCCGACGAATTTTGCCCGTCTTTGATATTGGGCATCGGGGTAGTATCGGCAAAATCCCGCTTGTCAGGATGGGCGGCCCAGTTTTCCAGAAGGCTGTAATCTGGCGGCAGCGGGCAGGTCTCTTCAGACCACGACTTTTTGGGGGATTTGGTAAAGCTGCAGCTACTCACGGAGAGCGTCACGACAGCAGAGCAAAGTGCAAGGAGAATAAAACGGTAAGTGGCCTTCATCGAGCCGCAAAATTATCCAAAAGGATCGACTTTGCAGAAAAGAAAAAAGGGTCAGGAACTGGCGTCCCTGGACCCTCAAGAATTATAATACGGAATTAATGTCCTAATTTTCAGCAGATGGTCGGCGGTGCCAAGCCATCTTTTAAATACAAGGGCAATTTCAGCGCTTTTTTTGGGCTACCAACTTGTGTTTTTACCCAACTTTGTCTGAATAATTGTGGAAATGTACAGTTAAGTAAACAGTTTTTGGAGAGGAACTGTGTCGGAAAGTAGGCGATATTGCAGAAAACTATGCCTTACAAGATGCGCATTTCTTTCATTTTTGGACTATTTTTGATGGTGAATGTTCACTATTTAGGTTTTGGAAGGACGTAGGAGAATGAAACTGAGAAGTGTATCGGTCTTGTGGAGTATGCTGATCACGATCTTGGTCAGTGTTGGATGCCGCAGCCATGACGCCGCATTGATGGATGCGATCCGCAACCAAGAAGTCGGCACCGTGGATCGCCTGCTGCGTGGCGGTGCCGATGCTGAACGTGTGCCTCCCGGGGAAAAAATGTTCCCCTTGGAGCTCGCTGCCAGCGCCGGCGACTCGCAAATCGTAGAGATGCTGCTGGCCCACGGCGCATCGCCTGACTCCGCGCGAGGCGACGTGGCACCGATTTGGTTAGCCTTGGAACATGATCATCAGGCAGCTGCAGTACTGCTGGTAGATGCTGGTGCAAAATTTGAAGGGCCTGTGCGCAAGGGAATGACGCCGTTTTATTGTGCGGTGATGCTCGATTTCACGGAATTGGTCTCCAAAATGGTGGCGCACGAGGCCGATTTGTATGCCTCAGGCCCGCAGGGCTCGCCCCTGCACGAGGCCGCAGAAAATGGCAACTTGCCGCTGCTTGCCCTCCTCGTCGCCAACGGCGCCGAGATCAATCGCATCAATGATCTCGGTGAAACGCCCATCTTTTTGGCTGCGCAACGCCAGCAATGGGAAGCCGTGAAATGGATCGCAGTACACGGCGGCAACATCAATGCCGTCAATAAACTCGGCAATACAATTTTGCATGAACTCGCACTCAAAGACGAAGCGCCGGGCTTTACCGTCGTTTGTGAATTGCAAGCGAATCCCAATTTGCAGAATTTGATCGGCGAAACGCCGCTCCACGTAGCCGCTGCCAAGGGAAATGCAATAGCCGCCGTCACGCTCATCGAGCAGTGTGGTGCCGATCTCAATCTGCGCGATGCCCACGGCTTGAGTCCGGCCGGCGCGGCCTACCGCGAAGGCGAATCAGACATGGTGGACCTGCTCACCGCCAGAGGCGGCAGGCTGCGCTGAGCAAATCGACCAAAATCATCTCGTTTCCGAGCAAAATCCAGCTTCAAGCTCCTGTCTTGGCGGCTCAGCCCTTCAAAAAATCGGAAAACCAATGCCCTGAGTCCTTGATGCGTCTTTGCTGCGTGGCGTAGTCCACATGCACCAAGCCAAATCGTGGTTTGTAGCCTTCGGCCCATTCAAAATTGTCCAAAAAGCTCCAAATGAAATATCCGCCGACATTGACGCCTTCATTTTTGGCTTTGAGTACCTGTTCGAGGTAGTCTTTGAGAAATTTGATGCGGCGGGGATCATGGACATGGTCCCCATCGACTAGGTCGGGAAATGCGGCGCCATTTTCAGTAACGATGACTTTTTTCACGGTCGGCATGGCCGCAAAGCGCTTCAGCAAAGTATAAATGCCTTCGGGATAGACCTCCCAGCCCATCTCGGTGATCTCCTCATCGGGTATTCCAAACTTCTTGGGTTTCACGACATTGCCACGGATGAAGGGAATGAGCGAATTTTTGACGATTTGCCGCGTATAGTATTGGAGGCCAATGAAGTCAAATTCGAAGGCGAGCTTTTCAGCATCGCCCGGTAGCATGTGTTTGTGGATGCTGCGAATGAGCGGCAGGTCTTCAGTAGGGTAGCCGAGGCCGCAAGCAGGATCGATAAAAATGCGGTTGATGAGTGCATCCACCCGTTTTGCGGCTGCGACATGCTTAGGCGAATCATTTTTGGGATGGACAGGGCTTGCGCTGATGGTCGTGCCCACATTCGCATTGGGCACATTTGCGCGGATGATGCGACCGCCCTCGCTTTGGCACATGGTCGCGTGGTGTGCCGCGCGCACAAATGCACGGATACTCCTGCGCCCAGGCGCATGCAAGCCCAGCAAGTATCCCAAACTTGTGAATGCCATCGGCTCATTGAGCACCATCCAATCCTGCACTCGGTCGCCGAGCTGCCGTGTGACGAGATTGGCATATTCTGAAAAATGTCCCAGAATATCGCGGTTCACCCATCCACCTGCATCCTCCAAAGCTTGTGGCAAATCCCAGTGGTAGATCGTCACCCATGGCCGCACGCCATTCTCCAAGCATTTGTCGATCAACCTTTTGTAAAAATCCAGTCCCTTTTCATTGATTCGCCCCTTGCCCTCTGGAAGGATGCGCGACCAAGACAATGAAAACCTGAAATTTTGGATGTGCATTTCCTTGAGCAGGGCGATATCCTCAGGGTAACGGTGGTAAAAATCGCAGGCCGTGTCGCCGTTTTCGCCCGTCTTGATCTTCCCTTTGCGGTGGCTGAATGTATCCCAAACCGATGGCCCCTTGCCATCCTCGGCCATTGCGCCTTCGATTTGGTAGGCAGCCGTAGCTGTGCCCCAAAGGAAGTCGCTGCCAAAAGCAGCCCGGGTGAGTGCATCCTCTTCCAACCATTGCGCCGCTTTTGCGCCGCCCGCGAGCATGCCTGCCCCGAGCACACCCATGATTTTGAGCCATTCTTTTCGATCCATAGCCCCAAAATAGGAATTTTGTCGCCCGCATCGGCATCGCTCACCTGCAAATGATGAATTTCGCGAGCAAGCTGCTCAAGATTTAGGCTTGCAGAATTGAATCCAGCCTTGCAAAAATCATCGTTGTGCCGGCCGAATAACGTATTTGACCTCGTAGGTACGCGATGCATCGCGTACCTACGAGATCAAATACGATTAGCAGCCCCCAAACAGCACAAATAGCCTATCACCAGTTGTGTAATCGAGAACTAAGGTTACTTCTGACGATTTACGCTAGGATTTTTGCTGTTGGGAAGGCACGAAGCGCGTCCAAAAATCTGTATCTTGGTATCGATGAAGCGGTCTGAATTCTTGAAAACGATGGGTTTGCTTGGCTTGGGAATAGCTGGGCTCGATAGCCTGCTGCACGCAGTCCAAGCAATGCCCACGCTCGATGCCCCGATACCGGGGCTGTTTATCGGGCATGGCAGCCCGATGAATATTCTTGCGGACAATGCATTTACCCAAGACCTGACCGCATTGGGACTCGCCTTGCCCCGCCCGAAGGCGATTCTCGTCGTGTCAGCGCACTGGCTCACGCGCGGGAGTTTTGTATCGGTGACGGCCAAACCATCGATCATCTATGATTTTTTTGGCTACCCAGAAGCCCTTTCTCAAGTGCAATACCCCGTTGCGGGCTCTCCAACAGGTGCAAAATTGGTGCAAGAGGCCCTCGCCAAGTCGGGGTGCCAATTGGACAATGGACGGGGGCTGGACCACGGCGCTTGGGGCATTCTCAAGCATATGTATCCGGCGGCTGACATCCCTGTTTTTCAGCTGAGCATCGACCGCACCAAGTCGCTGGAACACTACTTGACCTTGGGGCGCCTGCTGCGTCCCATGCGTGCAAAGGGCATTTTGGTGATCGGCAGTGGCAATATCACCCACAATCTAGCCAAGGCGACCCCCGAAGACGACGGCCCGGTACCAGAATGGGCAGAGGAATTTGACATGCGGGTCAAGAATCTCCTGGAGCGTGGCGACGACAAAGGCCTGTTGCAATACCCAACTTGGGGCAAAGTTGCTGAGCTTTCACACCCGAGCAATGATCATTTCTTGCCGCTACTGTACAGTTGCGGCCTGCGTGCGGAGGAAGAAAGCGTGAAATTTGTGCATGAGGGTTTCATGCAAGGCACACTGAGCATGCGCTGCGTGCAGTTTGGCTAATCAGTACTTTGAGGTGATCAGTGTTTGCCGAGGGCTTCTGCCTTCATGCGCGCTTCGTGCTCATGCTCAAACAAGCTGTGGCGATCGTAGTGCTTGGCGATATGCTCTGGCACGCCTTCAGATTGATATTCTTTGAGTGTGCGGCGTGGCACTGTGAGCGAAACTTTGGATCCGTTTGGCGCGGTGCCCCTGATCCTGAGGCGGTCGCCGTCTTCCAAAATGGCCCTGACATAGACTTTTGAATCCTTGCGCAGTCCGCGGGCATTTTTGGCGCGGGCGATGATGCCGTAGGCAGAGATTACGACAGGTTCTGCATTCCCTGGCTGAGCGCCGCGCGTATTTCCGCTCTTGGGTGGTGCTACTGGAGCTGCAGGCTTGGCTTCAGACTTGAAGAGAAAGGGAAAAAGTTTTTTAAGAAATGACATTCCAAATATCGTTGATGTTTTCCTGAACGGTGTTTGCCGTACAGGCCAAATGTTTTTTTTATCCTAAGCCCTTGCAATACTTGGTGGGGGAAGGTCATCGCATTGGTTGCAAAATTCACCGATGCCCCATTCATCTGCTGGACGATGGAGCAAAATTATACAAAATCGGATCAGGAAAAAATAGGCTGTTATGATGCCGCAGATGGACAAGCCAAGCTCATTGCATGGAGCTTGCCTGGCTGCTGCCTGATTATTTTCCTAGGACAATCAGGGGAAAATGATGTGAATAAACCACAAAAGAACTTCAGGCAGCAGCCAGAAAAGGTAGGGGGATTTTGGAATCAATTGAGCTGACGCAAGGCAGCCAAGTATTCATCAAAGCGCGTCTGTTCCATCGTGACTTGCACGATGCGATCACCGCCATCTGCTGGCAGACGCAAAAGGCCGAGGTAAGGCATTGAATTTTTGAAGCCGACGACGACGATCCAAGCGTCGATGTTGTCGGGTACGCGTGCAAAGCGGTGTAGCTGCCCTGTCGTGGGCTTGCCGGGCAATACCGAGTTGAACTCTGTAAATGCCATGAAGGCACGGGTATTTTCGTAGGCAATATTGCCAGTGAGGCGCACTTTGATCTCATGGCGTTTGCCGCCAGCCATTTCAGCACTTGCAGCTCGGCTCAGCGTCGTCCAGCCCAGCTCGTGGATCAAGTAGCCGGCTACCAAATCTGAACCCGCTTTTTGGAACTTGCCTTTGCGCACGCCTTGGATCACCTTGGTTCTGCCATTGGAGACAAGGATCAGGCGACTTTCAATCACCTGCTCGAAGTGGCGGCGCAGTTTGCCCATGCGCATCGTGCGCTCGGTTTCTTCGCGGCTCACATCACGGTAGAGCAGCTGCCGTCTCGCGTCGGGCTGATTCAGGTCCACGCCATGGTCATCGACGTGCTCCGCAAATCCCAACATTTGCCGGGCAAATTGGTGGAAATATTCGATCTCAGCGTCTTGGCTCTTTTGGCCTTTGGCATCTTCCATGATCTGATCGGCGACCATTTGGTCGACCTTCCAGAGCTCCTTGCCTGTATTTTCGATATAAGTGCGGAGGTAGTTGGGAAGGTAGCCCATTTCAGCCATCACCTGCAAGCGCTGCCTGAATTCACGCGTGGTAATCCAAGTATGCTTGAAATCAGGATGCGTCAGTTGGCCGAGCAAGATGTTCCAAGGCGCATCTGCTCCACAATTGCAGTAGAATTCATCAAAATAGAGCGCTTCCTGAGGTAGTGGCACCATCCTGTTGGTGCGGCCATCCACTGGAGCGTGGTTCAATTCACCTTTTTCATTGAATGCGCCATGGTAAAGCTGCATGTCTTGCGTTTCCACGCCTTTGAGCGGGGTAAACTCGACATAGATGTCTTTGTCACGGGCGAGTTTCAAGCGCCTGCCTGAGGCCGTTGCGTCGACATAGACCGTGCCAGCAGCTACAAGTTGCTGGCCATTGGAAATCGTCGAGATATTGGAGTTGATATAGTCGGCGCGGTTGTACAGCTCCTTTAGCTCCACCTGCACGGTTTGCGTCACAGACTCACCACTTGTTGCATCGACAAATGCATTTTTGGGGATGTGCAACAAAGTGCCCCTGTCGCAGACGATCAGATGGTCGGTATTGGGGTCGAGTTGATAGAATTCGCTCGGCGCAGCCGTTTGTGCATACAATTCCCGCAGCGGGTAGGGATCCAATTCCCGGGCGGTCGACTCATAAAAGGACTGCGAAATGATAACAGGCGGTCCAAATTGGGAGCTGGTACGAGAATCAGGGCGCATCGAGCCGCTGACCGAAACCCGCGGACCCTTGACCCATGAATGGGTCACATGTCCCTGATTCTCGTTACCTGTGCCTGTCTCGGCTGGGCGCTCGAGACTTGATTCAGTGTTACCTGCTCCGTTTTGCAGACTAGATAATTCGTTGGGGTCCACGGCGGCGCCATTGGCATAGTCGTGGACTTCGCCCGAGAGGTTTTGAGGCGTCTCGGCGGATATTATTGAGGATTCATTGCCGGTGGGCAATGCGTTTTGGGTACCAAAAGGATTGAGAATGAGCAGCAGGGCTACGCTCACGAGGGCGATCGCGCTGAAGGCGAGAATGCCATATTTCAGCACAGCGCTGGGGTTGGAGGGGCCTGGCAGTGCATTCTCTGGGAATTGCGCTTTCAGGCGAGCGAGCATTTCAGCCTCCTTGGCAGCAGACGGAACCATGCTCGGTGTTTGCGAGAACACAGTCTCTGCGGCCGCTTCCATGAGGCCTTCGCCCTCTGGAGTGGCAGCATCACGCTCAAGCAGATACCTTTTCAGGATATCGTTGAGTGCGTTCTGTGCTTCGTTTTTTCCTTGGAATTCCATTTTGAGTCTTATTCTTGGCCGATGGAAGTAAGTGCCTCCTCGACCAGCTTTTCCAATTTTGTTTTAGCCCGCTGATGGTAAACCTTTAATTGCTCTGCGGGTTTGTGCACATACCTGGCAATCTCTGTATAGGGCATGTCTTGGCAGCGCAAAAGGAGCAAGATGCGCTCCCAATCGGGCAATTTTGCAAGACATGTATCCAAGATCACCATCAGTGTATCACTGCCCGCATCGGGCTCTCTGAAGGCATCTACCGACGCTTCTACCATCAATTCCTGCACCTTGCGCTCGGTAAACATCGTCGGGTCGCTTTTGCTGGCTTCAAAATTCAACTCATTGAATGGGCTGAAGCTCAGTTTTTCTTCCCGCTTTTTGGTATCCCGATAGTGGCGGCGCAGGTTGTTGCAAAAGATCGTGAACAAAAAGCTTCCAAATTTCTTCTCCGAATTGAACTCGTAGCTGTCGATCTTCTCCACGGTCTTGTACAAGGTGTCGTAGATCAGTTCCCAAGCTGTGTCCTCATCGAGATGCCAAGAGGTCAGCGCGTAACTGTAGAGTTTCTTGCCGTAGCGCTCATACAAGACTTGCACCGCCTTGCCGCGCTCGGTGCGAAGTAACTCGTATGTAGGGATTTCCTGCGCTTTTTGCATCCTGATCTTCATTCAGAAACCATTGAATCTAAAACAAATTGGTAACAAAGCATGCACTGAATACGCGCTGTTTCGGGCCATGTTGCGAGATTGTAGGGAATGAGGCTGAATTTGTGAAAAATCGACGCCGTTGCAAAATCATTTATGCGAAATTGATGAAAATGAGCAAATTTTTGAATGGAAATGCCAAGTGCGCTTGGTGTAGGCTTTCGGGTTTGGAGGCGGATTTGTATTTTTGATCAAGATGGCACTTGAAATCAGAAGAACCCCGGTATTGTATGGCGAGGACGCGAAGCGCTTCTTGAAGGAGATTGAGAATCCTAAGGAGGGATTGGTATCCCGAGAACGAGCTATTGCATCCATGGAACAAGCACGTCTCATTTTGGCTCAGCTCCGCGCCCAAGAGAAATGATCAACATGACGGAGTGGGGTTTCATATTCGGAGGAGAATTTGTATTTTTGATCACGATGGCACTAGAAATCAGAAGAACCCCGGTATTGTATGGCGAAGATGCAAAGCGCTTCTTGAAGGAGATTGAGCATCCTGAACAATTCAAAGATTCCAGGAGCAAGGAAGAACTTTTGGCAATCATGGAAAAGACGAAGCGTATTTGGGCCGAATATCATGCTTCAAAAAATGATCGACCTTGATAAAGACTGCCTAATCGTAAAGGTGTCTTATGAAAATACTATTGGCTCGTTTGATTGTGGGAACGCTGACCTGAATGAATTTTTCATAGCTGACTCTCCTAAATACCATCGGCAACTCTTAGGTGAGACCTATTTTTTTGTGGAAAAGTCAACCCAGCGTGTTGTTTGCGCATACACACTCTCCAACGACGGGATCAAAACTTTTGATCTGCCCAATAGCCGCAAGAAGAAGGTGCGAGAGGCCGTACCACGCGAGAAACACATGAAGTCATTTCCCGCAACGCTAATCGGTAGATTGGGTGTAAGCAAGGAGTTCGCAAATCAAGGATTAGGATCTCAATTGATGGAATTTGTAAAGGCGTCCTGTCTTTATGAGGAGGGAAATCGTTGCCGTTTCTTGATCGTCGATGCCTATAATCAGCCCGAAGTGATCCAATACTATCTAAAAAACAAGTTCATTTTCTTGTTTAGCACTGAGGATCAGGAAAAACAATACTTCGGGATGGATGAGAGTCACCCAATCAAGACTAGGTTCATGTATTTTGATCTATTGGATCTTGGTCGTCAGCTATTTGGATAGCGTTAGGCCCCAACCCTCACTCAACCCACTCCGCCAAAAACACATTCGTGTCGTGGCCGCCGCCATTGAAGCGGTTGCTGGAGAATGCGACATACTTGCCATCGGGGGAGAAAACCGGGAAGGCATCAAACACGCCATCGTAGGAAATCTGCTCCAAGCCCGTGCCGTCGACATTGACCAAAAAGAGATTGAAATTGCGGCCTTTTTCGCTTTGGTGATTACTGGCAAAGATGATCTTGTTGCCAGAAGGGTGCCAACTCGGTGCCCAGTTGGCTTTGCCGATGTTGGTGATCTGCTTGGCGTCTGAGCCGTCGGCATTGGCGACAAAGACTTCAAGCGCGCCGGGCTCGACCAAGCCTTTTTTGAGCAAGTCTTTGTAGCTTTTTTGATCTTCAGGCGTGCTTGGACGCGAGGCGCGCCACACGAGGCGCTTGCTGTCGGGCGAGAAAAATGCGCCGCCGTCATAACCCAGCGTATTCGTAATCTGCTTTTGCTCAGATCCGTCGGTATTCATCGTCCAGAGTTCGAGATCGCCGCTGCGCGTCGAGGTAAACACGATCTTTTTGCCATCGGGCGAGACGGTGCCCTCGGCGTCGTAGCCTTTGGTGTTCGTCAGCTGCCGGGTCTGATTGCCTTTGAGGTCGGCCACAAAAATGTCGTAGGTGTCATAGACAGGCCATACATAC
Organism: Bacteroidota bacterium; assembly: GCA_031424495.1. Classification (GTDB taxonomy): domain Bacteria; phylum Bacteroidota; class Bacteroidia; order J057; family JADKCL01; genus JADKCL01. Next base: position 10,387 of record JANPHP010000210.1, on the reverse strand, counting down.
TTGCCATCGACCTTGCGCTCGGGCGTGGCCGGACAGGTGTCGTCGACGAGGTGGGTCGAGGCAAAGAGCACTTCTTTGTCGCCGGGGAGGAAATAAGCGCAGGTCGTGCGGCCATGGCCGTTGCTGATGCGCGGCATTTTTTCATGATTGGTGCCAGTAATCGGCATCGTGAAAATCTGATCGCATTTGGCTCCCCAATCGGCAAAATCGCTTTGAAATGAAAGCTGCTGCCCATCAAAGCTGAAGTAGGCCTCGGCATTGTTGCCGCCAAAAGTGAGCTGACGCACGTTTTTGAAGTGCTTTTCGGTTTCGTAACGCAAGGTATCCTTTGGGGCCTCCACCTTGACGGTGTCGGTGGTGCCGGCATTTTCCCCGCCTTTGGAGGGATTGCAGGCAGTCAGGAGCATCGTTGCCCCAAAGGAGGCCGTAAGGGCGATTTTTAGACCGAAATTCTTCATTTCACATTCAATTTTGCGGCGCAAATCTAGACAAAATTGTTTTCCGCACGCTTGGTTTTGCAATTTCTCGTTACGAATTGATGGATGCGGGTGGCTGATCGTCTAAAATTGCGCTGTATATTTCGCAGCAAGATGGCCCTGTCGCTACCTCAATATGAACTCCAAATGCGTGCTGCATCCAACGGCCCCGAGGTCTGGGACAGCATTCGCAAACAATGGCTCTTCTATACGCCTGAGGAGCAGGTGCGGCAATGCCTGATCACCTTTTTGGCTGAGGTTTGTGGCGTACCGAGGGGATTGATGAGTTTGGAGCGAGGACTACATTATGACAGGCGGCGCAAGCGCTACGACCTCCTTGTCTACGACCGATCGGGCAAGCCCTTCATTTTGTGTGAATGCAAAGAGCCGCGCGTGCCCATCGACGATGCCGTCGTGCACCAAGCGAGCACCTACAACTCCAAGATTGGTGCGCGCATCCTCATCCTCACCAATGGCCCGGTTTTGTTGGCTTTTGGGCGAATGAAGGACGGAAATTGGGCGGCGATTGCATTTCCAGACCCCGATCTGCCCGGCGGGGAAGGCTGGTTTGATGCAGCAGCATTGGCATTCCCCTGAAAAAAAAACAGATTCTGAACGCTCAGGCCTCCGCCCTAATCGCGTCGGCCAGCACCTTCATTCCTGCGCGCAGCTCCGACTCCGAAATGACCAATGGCGGCGCGATGCGCACCGCCGTATTGCAATGCAAAAACCAATCCGTGAGCACGCCGCCTGCTAGGCAGCGCGCGATCACCGACAACACCCGCTCAAAGCTGCCCAGCTCCACGGCGCAGAGCAGCCCTTTGCCCCGCACTTCATAGCCCGCAAGCTCCTCCCGAATGATGCGCTCCAGCATCGGCACGCGCTCAAGCAGCCGCTCGCCCAGGATCTTGCGCAGCGTCGCCAGCGACGCAGCACAATTCACCGGGTGCCCGCCAAAAGTCGTGATGTGGCCCAGCACAGGGTCATGCGTGAGCACACCCATGACCTCCTGCCGCGACACAAAGGCCCCGATCGGCATGCCGCCGCCCATGCCCTTGGCCATCAGCAAGATGTCGGGCACGACGCCATAGCCTTGAAACGCAAACAGGTCGCCTGTGCGCCCAAATCCGCTTTGGATCTCGTCAAAAATGAGGAGGGTGCCCGTGATCTCGCAGCGGGTGCGCAGCGCAAAAAGCCAATTGCGGGTCGCGATGCGCACCCCTGCCTCGCCTTGGATCGGCTCGACGATCACGGCGGCCGTCTCGTGCCCGATCGCGTCGATCGCCGCATGGCTCCCAAAGGCGTGAAAACTCACGCCGGGCAAAAATGGCCCAAATCCTTCCTTGAGTCCGGGTGCGCCGGTCACGCTGAGCGCGCCATGCGTGGAGCCGTGATAGCTGTTGTCAAAGGCAATGATCTCTTGCCTGCCCGTATATTTTTTGGCGAGTTTGAGGGCGCCTTCGACGGCCTCGGAGCCGCTATTCACAAAATAGACATGGTCGAGGGTCGGGCCGAGCTGCTCGGCCAATAGCGTCGCGAGCTCCACCTGCGGTGTGAGCACAAATTCGCCATAGACCATCGTGTGCATGTAGCGGGCGGCTTGCGCCTGCACGGCCTGCACGACCTCGGGCGCGCAATGGCCCACATTGCTCACGCCGATGCCCGAGATGAGGTCGAGGTAGCGCTTGCCGTCGGGGCTGTAGATATAGCAGCCCTCGGCGCGGTCGACCTCGACGAGCAGGGGTGATTCCGATGTCTGCGCGACGTGGCGCAGGAAAAGTTGGCGTTGGTCCATGGCTCAGCTGTTTTCGACCCCGACCATTTTGATCTTTTTGGCCATGGAGGCGAGGCCGTTGGAGCGGGTGGGGCTCAGGTTTTGGCTCAGGCCGATTTTGTTGAGGAAGTAGAGCTCGGAGGTCGCAATGGCCTCGGCAGGCTGGTCTTGGTAAATGCGCAAGAGCAAGGAAATCAGTCCTTTGGGGATCATGGCGTCGCTGTCGCCAAAAAAATGCAGGTGGCCACCGACCTTTTCATGGTGGAGCCATACTTGGCTTTGGCAGCCGCGCACCTTGTGCTCCTCGTCGCGAAACTGCTCTGGAAAAGGCGCCAAGTCCTTGCCCAAAGCGATGATGTATTCGTATTTATCCTCCCAATCGCCCAGAAATTCAAATTCCTCGATGATCTCGTCCTGTATTTCTTGGATGGTCATACCCCTGATTTTGGGCAAATTTAGGGAAAATGGGCATGGGACGTGGCATTACCAGCTCACATTTCCTGCTGCATCTTTGGGGAAGAGTTTCTTTCCGCGATGGCGCTCCAAGTCGTTGCGGGTTTCTTCGGAAAAATTGTTGCCATCGACGTAAACCGCCTTGAGATTGGGCAGCCTCCACAACTCCTCGGGCAGTGATTGCAGCTCGTTGTTGGAGACGATCAGCGTTTCAAGTGCCTTGAGATCAGTCATCTCAGGGCTGAGCTCTCTGATTCGGTTATCGGAGAGATCGAGCCGCTTGAGCGCGATAAACTTGCGCATGCATTGTGGGAATTCCTCCAATTCCTGATGCTGCAGCGTCAAAGTGGTTAGTTTTTCAGGTGCGTTGAAGGGCAAATGCTTGGCAAGGGCATCACAAATCCATTGGTCATCGGCAGGTCGCGGCGCATTCTGGCCTAGATCGTTGTAGCTCAAAAGCCTGAAATCAAATCGAATTGTAATCCAAGCTGCGACAGGCTTTCCGTATTGGATGCCTGGTGTAAATGTGAGCTGATTGACCCGGTCGGCGATGGCCTTCGTCAAAATCGGATGCGGATCTTTGAGGTAGATGACCTTCACAAAATTTCCAGATTGATCGACCAATACCCTCACGATCACCGCGCCTTCAATCTCACGTTCCTTAGCTTTGACCGGATAGCCGATCATTCGCTTAAGATCATCGAGATTCACAGCCATCGGCCATCGCTCCAGGGAATCGGTCATCGAGGCAATGGGGTCGGGTACGTCTGCCGGTTTCACAAAAGGTCGGTCCTCGTGATTGCGTTGGATCGCTTCAAAATCATAGCTTTCTTGATCCTGAGCATTCGTTGCTTTAGTCGGCTGCGCCGCACCTAGCGAGGGCAGGAACCACAACAAAGCGAGCAGTGCGACAGCTGTTTTCATTTTTGCTAGCGAATCTGATGTTCAGGTAAATATACGGCATTCAAATTCTCCATACGACTTAGCGCTTCTAATCTTTGGGGAACAATTTGTCGCAGAAGAAGTCAAGGGCTTCAATGTAGCAACCAAAATCCAAAGGTTACATTTACCCAAGCACTGATAGGTTTGCGGTCTAGCATGCTGGGGGCAAACCGTAGCTGGGATAGCTTGCTGATCACCGCTTGCGTCAAGATGGGATATGGGTCTTCGATTACGATGTGTTTGACATATTCACCCTGCGCATTCACCAATACTCTCAGGATCACATTGCCTTCGATCTCAGCCTCTTTTGCCATCGGTGGGTAGCCGATGCGTTGTTTCAGCTCCTCCTGATTCAAAGGGAAGGGCTCGATTTCATGGTCAGCGGGGTCCGGTGGGCCGATTTCACTTCCTCGATGGTCCGGATCTATCGCTTTTGCTGGTAATTTGAACTCAAACGGGACCGTAGCTATTCCTGGCACCGGACGACCCTCGCGAATTGTAGGTTCAAATCGCAGCAACCGCACTTTGTCTTCAGCCTCATTCGTCAGCAAGAAATGTGGCGCTGTCAGCAAGGAGTGGTCAGTGTAGCGGCCCGATTCATTGAACATGACCTGCATGATTACAGTGCCCTCGATCCGAGCCTTGAGTGCAGCTGGCGGATACACTATGGCTTTGCTCACCGAATCCAAGTTGAGCGGCAGTGACCCCTGACCAATTTTTGGGAGCGCAGGCTTTGAGGACGTCACCAGTGCGGGCGACTGAGCGGCCATCAAAAGGGGGAAAATCAAGATGCAGATTGTGAAAATACCTCTGATATGCATGATGCTGGACGTTTTGACTTTTGCTAGCGAATCTGATGTATAGGTAAATATACAAAATTCAAGATCACCATACGACTTTGCCCTTCTTGTCTTTGAGAAACAACAATTCACCTTGGCGGCTTCCAGCGAGTCGCGTAAGCCTAGGGTGCCATGATGGCGATAGCTCATTACGGTTTAAAATCAAAGGGCAGCGTGACCCAGAGCTTGACCGGGTGGCCATCTTTGATCGCTGGCGAAAATTTGATCTTGGGCACCTGAGCCACAACGGCCTGGGTGAGCAGCGGATGCGGGTCTTTCAGGACGCTGTGCTTGAGGTAATTGCCTTTCTCGTCGATGAGGATGCGCACGATTACCTTTCCGTCGATCTGTGCCTCATAGGCCGCCGCTGGGTAGCCAATCATGCGCTTGACATCGTCAAGGTTCGTGGGCGCGGGTTCGCGCTCCACGAGCACAAATTCGTGGATCCCGGGCGGCTGAGTGCCAGGGTCTTGGATTTCCTCGTCCTCGGACAGTGGCGGTGGCGGCACGATTTTCACTTCGTTCAGCGGCGGCGGATCCGTGAGCGTCACGATGGTGTCTGCGTCGGCCTGCGCGCCATCTCCTGTGTTTTGGGTCTTGTTGCAGCTGAGCAGGAGCAGCAGCAGCACGCCGATTGTGAGAATATGTTTGAATTTCATGCAGTTGGACTGATCGCGTCAATTTCTCGCATGCTTCTCCCAATTCACCAGATCACCTTGCCCTTGTCATCCTTGGGGAAAATTTTGTCTTCATGCGATTTGAGCAACGATTTTTGGTAGCTTTTGGGAAATGCATTGTCTTTGAGATTCACACCTTTCAGGCTCGGCATCCTCCACAAGTCGGCAGGCAGAGAGTTCAATCGGTTCATCTGCAGTCCCAAAAATTGCAATTTTGCAAGCGATGTGATTTCTGAGGGGATGCGGGTGAGCTCATTGTCTCCTAGCTCCAAGTCGATGAGATTGGAAAACTTCAAGATTTCTTTCGGAAAGGCATTCAAATCCTGCCCATTAAGATACAACTCCTTCACCGAGCTAGGATCTGGGCATGCAAGCGCGTCTTCCAGACTGTAGAAGACGCCAGCTTTTGCCGGTGGAGTGACGTTTGGCAGCAACTTAAAATCAAAAGGAATGGTCACCCAGACCTTGATCGGTTTCCCTTTTTGAATGCCTGGCGTAAACCGCAGGTTGTGGATTTTGGAGGCCACGGCATTTGTGAGGAGCGGATTCGGGTCCTTGATAATCATGTGTCTCACATAGTTGCCTTGCTCATCCACCAATACTCTGATGATGACTTTTCCTTCAATCTCAGCCTCTTTTGCCAATCGTGGGTAACCGATCATTCCCGACAGCTCCGTCATATTCAGTGGAGCCGGCTCCAATTCCAACAAAACGAATTCATCTGGACTCGGCGTGTCAGATTGTGAAACCGCAAGCAGCGGCAGCCACAGCAAGCAGCAGATCAAGAAATACTTCAGTGCAAAATGGTGTTTCATGTTAGGAACGTTTGAATTGAAAATAAAGGTATTGATAATCAAGCAATTTTCAAATACCGCCGATCTTACCTTCACCAAATCGTCCCAGGAAATTCATCGCCATACCGAAAGGGAATCACAAGCATATACCGCGCATCACCCAAGGCTGGACTGCCAAGCAGGCACTTGAGCTTGGGCAGATGTTGCTCCACGATGGCAGCGATGCTAGCATTGGATGCGCGCAAAACCTCGTGCGAAACATAGCGGCCCTGCGCGTCAAAGCGCACCCGAACGATCACTTTGCCCGGCTCGCCAAGGGCTCGCTCCGAGATCGGATAATGGATTTCGGCCTTGACCGCACTCAGATTTGGGATGCTCGACTCGATCGGATCCACCAGGAAATCGTAGACGAGGGTCGCTGTGGTGTCTTGTGCAGCCGTCAGCCCGAATGAAAACGCTATGAAAACGAACATCAATAGGAGGTGCGTGCGTACTTGCCTACACTGTCGAGCAAAATGCAAGGCTTGATCTCTGTGCTTCACCATCTGAAATGAGGGTCAAATGGAATCGTAACCCATGAAGCTATCGGCCGACCATCGATTTCTGAAGGTTTCACCTTGAGCATCGCTACGACATCCGTAAATACCTTGGTGAGCAGCGGGTGTGGATCCTTGAGGACGATATGGCGGATGTAATTTCCATTCTCGTCAAACAGAATTCGCAGAACGACCTTGCCTTCAATCTCAGCATCTCGCAATGCCAGCGGAAAGCCCATCATTTTGTACACATCATCCCAATTCAGCAAGGTAGCCTCTTTCGTGAGGACGATGAAAGAATCGGGATGTGGCCAGTGTTGCAAGGTGTCTTGCGCCCAAAGGTGGGTGCAATTGATTGCACAAAGAATGAGGAGGATCAGAAGGTTTTTCATGAAGCTCGGCCTTTCAATGATAACGAAGCGGGCGACGCGAAAATTGTCCTCAAACATTGCATTCCCCCCAAAATCCTCAATCCGTCAGCAGCTCGATATGCTCCAATTGCTCCCTCGCCTTGTCGATCGCTTCCTTCGGAATGTCATTGTCGCTGATGTCGAGGGCGTGCAAGGACTTCATTTTTTTCAAAAAGCCGGGCACGCTGGTGATTTGGTTGCTGCTGATCTCGATTTCCGAGAGGGAGAGCATTTTGCTGAGCACGCTCGGGATCGCGGTGAAGTTGTTGTTGTCGAGTTTGATCACGCGCAGGCTCTTGAGGCGCACGATGCGGGAATCGAGCGTGCTGAGTTTCTGTCCGCTCAGGTCCAGGATTTCCACGACCTCGGTGGTCGTGAGCGCCTCTTCCAAAGAGGTAAAGACTTTGTCGCTGCCGCTGTTGTCAAAGCTGATCGGCACTTGCACGATCGACTTGATCGGCTTGCCGTCCATTTTGGCGGGCTTGAATTTCAGGTCGCCAATATGGGCCAAGACCGCCTCGGAAAGCAATTTGGAAGGCGACTCCATGATTTCAGACTTGGAAACCTTGCCGCTGGGCTCGACCGTGAGCTTGGCGACGACCTTGCCAGAAGCGCCTGCGCGCTTGGCCTCCAACGGAAAACCGATCTTCTGCTGCACCTCTTCGAGGTTCATGCACTCGGGAGGCGTCTCTGTCTGGCCATAAGCGCGGCCACAAATCAGGAACAGTGCCGCAAAAAGGAAACCTAGCGTCGTTTTCATAGACAACAAAGATAGTGGTTTTGGAGAATGCATACGACAGCCCGTTTGCAAGAAGCGTACCAAAGCAATTCTTAACCGGATTTGCAGGCTGCACTACCAAAACCGTGAAACAGGAACCCTGAAAATGACCGTGTATTTCACGTGGTGGAACGATGCATCGCGCCATCACATGAAATACTACCTAAATGAAATCGCCTCACAACAACTCATTCGCCAGATTCGCCAGCTCTGAGCGCTCGCCCTTTTGCAGCGTCACGTGGGCATAGAGCGGATGATCCTTGATTTTGTCGATGAGGTAACTCAAACCATTAGACTCCGAGTCGAGGTAAGGCGTGTCGATCTGCCGGATGTCGCCCGTAAAAATGATCTTGGTTTCCTCACCCGCACGGGTGATGATCGTCTTGACCTCATGCGGCGTGAGGTTTTGGGCCTCGTCCACGATGAATATGATATGCGACAAGCTCCGCCCGCGGATGTAAGCCAGCGGCGTGATGAGCAGTTTCTCCTGCTCCACCATCTCCTTAATGATCTTGTGCTCGGGGCTCGCGTCCTTGAATTGGCTCTGGATGAATTTCAAATTGTCCCAAAGCGGTTGCATATAAGGATCGAGCTTGCTTTTGATGTCGCCGGGCAAGAAGCCGATGTCTTTGTTGCTCAGCGGCACGATGGGGCGCGCGAGGTAGATTTGGCGGTATTCGCGGCGGCGCTCCATCGCGCCAGCGAGTGCGAGCAGGGTCTTGCCCGTGCCGGCCACGCCCATGAGGCTCACCAGCCGCACATTCGGATTCAGCACTGCGTGCAGTGCAAACGTCTGCTCGGCATTGCGGGGCGTGATGCCAAAAGCCGACTTTTTCTCGACCTTCTCGATCAGGCCTACCAAGGGGTTGTAATAGGCGAGTACGCTGCTCTTGCCGTTGCGCAAAATGAAATATTGGTTGGCGCGCACGTGTTTGAGGCCCAGTTCCTCGGGCGTGACGCCCTCGGTGCGGTAGATTTTGTCGATGAGCTCATGCGACAGGTGCTCCATCGTCACGATGCCCGCGTCGAGCTTGTCAAGGTTTTTGACCTTGCCGGTCGTGTAGTCCTCGGCCATGACGTTCACGGCCTTGGCCTTGAGCCGCAGGTTGATGTCTTTGGAGACCAGCACGACCTTGCGGTCGGGGTACTGTTTTTGCATCGTGAGCGCCGTGTTCAAGATGCGGTGGTCGGGCTTTTTTTCGCCAAAGACTTCCTCGGCGTCGAGGTCGCTGTCGCCGCTCATGGCCACCATGAAATTGCCGCTGTCGGGCCCGTTGATCGCTGTCCAATTGTTGATGAGGTCGTCGCCAGCGAGCCCGTCGAGGATGCGAATGAACTCGCGCGCCTCATAATTCAGCACGTCATTGCCCTTTTTGAAATTGTCGAGCTCCTCCAAGACGGTGATGGGGATCACGACATCATGTTCTTGAAAGCTGCGAATGGCGTTGTGGTCATACAAGATCACGGAAGTGTCCAAAACAAAAATCTTGAGGGCTTCCTTTTGTTTTTTGGCGCGAGCGGATCTTTTTTTCGGGCTTTCGCCGTTTGATTCTTGGTCTTGAAACATATTGTTGGGTTCAGAGTGACTTACCAAATCTATTCAACTACCAGTCTGAATGCAGGCGACTTTTTTCACATTCTGGGGACAATGCACAATCAATGACCATAATTCAGAATGGTGATGCCGCTCACGTTGCATTCACCTTTCATTACGGTGAATTTTGTTTTACGAAGTGTCGCCTGAAAGATTTTTTTACAAATCAAATAAAACATGTAGGTACATGTAATTTGATTCGCATTATCTTTGCACCGCATCCACGTAGGATGCACGACGTTGAAAAGATAAAATTCTCATCAGATCATTCGCATGAAAAATTACATGAAACAACTTCTGGTTGCCTTTTTGGCCGTTTTGATGTTTGCACCGATTGCCGCTCAGGCTCAAGCCAGCGCTTGGGGTTCCGATGCCGTTCACAGCACCGTGATGTACACTGTGCGCCACGCCGTAACCCCTATGGTGGGCATGTTCAAAAAATTTGACATCACTGTCAATTGGGATGCCGCCAACCCAACCGCCAGCAGCATCGACGCCAAGCTCGATGCCAGCTCGGTCATGATGGGCATGGACAAGCTCGAGCAGCACCTGCAATCACCTGACTTTTTTGATGTCGCCAAGTTTCCAGAGTGGAGCTTTGTGTCGACCAGCATCGCAAAGGGCGCCAAATCCAAAACCACTGCAGTCAACTATGTTGCCAAAGGCAAACTGACTGTGCACGGCGTGACCAAAGAAATCAGCGTTCCTTTTCAATTCCTGGGCCTCTTGGAAAACCCACGTGGCAATTCAGCTGGCTTCAGTGCTGAGTTCACCATCAACCGCCTCGACTATGGCGTGGGCCAGGCAGGCGAAATGCTGGGCAGTGACGTGAAGGTGAATGTGTTCCTGGAAATGCATCCCAAGAAATAAGGATTCCGTCCGCATGAATAAAAAATCCTGATCGGGCATGGCTCGGTCAGGATTTTTTTTGCGCTGTTGAATTGGTCTTTGATCTTGTAGGCACGCCATGCCTTGCATGCCCACAAGATTAAATACCAGGGCAATCGCATGAAAATCATACCTGCAAAAGTATCTCCCTGTAGTTGTCGTTGAGTGCCGCGATTTGGCGCTTGGTGTTTGTGCTGCCTTTGGTTGCATTTTCTCTTTTGATCAT
>JANPHP010000209.1:0-12523 GCA_031424495.1 Bacteroidota bacterium | reverse complement strand
GACATCGCAGAGGTCGAGGTGCCGGCTGGCAAGATCGAGTTTGAAATCCTCAAAATCACCTACGGATAAGCATGGCCAGCATTTTCACGCGGATCATTCAAGGCGAGATTCCAGCCCACCGCATCGCTGAAACAGAAGATTTTTTGGCATTTTTGGACATTACGCCTGTACGCGAAGGGCATGTCTTGGTCGTTCCCAAAAAGGAAGTCGATTACATTTTTGACCTCGACGAGGACACCTATGTCGGGCTGCATTTGTTTGCCAAGATCATTGCAGAAGCGATCAAAAAGGCCATTCCTTGCAAAAAGGTTGGTGTTGCTGTGATTGGCTTAGAAGTACCTCATGCCCACATCCACTTGGTGCCGATGGACGTCGTCGGCGACATCAACTTTCAAAAGGAAAAACTGAAACCCTCTGCAGGAGAGTTGGCCGAGGTTGCGCTCAAAATTCGGGCGTTTGTGCCGGGATATTGATAATGGACAATTGATAATGGACAATTGACAATTGAGTGATTGTTATGGATGCTTGGGGCCTATCCTGGTTGCGTGATGGGATTGTCGATAAGCCGCTTCTGGGGGCAAATGGTTGTTTTACGCGCATGTCTGGATTCCTAAATCCTTGTTTGAACGCTTTCGAATAATGAATCACGGCAATTTTCTCTGCCAAACCTGAATTGGGATTAGAATTCTTTCAAAAAAGTGCCAATTCCACAGGAATGGCATATTCTAAGGGTATTAGAAGTAGCCGCAGGGCACCACGTCCCCGCTGCGGCAGCGCGGACGTGGTGCCCTGCAACTACTTATTTCTCGCTCTTCACCTTGCTGGGGTTGTTTGCCACGAAGGACTCCCAGCTGCCACTTTTTTTCTTGACGGTTTTGGTGCCGCCCAACGCTTTGTTGGTGGTAGCTGCTGAGATGGTATTGCTTTGGAGGAAATGACAAATCGCCACCGCGATGCCATCTGATGCATCCAAAGGAAAATGCGCCAAGTCAAACTTGAAGTTGAGCAGGCGCTCGATCATCGACATGACCTGTTCCTTGCTCGCGTTTCCGCTGCCAGTAATCGCCATTTTCACCTTTTTGGGCGCATACTCGACAATGGGCAGTTCGCGTTGCAGCGCTGCGGCCATAGCCACGCCTTGCGCACGTCCCAGTTTGAGCATGGATTGCACATTCTTCCCATGAAAAGGGGCCTCGATCGCCAATTCGTCGGGAATGAACTCGTCGATGAGGCTGATGGTGCGGTCAAAAATGCGCTTCAACTTGAGGGGATGGTCGGCGCCGATCTTGCGCAAATCGATGATCCCGTAGGTGAGCAGGTTCATTTTATTGCCCACACACCTCAAAATGCCGTATCCGGTGATCGAGGTTCCGGGGTCAATCCCGAGAATGATCCGCTCCCGGGGTTCTTTTTCAGCCATAGGCATAAAATTAGGCAGAAGAGGCTTAATTTAGGCTGCCATACCGGCATTATTTATTTACACGAGCTCGGAGCGTTATGATCGTAAAATTTTGGGGTGCAGCACGCACTGTTACTGGCAGTATGCATTTGCTGCAATTGGACAATGGAAAGAAAATCCTCCTAGACTGCGGTATTTACCAAGGTTCTGAAGGATTTGCGGATGAATACAACCGCACATTCCCCTGTCCTCCTGCGGAATTGGACCTGGTCATTTTGTCCCACGCACACATCGATCACTGCGGCAATCTGCCGCAGCTCGTCAAACACGGCTTCAAAGGGCATATTTATGCGACTCATGCCACCTACGACCTGACCGGCGTGCTGTTGCGCGACAGCGCTGGCATACAGGAGAGCGATGCCAAATATGAAAACAAATGGCGCAAGAAAAAGGGTCTTGAACTCATAGACCCGCTCTACACCCCTGCCGATGTCGCGCCTGCTTTGGGGGCGTTTATCACCCTGAGCTATGGCCGCTGGTACAAGATCGAGGATGGCGTCGAGCTCATGTTCATGAACGCGGGCCACATGCTCGGGAGCGCAAGCGTGAGCCTGCGCCTACAAGAGGGCGAGCGCACGATCACCCTTGGATTCACGGGCGACATCGGTCGGCCGGGCAGCCCGATCTTGCGCGATCCGCAGCCGATGCCACAAAGCGAATTTGTGATCAGCGAGTGCACTTATGGCGGCACGATCCACGAGTCCATGGTTGATGGCACGGAGCATTTCCTCAAAATCATCGAAGATGCTTGCGTGCGCAGAGGCGGTAAGCTCATCATTCCCGCATTCAGTGTGGGCCGCACCCAAAATATCGTGTACACCCTCGATCAGCTCCAGACCCAAGGCAAGCTGCCCAAAATTCCTGTATATGTCGATAGCCCCCTGTCGGTGAATGCGACCGAGGTCTTTCAGATGCATCCGGAATGTTATGACGAGCAACTGGCTGAGTATTTGGTGCATGACCCGAATCCATTCGGATTCAATGGCTTGAATTATGTGCGTGAGACCGAAGACAGCAAGCGCCTGAACACCCTGCCTGGCCCATTCATCGTCATCGCCTCATCGGGCATGATGTCGGCCGGTCGCATCTTGCACCACCTCGCCAATGGCGTCGAGGATGAACGCAATACCATTTTGGTAACCGGCTACTGCGCCCCGGGCACCATCGGCGCGCGCCTCGTCAATGGCGAAACGAAGGTCCATATCTTTGGGCAAGAATATCAGGTGAGGGCCAAAATCGAACGCCTCAATGGTTACAGCGGCCACGCCGACCAAAACGAATTGGGCGGCTTCATCACCAACAGTTTTGTGCCTGCTGCGACCCATACGATCTGTTTGGTGCATGGCGAGGAAGACCGTGCAGGCAAATTCAGAACTTATTTGCAGGAACATGGCTTTGCCGACGTTCGCATTCCGGCTCGTGGCGATACCATCACGCTGTAATTGAAGTGAGCCGCAAATCTTGGTTATTGGCCTTGCGGATCGTCGTCACCTTGCTGGCGGTGGCCTATGTCGTCTGGAAAATGGCGAGCAAGTGGGATGAATTCACTGCGATGATGGCGCGGCCTTGGACGGCTGTGCAATGGGCGCTGCTCGTCGGCTCGACCCTGCTCATGCCCCTCAATTACGCCTTGGAGTCGCAAAAATGGCGCATCATGGTGCGGCCCTTTTACCCATCGCTCAAGCTTTTTCCGGCCACAGTCGCTGTGTTTGCGGGCATGGCTGCGGGCATCTTTACCCCCAATCGCATCGGCGAATATGCGGGTCGCATCTTGTTTTTGAAGGAAGGCAAAAGGGTAGAGGCGATCATTGCGACCTTTGTCGATCGTATATGCCAACTGGTTGTGACCCTCGTCTGCGGTTTGCTTGCCCTGGGAGCCTTGTTTGCGCTGCCCGACCGGAACTTGGTGATGCTGATCTTGGGGAATCCATTGTCGCAGGGAATATTCATTTTCTTGGCCATTGTGTTGGGTGTGCTCGGCGTGTTGCTGGTGCTGGCACCCAAGCGATTTGCAGCGATGATCCCCAGCCGCTGGAACAAAGCGACTTGGATTCGCAAGACCAGATTTGCGTTGCAAAACCTGGAGTTGCGGCTGGTGAGCCAGGTCATGGGCTTGGCCTTGCTGCGCTACTTCGTCTTCTCCAGCCAATATGTGATGCTCATGTATGCATTTGATTACCAGGGCAATTGGGCGCTGGCGTATATGATGGTGGCCTTGATTTTCTTGGGAAAATCGGTGCTGCCAGTGATGGGTGTCTTTGAATTGGGGGTGCGGGAATCGGTGGCCTTGCTGGTGATGACCGCCTTTGCGGCAACTGAAGCGACGGCGCTGGGGAGCACGCTCATGTTGTATTTGGTGAATATCCTGCTGCCGACATTGTTGGGCGTGGTTGCGATGCAGCGGATTAGGGTTTATGCTTGAGGGGGGATGATTATCTACAACGCTATTGGTTCTGAATGCTAGTTTGTGATGTCGACCAGCGTGAGCGTTTGAGTATCTACTAGGGCAATTGGCTGAAAATTGCGAGCGACTCTCAGCTAGCGACGCGTTGGCAATTCACCGCTATGCCAAACAATTCATGGTAAACCAATTGCCCGAAGGGCAAGAACGTGAATAGCCCCGTGTGGTCCCGAGGGCGGGGCCACACGGGGAAAAAGGGCAAAAACATCACGCACCCCGGCGGGGTGCCACTACATAGAACAATGCTCGACCTGCCGTAACACTCGAAATCAAAGTGCAAGCCCTTCGGGCTTGGTGATCAAGGGATACGCTAGACCGTGGGCCACGATCAAGGATCGTGGCCCACGGCTATCCAAGTGCCTGCCCTTCGGGCAAGAGTATTTTCATGCGATTGCCTTGGAGCCTCTGCTTCCCATCTTGTTTCCCAGTACAGAATTTGCCATCTTGTATCAAAATAAAAAAATGCGCACGCCACGATACGCTTGCCTTCTCCTCTTGCTTGTTCTGCTGTCTACTTCCCTAGGTTTTGGTCAACCTTCTACCTTCAAGATGAACTTTGGGGAGCGGAATAGCCTCCAAGACATGGTGGCTACGCCCAACGGCAATTACATCATGTGCGGGCGGAACGACAGCTTGAATTTCTTCGCCGAGTTTGACCAAGATGGCCAACTGCAATGGGCGAAGTCTGCGCCCGCTGAGTTCGCTTGGCAACGCCTTTTTCCGCGCCCAGACGGCAAGGTCTATGCGGTGGGCGGCCGCACGCTGCCCAATCTTCAGACCGAGATCGTGGCGGGGCTTTATGCAGCCAACGGCCAGAATATCTGGTTGCGGGGGCTCGATTCCGCGAATTCTTATGCCGAAATGCGCGGTGGGGTATTGGGAAACGGGAACTTGATGGTGGTGGGTACAAGTGATGGAAACCCCAGCACCACGGCCTACCTCGGCGTGTTGGACATGTCGGGTGCCATGGTATGGCAAGAAACCCTGTTGGATATGGCCCGCGGGTCGAGTGTCGTGGGCTTCGGGCTGGACAATGCATTGGTGGCCATCACAGACAGCATCGGGGCCATGAAGCTGATGCGCATTGGATCCACTGGGAATATCCTTTGGGCCAAGGCGTATGAAACGGTGCGGCCCGTGGAGCTCACGCTGCGCGGCGACTCCCTGCTCTATATGGGCGCCATCTACAACAATTACGAGGGAAATACCGCGCTCATTGTCTTCGACACATTGGGCAACCACCGCTGGACCCGTGCGTTTGGTGACACGCAAGGCGTAGGGCGGATTTCCTTCCTCCCTACGGGCGACGTGGTCATCGCGGGCTACATTTGGATTAACGACTTCATGCTCCCCATTTCCAAGTCAGGCTATGCCTTTTACCACCCCACCACCAATACGTTTGCACAGGAAGGCGTCCGTGAATGGCAGGACGCGTCTTCTATGACACGACCCTTGCTTACAGCCGACAATGGTATTCTGGTCGCCTACCAAGCGTATCTGCATGCACCCGGCTATTCGAGCTTATTTATGGAGAAAGTGGACATGAACTTGAGCACTGTTTGCGACTCAGCATTCGGTTCCTCCTACACGCCTGGCCCGTTGAGCTTTTCGCCGACTCCCGCAAGCATCGTCCCGGTTGCCGCAGGCCCGATGCATAGCCTGCTTGCCCATCCATCGCCAGCCTACGTGCTGGAAATGCACGTGGACTGCAGCAGCACCGTGGGCATCGCCGAGGCAGAGCTACCGACCTTGTCAGCTTGGCCCAATCCCTTCACCGATCGTCTGCAACTCGCATGGCAGCGCGAGGCCTTTGGCAGCGCGGCAGTGGAGCTGCAAGTCTGGAATGCGAATGGCCAAATCCTGCGCCGCGACCGTGTGGAAAATGCAGGCTCCGCCGCCCTGACGCTCGAAGGCTTGCCGCGTGGCATGTACTGGCTGCGACTCGTCGGTGAAGGCTCGTCGACGCATGTGTCGGTGGTCAAGGACTGATGATGAAAGGCGTACAAGCTATTTCTGCCAAGATGCGGAGCAAGGCTAGCGTGACCAATGAATGGTAGATTTCTTAACGATATTTGAGATCAGCTATGGCTAGAGAGGTTTTGAAGGTAGGAGACATTTTTGAACTACCCGACGGCCACCTTTTCATTGCGTTGAACAAAGTCCGTGATGAGTTTAGAATCGATCAAAGAAATTTTGGCCCCGTCGGGCTATAGCTTTAGCCTCAAAAACGGGGATATGCTAATCGTCGGAAAGAGTATGGAGCCGCGTAGGGGTTATTCTGATGTCTTCAAGCTTGACTATTACTGCTCCATTACCCACGAAAAAGATGACGCTTATACCATTTATTATGGCAAATATAATGTTCAGGACGATGTGGACTTGCCTACTGAATCTGAGGTGATCAACTGGATCAAGCAGCACTTTCCGATCTAGTTTCTCTATGTTGAATCTGTTGTTAAGGCAAGGAGTTTGAAATTAACTCATTCAGAATTTGGGAAATCTGGAATTGTCCTTGATATTCATGTGAAATGGAAATGCATGTCAATGGATAGCATAAAACAGCGGCTGGATTCACTAGGATACTATACGAGCCTGAATGGAGATGAGTATTTGATGGTTGCAAGAAAAGTGAGTGACGCTGATCCGATGATCATTAAAACGGAAGATTTTTTCTGTCGGGTTTATACTGAAGGAACGCAACTGATGGTTGCAGATTTCCGGACACAGATTCCCGATGATAAATATTTCGACTCGGAAGCGCAAGTCATCGCATACATCAAAAAGCAGTTTCCGTTGTAAGAGAATAGGAGGTGTCTTTCGTTCGATTACTTGAATGGGCTTTTGGGGAAATGTCGCGAAACATGGGCTGAATCGGTGATGGACAAATCAAGCAGATGATGCGACCTCAACCCCAAACTATCCCTCACCTTGCGTAAATTGCCCGCAGATGTTACTGGGCTGCGCACTTATTTTCTCTGGGCTATTGCTCTTTTATGTCGGCTACTTGCTGCGATCGGCCTATTTTTGGGGGCGGATAACAAGTATGCATCCGCCAGAAAATCAAGCACTTCCATCGGTGACGGTGATCGTGCCTGCCCGCAACGAGGCGACGCACATCGCGGCCTGCGTCACCGCCATTTTGCATCAAAACTACCCGGCCGAGCTGCTGGAGCTGATCGTGGTGAACGATCACAGTGAAGACGAAACCGTAGCACTGGCCCACGCCGCCGCCGCTGGCGCAACCAATTTTCAATTGATGGAGTTAAAAGCGCCCTTGGGGCCGGCTTACAAAAAGGCCGCTGTCACCCAGGCCATCGCCGCAGCGCGCGGTGCGCTTATCGTCACCACCGATGCCGATTGCCACATGGGCGCAGACTGGCTGCGCACGCTTGTCGCCCACTTCGGGCCTGATACCGCCCTCGTTTCTGGTCCGGTGGCCTTGGAGAGCGACTCGGTTTTTGGGCAGTTTCAGGCTTTGGAATTCATGGGGCTGATCGCCGTCGGGGCAGCCGGCATCGCCGCCGGGCAACCCACGATGTGCAATGGCGCCAACCTCGCCTACCGCAAGGCGGTGTTCACGGAGGTCGGCGGCTTTGCGGGGATCGACCAAATCGCCTCGGGCGACGATGAATTGCTGATGCACAAAATCGCCGCGCTGGGCAAATACCAGATTCGCTTTGCGCAAGCGCGCGCCGCGATCGTGTACACGCAGGCGCAGGAAAGCTGGGCTGCATTCAAAGGGCAGCGCATCCGCTGGGTGAGCAAAAGCACGCATTACAAGCGCTCGGAGATTACGACGACCCTGGTGCTGAGCTACTTGGCGATGCTGGGTTTCCCGCTACTGCTCATCGCTGGATTTTGGGATCAGCGCCTTTGGCTGCTCTTGGGGATACATCTTGGGCTCAAGATGGCCGCCGAGTTTGCGGTGCTCTATCCCGCTGCAGTTTTTTTTGGTAAATTGCGGCTCCTGATGTGGCTGCCGCTGGAACAGCTCGCCCACATTATATATGTACTTTGGGTGGGCGTGGCTGGCAACCGCTCTTCTTATCAGTGGAAAGGCCGAAATGTGAAATGATGGAATTAAATACGCTGCAAATCGACATCCTGCGCTCGCTCACCTTTCCGGAGCCGTTTGATACTTTGGTCGAGGAGATCAAGGCGACCGAGCCTGTGATCGGTGCCGAGCTCAAAGAGCTGATCGTCTGGGGATTGGTGCAAGTGATGCGGGAGGATGAGCGGGGCCGCTATGTGTCGAGCATCTACTACGATAGCGACAACATGCGGGCCTTTCGTTACCAAACTTCTTCCAAGGGATTGCAATTTCAAGCCGGCTGAGCATGGAAGGCCAGCGCCACAGCCCCCGCGCACTGGCCTGGAAGCGCTTCAGGCGCAACATTCCCGCCATGATCGGCTTGGGATGGCTCTTGATCTGCGGGTTTGTGGCTCTGTTTGCCTATCCGCTCATGCCCGACGACACCCACAACGGCAATTTTCAAATCATCCATTTGCCCAAACAAGCGCCGGGAACCGAATACACCTTGCTGCTGAAACCCAATCTGGCGCAGCAGCCATTCCCCGGAATGCTAGCCTACCTCATCGACGGCCTCCCCGACAACTATACCCCGACGGCGGTGGCAAGCTTGGAGAGCATCCAACTCCACCACGATACATTGACCTATACCGATCACCTGGGCAAGCCGCAAGCAACTTTGTTGCCGATGTGGATGCTGAATATCGAGCAGGAGGGTGAATGGCCCACGCGTTGGAAGGAGATGGAGGGGAAGCCTTATCGTTATTCACCGCTCAATGGCTACGATGCAAGCTATAGTTATGTGGGGACAGGGAGCAGTGGACCGATTAGTGTGCCATTTGGTAGCCTAGTGAACCGTTTCTGGGAAGAAAACGTGGTACACCGCCATTTTTGGTTGGGGTCGGATGCATCGGGGAGGGATGTCTTGAGCCGCCTTATTTTGGGCACGCGGCTGAGCTTGGGCATCGGCCTCATGGCCGTCTTGGTGAGTTTGTTGCTCGGCGTGACGCTGGGCGCATTGGCGGGATTTTTCAGGGGGCGGGTGGATCAAGTCATCATGTGGTTTGTGAGCGTGGTCTGGTCGATTCCGACTTTGCTTTTGGCGATCGCGCTGGCATTTGTGATGGGCAAGGGTACCTGGCAACTGTTTGTGGTGATCGGGGTGAGTTCTTGGGTCGAGGTGGCGCGCCTCGTGCGGGGGCAAATATTCGCAGTGCGGGAAATGCAATTTGTGGAGGCTACCCGCGCACTCGGCTATACGTGGCCACGCGCGATCGTGAAGCACATCCTGCCCAATATCCTGAGCCCCCTCATCATCGTAGCCGCCGCCAATTTTGCCTCGGCGATCTTGATGGAGGCCGGATTGAGCTTTTTGGGCGTGGGCGTGCAGCCGCCTGTGCCTTCTTGGGGCTCGATGATCAAGGAGGGTTATGCGCAGATCATGTTTGACAGCGGAATATGGCTTGCGATTTTCCCAGGATTGGCAATGATCTTGGTGGTGATTTCCTTAAATTTGGTCGGCTTTGGGTTGCGTGACGCCCTCGACCCCAAGTACCGACGCTAGAAGATGAGAAGACAAGCCTACAGCACCAACGACCCCGAGTTGCTTTTGCGCCTCAAAAGGCAAGAAGCAGATGCCCTGCGCGATGTGCTGCGCTCCATCAATCAGGCCCATTTGAGGCCCGAGCACATCTTCAAGGTCGCGCGCAACACCTTGCTCGCGCAGTGCGAACTCCACAAGATGAAGTTTGTCTACCGCAACGAGGAGGGCTACCAAGTGGGCCTGCGGATCGGTTTTTCCAAGCTCACCCACGAGGCGATCATGGAGCTGCCCACCCACCTCGATACGCTGCAAGTGCTGCCCGACAAGCATCCGGCTTTGTTTGAAATGGGCGTGGAGTATGTGGTGCCGGTGAACTACCGCAACCAGGTGGCGGCATGGTTTCTCGTCGCCGACTTCGCTGAGAGTGATGCCGAGCGCGAAAACGACCTCATCTTCATCGAGATCATCGGCAATGTGGTCTCGGCAGCGCTGGAAAACCGCAGCCTCATCGAGGACATCGTGCAGCAGGAGAGCCTGCGGCGCGAGCTGGAGGTCGCAGGGCGCATTCAAAAACAACTGCTGCCCACCGACTTCAGCATGATCGAATCGGCCAAGGTCTATGCCGAAAATCATGCCCACCACCACGTGGGGGGCGATTTTTACGATGTGATCTCGCGCGGCGAAAAGGGTTTTTTCCTCTGTATCGCCGACGTGGCCGGCAAAGGCATCGGCGCCGCCTTGCTCATGGCCAATCTGCAAGCCAACTTGCGGGCGCTTATCTTGAGCGAAAATGACCTCAACTCTGTGGTGCAAAAGCTCCACAAGATCCTCTACAACATCACCCACGGCGAGCAGTTTGTGACGTTTTTCATCGCCCACGTGCGCCCGCCTGAAAAGGAAATCGACTACATCAATGCAGGCCACAATCCGCCGCTGCTCGTGCGCAATGGGCGGATGCAAGAGTTTGATGTGGGCACGATCCCGCTGGGAATCATTGACTTGCCGGGCATCGAGGAGGCAACGGTGAAATATGAGGAGGGCGACACGCTCTTCATGTACACCGACGGGCTCATGGAGCAGCACAACAAGGCCGATGAAATGCTGGGCGAGCATCGCATCCATTTCAAATTGGCGGAGGTCGCTGAGCGGGATGTCACGGAGATCGTCGCCGAGATGCGGGCGATGTACGATGCATTCTGCCAAGGCGCGGAGCAAGAAGACGATGTCACCTTGCTCGCAGTGCGTTTCTAGCGGATTCAGCCTTTTCAGGGTCAAAATAGCCGATATCGATGGTGCATTTCGCCTCGGCGATGCTTTTCATCAGCATAGGCTGCAAATAATTTCTATATTTGCCCTCCCTAATAAGATGCTTCGGAAATGAAATTGTTCGATCCCCAATCAGCTGTGACCTTGAGCCCGATGGGTCAGGCACTCGCTCACAAAGTCAACGCTAAAACAGCCATCGTTGGCATCATTGGCCTAGGTTACGTGGGTCTGCCGATCGGTTTGGAGTTTGCCAAGCGGGGATACAATGTGCTGGGCTTTGACGTCTCGACCCAAAAGGTGGGGATGCTGAATGCTGGCGAAAACTACAACGAAGACATCGCTGACGCCGATATCGCAGCCGTCGCCGCCAACGGCCGCCTGAAGGCTACCACCGATTTCACCCGTCTCAAGGAGGTCGATATCATTTTCATCGCCGTCCCGACGCCCTTCAACGACAACAAGGATCCCGACCTGAGCTTCATCGAGCGCGCCTCTGAAAAGGTGGGCGAGGCACTGCAACGTGGCCAATTGGTGATCTTGAAAAGCACGACCTTCCCCGGCACCACCGAGGATTACATGGTGCCGATCTTGGAGCGCAGCGGCCTCAAGACAGGCGACGATTTTTATGTCGCCTTTAGCCCTGAGCGCGTCGATCCAGGAAATAAGACTTATCACACTGGCAATACACCGATCGTCGTCGGCGGCATCGGTGCCGAGGCGACCTACTTGGCCTCGCTCGTGAACAGCGCCATCATCGAGAAGGTGTACATGGTCACCAACCCCAAGATCGCCGAGCTGGAAAAGCTGCTGGAAAACATCTTCCGTTCGGTAAACATCGCGCTCGTGAACGAACTCGCATTGCTGTGCGAGCGCATGGAGGGCATTGATGTCTGGGAAGTCATCGAGGCTGCGGCGACCAAGCCTTTTGGCTACATGAAATTTTTGCCAGGGCCCGGCATCGGCGGGCACTGCATACCGATCGATCCCTATTACCTCTCGTGGTTGGCACGCGCCTACGATTTTGAGACGCGTTTCATCACCCTGAGTGCCAATACCAACGAAAGCATGCCTTCGCACGTCGCCAACAAGGTCGTGCACATCATCGCCAAGCAACCCATTTCCTTGCAAGATTCAAGGGTGTTGGTGATCGGGGCGACCTTCAAGAAAAATGTCAAGGACATGCGCCATTCGCCAGCCGAGCCCATCATTCGTTTGCTGGAGACAGCCGGCGTGGGTCATATCGACGTCGCAGATCCATGGGTACCTGAGTACGAGGCCCATGGCCGCACATTCACCTGCCTAGAGGTGACGCCTGAGATGCTGAAGACCTACCATTGCGCGGTCATCGTGACCGACCACGACGCATTCGATCCACAGATGATCGTCGCCCACAGCAATTATGTCGTCGACACCCGCAACATGCTCAAAGATGTGACCACAGGCCGCGAGAAGATCGTGCTGTTGGGCAGTACGCTTTGATTTTTGGAGGGGAACTGCCGTTTGAAAATCAATCAAAAAGCCACCGCTTCCGCAGGAATTGAATAATCCTTGCGAGTGATCATACGTAGGCGCAGGGCATGCCCTGCGACTACGTATGATCGTTTTACAAAATGGCCATTCCTGCGGAATTGGCGAGGGTCGGTTGCAATCTAAACCGCAGCTCACGTTATTCAAGGCGGGACTTCCAAGCACAACTGTTTTGCTTTCGCCCTTGCAGGGCTTTCGAATTTTGTGCGCCCCTGAGCCTAGGGCTTTGCCCTAGGC
>JANPHP010000208.1:0-66970 GCA_031424495.1 Bacteroidota bacterium | reverse complement strand
TCCAACCCACTTCGGGGTTGAACTTCGTATGCGATTGCTGACCGTGGGTTTTACCCACGGCTATCCAAGTTGAAGCCTTTCAGGCTTGAACGAAAGCACCAGGACGGGTGCGTTTTCCCTTAACTTAATGGCATTGAGCGGTAGCTCCCGGAGGAATTGGCGTTTATTTTCACGCCCCAGCGGGGCCGTCTTTGATCGAGCGATTGTAAATTGTACCTGACTGGAGTTCCGAACTGTATTGTGGCCAAGTGTTGGCGCTGTAAAGGCGGCACCTACGGTGCGCGTGTTTGTGGGGGCATTCTAGCCGGACGCTTCCGCATCCGGCTACCGAAAGTCGGCCCCGCTGGGGCGAAAGCGAAAATTGTAAGGCTTTGGTTTTCAGTCGCTATGAAAAGGAGTGGTATAGTAGATCGCAAAGGACGCAGAGACATTGCTCCCTAACCAGCAACACAGACGCTGCGCTCTCCGCGTACTTTGCGGTTCCATCTCAAAGGCAGCACTTTTTCATGCATTCCGGTGCCTCCTTCAACGACAAATTCGTTCAAAGATTCACCGAAGGAAATGCGGATTAACCATTGCGCATCACACCTTGGCCTTCAATACCGCCCGGCAAATACGCTTGGGCAAATAAGCTCCGCCATAAACAAATCCCGTGTAGATCTGCACCAAATCGGCTCCCGCCTGCAGGCGCTCGACCGCGTCTGCTGCGGTCATGATGCCGCCTACGGACACGATGGGCAGCCCTGGGCCTGCCTTCGCGCGCAGGTAGCGCAACACCTGCAAGGAGCGCGCACGCAAGGGCGCGCCGCTGAGCCCGCCCGCGCCGATGGCTTCGACCTTTTCCTTTTCGGTCGCAAGGCCCTCACGGCTGATCGTGGTATTGTTGGCGACGAGGCCGGCAAGGCCCGTGGTCTGCACGATTTCTAAGATATCGTCGAGCTGCGTGTCGGTAAGGTCAGGGGCGATCTTGAGCAGGATGGGTTTCTGGGCGGGTTTTTGCTTGTTGAGGACTTGTAATGCATTCAGCAAGGCCGTGAGGGGCGCTTTCTCTTGCAATTCGCGCAGGCCGGGCGTGTTGGGGCTGCTCACATTCACCACAAAAAAATCGACAACTGGATGCAGCGCCTCAAAGCACTTTTCATAGTCGCTCGTGGCGTCGGCATTCGGAGTGTCTTTGTTTTTGCCAATGTTGCCCGCCACGATGAGGCGGCCGCGTTGGGCTTTTTGCAGCCGCTTCGTCAGCACCTCCAAACCGTCGTTGTTGAAACCCATCCGGTTGATGATCGCCTGATCCTTGGGCAGCCTGAACAAGCGCGGCAGCGGATTGCCCGCCTGCGGCTTGGGCGTCACCGTCCCGACCTCCACAAATCCAAAACCCAGATCGCCCCACTCCCTGATCATCAGTCCGTTTTTGTCAAAACCCGCCGCCAAACCCACAGGATTGCGAAACTTGATCCCAAAGAGTTCGCGTTCCAATCCAGGCTGCCGCAGATGGTGCGCTCGATGGGTGAGAAATCGCAATCCGGGGATCGCAAACCAAAATCGCAGCAGGCGAAAGGTGAAATGGTGCGCCTTTTCGGCGTCCATCATGAAAAGCAGGGAGCGAATGAACAACTTGTACATGATGGCCACAAAACTAGGTGAAATTATCCCAATTCTAGCCGATGAGCCGATATGAAATGAGGGAATCCAGCATTCCTGCTAGCTAAAGAATGTCTTTGGAAAGTTTTTTTTGAGGTTCTTATGGAATCCTACTGCGCAGATGGTCTTCCCTATGTACGCCGGGTACTGAATCTGCTTGGTACCGTTTTTTTTGCAACCTCAAAACCCGATTGTTATGAAAACTGAGAATGAATTCTTGCCAAAAAGTCTCCAAGCGTTGCCCGCATTGGACTTTTTCACGCCCAAGGAACCGGGCGATGGCGGGAATGGCGGAGCACCGCTTGGTCCATTTGATACGGTGGATTTTACCATGCACGGCCCTGTGAGCGCGACCAACTACTCCGAGCTGAAAATGGAGGCGCCTGCGGATGGTGGCACGACCCCGATCAACAATGGAAGTGATACCGAACGGGCGCTGCTCATCATGCCTCTGCCAAAAGTGGGTACTGCTTGGACCATGTCCATGCAGCTCGGCAACGCTGCGGGGACCGACATGGTCGAGATGAAGGTCATCGACGCCAAGTATGCCGCACTGCGCCTCACTTTGGCGAATGCCAGAAACCTGAAGGCAGAAGCTTTGGGCATGTACTTCACGATCCAAGTGGCTCCGACGCGCTTTGAAACCTACGTGAACATCAATCAAGTGACGGAAACGCTTGTGCTCGCTTACAAGGACCTGAATACCTTCGATGCCTTCCGGGTGTCGTTTCTTGCCAAGTCCAATGTCCAATAAGCACATTTCAAATCACCCAAAAACGGGACTTCGGTCCCGTTTTTCATGGGATGCAAAGCAAAACGGGATCCGCAGGGATCCCGTTTCTATTCAATAGTAACCTTAATTCACATTTGGATGGGGTAGCTTTGTTTTTGATTCTTGTAATCAAATTCAAAGATATAATTTCCTGGGTTCAGCACGCTGGCTTTCAGGACCAAACGGTGCTCGCCCTCTTTGTCATCGACGTATTGACTGCGCCAGAGCAATTCGCGGTTGCCGTTGAAGAGCTTGACTTTGGTCATGCCGGGGTAGTCGATGTCGTAGGTAATGATGAGATAATTGCCTTGGATCGTGTGCCCCGTGATGTGGATCATCATTCCAGCATCGTTGTCACCGGTGGGAGAAGTGAAGGAACAGGCACGGCCGAGGGAAGGCATGAAGGTAAACACCATGAGCAATAGAAGCAGACCGAGGCCATGACGGCTACGCTGCTGCATTTGCTCAAAGGATATCCACATTCCAACCATATTCTTACATCAAGTGGACTATAATCCGCCCCGACTGAGAATAAAATTAGAAGCTTTTCTGAGAAATCCAAATTTTTTCCACAATTCCCCTTTGTGCCTTCAATCTCGCAGCTTGTGGAAAACTGTGGGGATAACTGCGCTGAAGCCGCCCTGCAATTCGCTCAGCTTTCTTACATGAAACGAGCATATCGCTACATGCGCAGCGCAGCATCAGTTTTCTCCATCATGCGCAGCAGCGAGCGCTCCGTGGTGCGCGCCTGCACAGCTGCAAGTGGAACCCATTCCGCAGCCTTCACTTCATGATTGATCTCCAATTTACTGCCGACTTGAGGTGTGAGCAGATGCCGCACATCGTAGTGGAAATGCATTGGTTCTGAACCTCTCGCTGGAATTGCGTGGATGTCCAGGTCAAATATTTGAGGGAATATCGGCAAGGTTGTGAGTCCGGTTTCCTCAAGGACCTCGCGCTGCGCGACGGCAAGGGTGTCTTCGTCACCATCGGCGTGCCCGCCGGGCTGCAGCCATCTGTCGAGCTTGCGGTGATGGATCAGGAGCACACTGTCGCGTGCCTCGTTGAGAACCCAAGCCGAAGCCGTGATATGACCCGACAATTGGGTGCGCCAAAGGCAGTCTGGAAACTTGTCCACAAAAATGAGCATCTCCGATTGCATCGCTTTTTCCTCTGAATCCCATGCAATGTGGGAAACGATGGCACGGCGTAGTATTTCTAGGGCACTCATTTGGAAATGGCGGATTTGGCTTCCTCAACGACCTTGGAGGTGTTGCCGACAAAAATCTGCTTGCCGAGGACCAAGACGGGCCGCTTGAGAAATGTGTATTCCTCCAAAATATAGCGGCGATAATCCTCCTCAGTCAGCGCCATGTTTGCGAGGCCGAGGGCCTTGTACTTCAGGGATCGACGGCTGAACAGGGATTCATAGCTGCCGGCAAGCTCCTTCATTTCGTCGAGTTGCTTGGGCGTGATGGGCTGCGTCTTGATGTCTTGCAACACGACATCGGGGCCGGGCTGCAGGTCTTTGATGATGCGCACGCAGGTGCTGCAAGTGCTGAGGTGATAGAGTTTTTTGGCCATGATCTCAATTCGGATAGGCCCGCAAGAAACACAAAAATCGGGATCAGCTTTCCACAATCGGCGCGAGATCGGGCCTGAAATAGCCCTCGCTCTTGAGAATCTTGCCGTCGGCACGCAAGATCGGTTGCCCCTCGGCGTCGAGTTTGCTCATGTTGGAGCGGTGGATTTCTGCAAAGACGGCTGCGATCTTGTCTTGCAAGCCGTGGGCGATGATCGTGCCACACAATACATAGAGTTGGTCGCCGAGCGCGTCTGCGATGGCCACGATGTCGCCTTTTGCACAGGCTTCGCGGTACTCCTCATTTTCTTCGCGCATGATTTCGTGGCGCATCTCGGCCTCTGTGATCACTGCCGTCGGAACGTCACGCGCTGGAATCCGGAAGCTACGGTGGAACTCTGCCACCATATCGAGTTCGGTTTTCATGACGATGTCAGCTGCTGGATGGAATCAGCGCAAGGCATAAGTCAAGCTCATGCTCGCGTTGGTTGCGGTGAGCGAGATCGTTTTGGTCGCACCGGGCACGTAGCTGGCAAAATTCACGGTAAAAGTAGCCATCACTTCTTCGGAGAGGCCGTCGATATCGACCACAGTGATCGTCCAAACCGCTGGATTGAATGTAACGGGTGATCCAGGCGGTGGCACCGTTATTGGAAATGATACTGGGGCATTGTTGATGGCCGCACTCTGGTAAGCGACATTGCTGCCTTGCGCGAACCGCACAGCAATGTCTGGATTGTCGCTCACATCCCATGGTCCACCGCTGGGGTTGGTGGCAGGCAGCCCCGTGATGAGGGCTTCGGCATAGACTCTTTGGCCCACCACGACCAGAGTTTTGAAGAGGTCATCATTGAGGCTCGACTTGGCTTGGGCGGTCAGACTCACAATGTATTGGCCCTCGGTGGCAAATGTATGTGTTGGATTGCCCTCCGTGCTGGTGGATCCGTCACCAAAGTCCCAGAGATAACCCGTGCCACGCTCGCTGCAATTGGCGAAGGTCACCTCGCCACGAGCGTCCGCAAGTGTGGGATTGGCGCTAAAACAAGCCTCGGGCGGTTCAGTGCAGCCTGTGGCGAGGGTCATTGCCAATAATCCTGCCAAGCAAGACGTCACCAAGCGGGTAGGGAAGTGGTTGAAATTCAGCATACAGATACTCTATTGATAGGCGTAAAGTTAAGATTTCTCCGGGAATTGGGAAGTCACTTTTTTGGGGCGGTGTGCGGAGATATTCGCCGCCTTGGTCTCTGCTGTGATGGGGGGAAGTGTTAGCCTTGAAATAATGCCGCAGAGTGCGCGGAGAACGCAAAGAGCATCACTGACTCTGTGGCCTTGGCGGACTTTGCGGTTATTTTTGTCAGCAACGCATCCTGACAAATAGCGATGGCAGCAAGCCTTCCTACATCCCCCAAGTCTCAATCACCAAAATTGACCCCGTAAAGTCCCCATAT
The DNA here is from genome assembly GCA_031424495.1 of Bacteroidota bacterium. Taxonomy (GTDB): domain Bacteria; phylum Bacteroidota; class Bacteroidia; order J057; family JADKCL01; genus JADKCL01. The sequence continues at coordinate 61,527 of JANPHP010000208.1, read as the reverse complement.
TCCGCAGGAACCCCAACGACATAGTGATCGAGCGTCTCCACGATCCGCCATGTAAATTGGATGGTCTGCTGTTGCCGCACGCCATCGATGAGCAGCGCGCTATGCTGTGTTTCCTGTAGTTTCACCTTAGGCAATTCGCTATCAGCACCAAAGAATTGATTGCCAGCATAGCGGCTCGCCCATGCATTGGCGTGGCGCGTAACCATGGGATCTTCCTTATCAATGGCGCAGCCACCACCGCAATGGGCAATGATCACCTCGGGGTATCTGGCCCGCGCCGGCTCCGCCTGCGGAATCAACCTGAAAATGCTGGTCGTGAGCGTGACCACCATTTGTTCATCGGTACCCAAGATAATGCGATTTTGCAAGGTAAATCCCTCGTATTCACCCACCAATCGGTACGATCCCGGCGCCAATTGCTTAAACTCAAAATAGCCCTGCTCATCGCTCAGCGTCGCATTGACGACCTTGCCCTCGGCATCGCACAATTTGATCGTGATGAAATCGAGCGGCGAGCCGTGGTGAATCGCCTGCCCCTTCACCGATCCGCTTTGCGCCCACATCGCCACAGACTGTAGCAAGCAGAGTAGGAGCAAGAGGATTCTGGGCAACGATTTCATGGGGAGGATGAGATGAACCCTAAGCTAAACAATTTTGTGACACGATCGACGCTGAGCTCACCACGTGGTCTCAAATTCCCACTCCTGAAAGGCTGGGCGCCAGAGCTTGGCTGCCATTGGAGAGACCGTCGTGATGGCGACCACGCCGCTGGTGGCGTCGCCATATTCGGCGGGCATGCCGCTGGAAATGAGGTCGATCGTGTTGATTGATTTCAGGGGAAGCTCAAGTTCGCCGCGTAGGCGCACGCCGTCCACGAGCACGACCGTGCTGCCCGACCGCGCACCGCGTACATTGAGCGGCTCGCCGAGATCGCGCTGATAGGCGCTCGCATCCATGCTAGCAAGCAGGGAGTAGGGGCTGCGATCGGCGCGGATGTCAAGTACTGCGTTGCGATTCACGTCATTTACGGTGATGTGCTCGTAGTAGTACACCGGTATGACCTTAGGGATGCAGAAGCATAAATAGGATTGATCTTCCGCCTTGTCAAAATCCGCATCCATGATTTGGAATTCGCCGATGGACAAGTTGATGAGCTCGAGATCGATGGACCGGTCATCGAAGGTCGTGATGCGTAAGCGGTAAGCGCCAGGCGCAAGCAGCACGAATTCATATTTTCCATCGCCATCGGTATTCGTCCCAGCAATGAAATTGCCTTGGCCATCGAGTAGCCGCACCGTTGCCAATGCTGCGGATTCCTTGCCCATGGTGACGCGACCACATATTTTCCCCAATTGGCCGTAGGCTGCATGGCCGCAGGCGAGCAGCGCAAGTATCGTCAGGAGCCGCAAGGCGGGGTAGGGGGATGGTATGCGTTTCATAGCTTGCTGAATATGAATCGAATATAACCTTTTTCAGGTTCTCACCCAATCGCAGCGCAAGAAAAAGCAAAAGCAGGCCAGCCCCCATCGGGGCTTCTTGAAATAGTCTGAGAAAAAGGTGAATAAATAGATCCGCTCAATTACGTGTAAGGCCCTAGATGTTGCTTGCGAAGTCATATACTAGATCGCACTAGCAAAATCATGTCGAATTTGGAATTCTGATTTTGACAGGATATATTTGAATATCAAGTGATTTGGCACGTTCAGTTTCTCCTGATTGTCAGACATTTTCTGTCGAATTATCAATTAATTCCTTTGCAATGAGTCTACCAAGTCCGATATCCGTAACGCGAATGCAGGCATCCTCCCCGCAGAGCGGAGAGGCAGATGAATCTTTGTCACGCAGCTTCGCTCCCCCTCCGTTTTCGCTTGCCTGCAATGGCGACGAAAGCAGGCCAGTGGGAGATGGCGGCGTCTGTGAAACGCCAGAGATGACGACCGAAGGGCAAAGTGGAGCAGAAAGCACTGGAGAAATTCCCGATCCTTCGCGGAGAGATGCATCAGGGAGAGGAGGACGAAGCCTTGGTCAACTTGTCGGGGAGAGTTCGATTTGCTTGGACTCAGACGCTCATGCAGACCCGGTATGGGACGATTTTGCATTCGCCTTTAACCATCATTTCCATTCAATCTTGCATGTATTTGAAACCGATCCGGTACGGTGTAGCCCCGAGGTGCATGACGGCCTGAGCGGTGGACAATTGGCATTGCTGTTTACTGTCGCCCAACGCGACATGCTGGCAAGATACTTTGTTGATGGTTTGATCCCTAATCGGCTGTTCAATGGAGATGAGATCGGTACCACCTCGACCGAGCAGCGTCTGCTGATGTCTGGGCATATTCTAGCAAATGGTCAGTATTCACCAGGGGAATTTGATCAAGGGCTTCATGGGCGCATGTGCTATCACTGGGCGCGACTTGTTTACCATTATGCAGGCGCCTCAGCCGGTTTGGATCGCAGCAATGAAGGGGGTGTGATGGGAAATTTTGACCATGAAGGGAATCTTGTGTTGGGGTCTGGCGGAAGGGAGGGTATCTTTTCAAGACGTCGTTCACATGACGGGGAAGCAAGTACTCCAAATGGTACACGTACCATATCGTTCCAGGATCTCGTGAGGCGGGCCAGGCCCGGCGATTGGATGATGATTTACAATGCCAACGGCGGGGCTGCATCACCTGGCAATCACAGCGTGATCTTCTCACACTGGGCAAGCTCGACCAGTCAATCAGCGGATGGAAATGAATTTATGCAAGCTGTGATTTTCCATCAAGGCAATCCCGCAACGGGAGGGCACGAAACTCCGATTCGTTTGGGTGATAGGTATGATAATGCACTGAACATATTTCCAGTAGTCAGTATCATGAGGGCGAGCAGCGACTCCCATTCTGCGACCGATTACCAGAGTCTATTTCCAAGTGGAGGGAATGCTGCAGATGCCAATATCAGGTACATTCAAATAGTTGAGCGACGAACCCGCTCCCGCGTTAATACCGAAGAGATATTCAACCAACTGAGTCGTGAAAACGAGAGGCATATTCTCAGCCTCCTCGAGGACCGTGGAGAGGGGCGAGGGGGAATCATCACACCCCGGCAGCAGGCCATGCTAAACGCTGCCAATAATTCGCATGACTTGGAAGTCGTCGTAAGGCTGACCCAGCGGCTACGTCAATGGGTCCAGAATGCTGCCGTCTTGCGGGAAACGATGCAAGTGACTTACGAAGGGAGGACGGGGGAGAGGCCCATTGATGGTCTGAATAGCCGTCATGCCAGAATCTCGGTCGATGTCGAGGCTCGATCGGCCGTCATCAACGACGAGATGAGGGAAGTTGAGTTGAACATCGCTCCAATCGATAATGAGGTTAATCTATTGACCGAAGAGGCTCAAGTTTTGAACTTTCGTCCACAAATAGCAGCTTTGAGGGGAGAAGTGCGCGCCATCAACGCAGAGCGGGCGACCTATCCCGTAGGAAGCCCTGAGCGAGCTAGGCTTGGGGCCCTGCGCAGCGACACCATCGCAAGGATTGTGCAATTGCTCGAGCAACAAAGGGACACCAGCGAGCCACGCTCCGTTTTGAGAGCTAGGCTACGAGAGTTGCGAAGGCTCAGGCGCCCGCTTCAACGAAGGATGACACAATTGGAGCGCAACTTGGCTGCGATTAATGGGCAGTTGCCAGAAGGAATGGTACACCCCGGTAGACTCAGTGGAAATGATGACAGAGACGCATCCACTGGACTATTGCGTGATCTTTTCCCGGTTGCACGCCATGATCGCAATATGCAACCGTTCTTGGTGCCCTTTTTAATACCGAGTCCAGATTAACCTGAATGCTGGATGGATCGATTGAAAAGATCACTGCCTTGATCGCAGCAATATACTCGCCGCTTCGTGAAAAGTAAACTGGTCAATTGTCAAACGCCCTTCGATGTTGCTCGGGACGGGAGGCGCACGCAGAGAGTTCGTTTCTACTTCGCGTCCTCGGCGTACGGCGTCTATCCCGCTTGTGGGGCGGTTCAGTTTTGGTGGCATCACATTATCACAAACACTGATGGCAGCGAGTATAGCATTTGTATCGGTCGCCGATCCAGAACAGCGGTTTTTCCTCCCTCAAAAAAAGAGAAAAACCCGACGAAGGCTAGCCTTCGCCGGGTCATCTTGAAATAGTCTGAGAAAAAAATGAACAAATAGGTACGAGGGCTCAATTGCAAGCGAGGTCCTCGATGGTGGGTGTGATGCCACCTTCTTGATTGCCTCTCTTGCGGATCTGCTTATTCAATTGTTTTTCTGATTTGGTGAGCGGCTTGCCCACGTGGCCCATGGTCATGCCGGGGTTGCGGGTCGTGACCACGATCACGGCGCCCATCACGTCGCCATACTCCGCGGGAAGGCCGCCGGTGATGACGGTCATTTGCTCGATGGCGCCAAGTGGCATCTCATCGGTACCGCGAAGCTTCATGCAATCGATATAGGTCGCATTGGCATCTGAGCGGCCGCCTTTGAAATTGAGGGGATCGCCAGCGTCTTTTTGTACCATGCCAGGAGCCAATGAGGCAAAATCTGCAATCCCTCTTCCAGGGCCACCCTCCTGCATCTGGTCGCCAGTAAAGGTGATTTGGATCATAGGATCAACCGAGAACAACTTGGTTTTTGAATCAAAAATGATGACATCACCAGTTCCGATGCCAGGCCCGTCATCATCGCCGTCGCCCATTGCCATTTGGAATTCAATCGGTTTGTATTCACCGGTTGAGACAGTTACGTCTTGAACAACTGTGTGTTCGAGCGTAAAAACTTTGACGGTATAGGTGCCAGGCTCGATCATGGAGAATTCGAATTTCCCCTTTTCGTTGGTAAGCATTCCGCGGCCTGTTGGGTTGCCGTTTTTCCAAAGCTCGACTTTTTCGCCTGGCATGACGTCTTGGCCAGTCGCAACAGTTCCATAAATCTTACCCAATTGTGCCCATCCGCTCAGGCTACAAACCATCAAGATGGCGAGCACTGCGGTGGTGATGCTGAATTTCTTAACCGTTTTCATGGTCGTGATCATTTTACATTGACAAATCATTATTCCAAAGGTGCAGCAAGTAGATTGAATACATAAACCGAAAAAATGAATTCGATTACATGGTTTGGTCGGGGGATGTTGGGGGGTGATGTTGTTCCTGTAACGATAAAGCAAGTTGAAATCCATTGATTATTCGCGCATTTCCCAGATTGGATTACATGCAGGCCTTGTCGGGGCGAATGATTTGGGGTGAATAATTGCCTTTTTGGGCCTGAAATGGGCTAATGGAGTTTTGGCAAAGGGCTTTTGTGTGCATTTCGAATAGTTTTTCTTAATTTTCGCCCTGATTCAACATGAAATTTCGCCTAAAAATACTTCTCATTATGCTTAAGAAACCTTTTCTGATGTTGGTGGGACTGTTGTTTGGCATCGGTGCATTCGCCGGCACGCCAAACTCCATGCCCGTGCCACCGAATGAAGGCATGTGGTTGCCCCACCTGATCAAGACCCTCAACTTTGCTGAAATGCAGCAAATGGGCTTCAAACTCACCGCCGATGACATCTACAGCGTCAACAAATCATCCTTGAAAGACGCTGTCGTCCAGATGGGTGGTTTTTGTACGGCCGAGATCGTCTCCCCCGAAGGATTGCTCTTCACCAACCACCACTGTGGTTATGACGCCATCGCAACGCAAAGCTCTGTCGACCATGACTACCTCACCGATGGTTTCTGGGCGATGAGCAAAGACAAAGAGCTCCCCAACGAGGGCTTGAACGTCTCCTTTTTGCAACGCATCGAGGATGTGACCGACCGCATCAACAAGGCCATCGCTGGCCTGTCTGAAGAAGAAGCAGAAGCCAAGCGCGACGAAGAAATCGGCAAAATCGAAGAGGAAGCCGCCGAGGGCGAACTCTACCGCGCCGAGGTCAAGTCGATGTTCAATGGCAATGAGTACATGCTCATGGTCTATGAAGTCTTCAACGACGTGCGCCTCGTGGGTGCACCACCTTCAAGCATCGGCAAATTTGGTGGTGACACCGACAACTGGATGTGGCCTCGCCAAACCGGCGACTTCTCCATCTTCCGTGTCTATGCCAACAAAGACAACAAGCCTGCTGACTATTCGCCAGACAACGTGCCCTACAAGCCTAAGCACTTCCTGCCGATCTCGATCAAGGGCCTGCAAGAAGGCGACTTCGCAATGACCATGGGCTATCCTGGCAGCACAGATCGCTACCTGAGCAGCTATGCCATCGATTTCCAATACAAAAACAGCAACCCGCTCATCGTCAAAATCCTCGGCGAGCGCCTGCGCATCATGAAAGTCGACATGGATGCCGACCCCAAGGTGCGCATCATGATGGCCAGCAACTACGCTTCGCTTGCCAATACCTATAAGTATTTCCTCGGCCAAAATCGTGGCCTCGACCGCCGCGGCCTTTTTGAGGAGCGCCAAGCCATGGAAAAGCAGTTTACTGCTTGGGTCAACGCTGATCCAGCCCGCAAAGCCAAGTATGGCGAGGTGCTGAGCCAATTCAAGGAAAACTATGAAAAGAGCAAAGACGTGCTCAAGCTGTCGAGCTACCTCAACATGGCAGGCTTCGCGCCAGGCCTCGTCGTCTATGGCATCGGATATTGGCGCCTCACGCGCGGCCTCGATGACAAGTCCAAGGACTTGAGCAAGGTGCAGCCACAGATCGATGCCCTCAAAGCGGGCCTCGATGCCCACTTCGCTGAGTACAATCTGCCCACCGACCAAAAGATCTTTGCCAGCATGACCGAGATCCTATACACCGATCTGCCCGAGCCGATGCGTCCCGATGCATTCGGCGGCAAGACTTTCTCCAAGGCAAAAGCCAAAGGCGACCAAACGCGTTTTGACGCCTATGCTGCCACTGTGTTCAAGAACAGCATGCTCGTGGACCCAGCACGTTGCAAGGCTTTCCTCGACAACCCCTCCAAAAAGGCACTCGATGCCGACCCAGGCGTTGAGTTCATCGCCAGCATCATCACACTCTACCGCTCGCAGTTGGCTGTCGGCCAAGGCATGTTTGATGCTGTGAACGAGGCCAATATGAAAGCCTACCAAGCTGGCTTGCATGAAATGAATGCCACCAAAAAGTACTATCCAGATGCCAACTTCACCATGCGCGTGAGCTATGGTAAGATGATCCCTTACGATCCCCGCGACGGTGTGAGCTACAAAGCCTACACTTATGGAGACGGCATCTTGGAAAAAGAGGTCAAGGGCGATGAGGAATTCAACGTTCCACAGAAACTCCATGATTTGCTGGCCGCCAAAGACTACGGTCGTTATGGCAAAGGTGGTAAGTTGCCAGTGTGTTTCCTCACTGACAACGACATCACAGGTGGCAACTCTGGCTCACCCGTCATCAACGGCAACGGCGAATTGATCGGCCTTGCATTTGACGGCAACTGGGAGTCCATGACAGGTGACCTCGTCTACGATCCAGGTGTGCAACGCACAATCAGTGTGGACATTCGCTACGTGCTTTTTGTGGTCGAGAAGTATGCTGGCGCCACCAACCTGATCAAGGAGCTTACCATCAGGGAGTAAGCTCAATTGTTTTTTCGCAAAGCGGCTGTGTCCTTCGGGATTCAGCCGCTTTGCTTTTGGTAGGTATCGTGCCACCTTGATATTTGGCAGGATGCATGCTTGATACGATCGATTTGGGAATATGTGGAAATTGATTCACCAAGCTGTAGATGAAGACCGAATGCAATTCCGAGCCCTTAATTGGTAGCAGGCAGGGCACTATTTTTGCCCAAGGCGCACAGTCCGGGCATTAGGTTATCCACATTTGGGAAATCTTCATTCCTCGTTTCCCTGAAAATTTTAGATTGTGCTTGTATGTTTATCCACAATTGGCTTATTTAGGGATTGAATCTAGGCAGCAAGTATGAAGCGCATTCTCTTTTTGATCCTTGGGGCTTTTTTCATGCTCTCTTTGGCCAAGGCTGAGGAGGGGGGGCCTGTGCTCGACGTCAAGATGATCCACGCCGAGGGCAAGATTTTCTACCACGAGATTTATGTGTCTTGGAGCACTGAGTTTGAGCGGAGCGGTGTTGATTTTTTGTTGGAGGCGAGTGAGGATGGCAAAGATTGGCGCATCAGGGGCCGCATCAAGGGCAAGGGAGGGATCGATCGTCAAGCTGAATACAATTTTGTCGACGTCAAAGACGCAAAATTCAAGCATTACCGCATCCGCAAATCTGATCCATCCGGCAAAATCGAAGTGCTTTCAGAGTTTACCTTGGCCGATTATTCCATCAATGTAGCACTCGACGAGGTCGTGATCGACAAGGAGCGCAAATTGCTGATCGAATACCGCGTGGATCAGGATCAAGAATTAATCGTGCGGGTTTATAACAGAATCGGCGAGCAAGTGGTTACCAAGGTGATGCCCTTCAACCTCGCTGGGGAATACATCTATCAGTTGGATATCAGCAATCTGAAGCCAGATCGTTATCTGCTGGTGGTCACCCAAGCCTTGCTTGACAAAGCGGTTGCCGAAAAGGCGTTTCAGGTTACTCACTGATCTACTCATGCAGCACAACTGGATTTTTCAATTGGCGACAGCGCCCACCGCTGAAACAAAATCGGCGATTCTTCAAGAATTGGATGCATTTGTCGCCGTTTGGAAGGCGCACGGCAGTCCCGTGCCCGGTCGCGCCGAGCTGCGCCACGAGCGTTTTGTGGTTGTGATGGCCGAGCCCGGCCACGCCTCCGGCTGCTCAATCGACTCCATGACCAAGGGCGTGATGGACATTCTCACCAAGTATGAAATCGCCGTTCTCGGCCCTGAAAACGTTTGTTTCCAGACCCAAAACGGCAGCATCGAACACGTGGACTTCAAAGAAGTGCGTGCAGCCATCCAATCCGGCAGATTGACCGCCGATACCATCGTCTTTGACTCGACCATGGGCCAAAGCAACGACCTCGCCCGCTGGGAGGTGCCGCTCCACGCGACGTGGATGGGCCGGTTTGTGCCGCAGCAGGTCTGACACAACGCCATCCCCTGCCCTTATCGTTTGGAAATAGAATCGTTCAGGCCAATTCCGCAGGAATGGCTACGATTTCCTGTGACCCCACGTAGTGGCAGGGCACGACGTCCTCGCTGCATCAGCGGGATGCCCTGCCACTACGTGGGGTCACAGAACGATCAAATTCCAAAATGTTCATTCCTGCTGAATTGCCAACAATTCCGCCACTCAATCCACAGCCGACCGCACATATTCCATGTGGTGCGCTTCCCAAGGATGGTAAACGTCCATGGCATGGTAAGCGGCTTCGAGCGCTGCGTCGGTCATGGGTAGCTCTGAGCGCAGATTGCGGGCCTGCATTTCGGCCAATGTGGTCTCCATGATCACGTAATCTAGCCTCACAGGCATGTCGCGCATGCTCTCAGCGAGGCGCAACCTGATGTTTTCAGGCAGGTCGCGGCTCTCCAAAATCACATGCTGATGCCGATTGAGATACACCCGCATGAGGTGCTTGAGTTCGATGAGTTTGCGGGCGATCAGGTATTCATTGCCCTGCATGGAGCTGGTAAATTCATGGTCGTGCAGGCTCACCCTGAAGCGCTCGGGATGATTTTGCGTAATCCAAGCTGACTTGCCAGCGCTTGGCGGCCCGAAGACGATGGTCACACGCTGACCCCGGGTTTCCAAATCGGTGGTTTGCGGGGCATGCACCAATTTCTCCATGAGTTTGGTGTCGCTGAATTTATAGGCATTCCAGACCGCATTGTGATGGCGCAGATTCCAAGACGCTGCAGCGGCCTGCAAATCTGCATAGCGTCCAAATTCGAATTCAGCGCGCGGGGCGATTTTATCCTTGAATTCGTTCATGATTGCCATCACCCTAGGTTTGTCATCACAATCTCGGCCCATGAAATCACACCAAACAAAGATGCCCAGCAGGCGCAGGTCTGTGCGGGTGCCGAGCTGCTTCACGACGTCGATGGGCGCGCTCGCATTTGCAAAACGCAAAGGCAGCCCATGCCAGCGCACGAGGTCCAAAATGCGACGGCGTGTATCGCTGCCGATTTCGTCGAGTTGGAGCAATATCTCCTGCGCAAAGGCGAGGCTAGCGCGCTCGTGGCCCGGGGATCGGTGACGGCCATTTTCTTGGATCGTCGTCACGACCTTGCCGATGTCGTGCAGCACAGCTACCCAGTACAAAATCTGCGTTTCCTCTTCCGTCAGCTCAAATTGATGCCGATGGGCCAGAAATTGCGTCACGACATATTGGGTATGCGCCAAAACACTCCCTTCGCGATGGTATCTCGGATTTTGAGGCGTTGCGTCCATGCGCGCTTGCAGCGCTTCTGGAATAGGGAGTGGTTGATCGTAATTCATCTTGCCCCAAAATTACGGATTTGAACACAATGTTGCCCACAGTGAATGCACAATTGAAATCGCCTGCGCCATTTGTAGCTCACGGGGCGGGCGGAGTGAAATGAGTGCTGAGATGAGCGCCACACAATTCAAAATCTAAGGTGCTCGGACCGCCTTCCCAGCCCCAAGTTGTCCGCATCATGATCAAGACCACGCGGTCTTCATATGGACTTTGGAGGTAGCCGACCTGATCGTAACCAAATGCCATCCAATCTCTTAAATCTATTTTGGCCACGCTTTTTTCGCCGAGCCTGCTGTGCACCAAAAACACTTCTGCAGCCTTGAGAAACCGATCAGCGTAGAAAATTGTGCCCGGTGGGTATACGCTTTTCTCCACGCGCGGTGCGATTTGATCAGCCCCAGCATGAATCGGGAAGGATTGCAGCTCAAAAGTACCCTTGACAATGCCGTATTTTTGGAGAAAAACTTCATAAATCGCCCGCATTTCTGCCATCATGGATTTCCAATTTCCAGCATTGGGGATTTCACCACGGTGTATGAGCTCTAGCACTGTTGAGTCGCTGCGCAAGTCACGCAAGACAAAGTGGCAATTGTAATAATCAATACCCTCATTTGATGATTCGTAGAGGTAGGCAAACTTGCCATCGCGCGAAAAGCCGATCGGGATCAGGTTACCCACGAGTTCTGAATGCGTGAGGTAAAAGTCATCCAATTCAGGGAGCACGAGTGGCCTCCTGGGAATTCCTGGCTGCTTGGGCAGATCTTGGAAGGAGGCAGTGGGGGCGGTATTTCGTTCGCAGGCCTGGAGCATCATTGCGAATGAAAGCGTACCAACGACCATGGCCAATAGTTGCAATCCTCTGAGGCGGGCCGATGGGAAGTGGGTATAAAAATCAGTGATCAACAATTCGATTTTGTTTGTTGTTTCAGGCCATGGGTGATAGGCGGCATCGTGTTATTTCCGGTTCTATTTTAAATTCCCCCCATCCTCCAAATCTTTTTCGTCCAGATCCTCTTCTTCCTCATCCTCGTCTGCTGGCCCTGTCGTCACCTCCTTGCCAAAGTCGTCAAATTCCTTGAGCAGATCGGCGTCTTCTTCGGGATCGGTTTCCCATTCGTAGTCGTCGATTTCCTCGTCTGTATTCCAGTCCCAGTCGGTTTCTTTCATGAACTCGGGGTCAAACTCCTCGTCGCCCATGTCGTCAAAGTCAAAGTCGTCGACGGTGGGTAGCACCATCGGCCCTACATAACTCGCATCCAGCCAGAGCTCAAACTCCACGCGGCGATTCATGTTTTTGTGCTCCTCGTTGTCGTTGGCGACGAGGGGGCGTGTCTCCCCAAAGCCCTGCGCGGTGATCATGTCTTCTGAAAATCCGCCCGCCTTGATCACGTAATGGCGGATGATGGCCGCACGTTTGCGCGAGAGCTCGAGGTTGTATTTGGCGTCGCCGTCGCTGTCGGTATGCCCTTTGACTTCCAACCTAAACATGGGATACTTCTTCAAAAAGGCCACCAAATAGTTCAGTTTGGGCTCGATGCTGCCATTGAGGTCATAGCTGTCGTCTTCAAACTCGAGATTCTCAAAGACCATCGGCTTGCCAGCGTCAAAGCTTCTGGTCATCTCGGTAAAGGTCGTGTCGCCACTCAGGGTGATGCCTTCCTTGATGGTCAGGAAATTTTCGCCTTGTATGTAGATGTCATACTTGTGGTTGTTGATGAGGTCAAATTCAAAATAGCCAAACTTGTTGATGTGCTTGGGAGCCACCTCGATGCCTTGGTCGCGGTCGATCACGAGTACCAACCCCACGATGGGATTGCCTGAAATCGAGTCGATGAGGTAACCACGCAGGGTCACGATGGCATCTGGGCGGGCCTCCATGGGCATGGGGAATGAATACAGGTCAAAGTTTTGCTTGTATTCAGCCTTGTTTTGGTCCTTTTTGGCGCTGGCATAAAAGAGCCGCGTGCCCTTGCCGTCGATCGAGAAGTAATATTCGTTGGCGGCAGAATTCACCAATGGGCCCACATTTTTGGGGTTTTCGTAGTGGTCTTCGAGCCAGCGCGATTTGTAGATGTCGTATCCGCCGAGATTTTTGAGGTGGCCTGTCGAGCTGAAGTAGAGCGTCTGATTTACTTGGTGAAAAAACGGCGTCACCTCATCCTCAATGGTATTGATCGTGGGGCCCAGGTTTTCGGCCTTGGTCCAGGTGCCGTCTTCGAGGCGGTGGGTCAGGTAGAGGTCGCTCTTGCCAAAGCCGCCCTTGCGGTTGCTGGTAAAATACAGGGACTTGCCATCGGGCGTGATGTTGGGGTGGCTATCCCATTCGGCAGAATTCACATTGGGGCCGATGTTGCGGATATTGGTCCAGTCGCCGCCGATGAAGTCGGCCACATAGATATCGCAAGAGCCATAACTATTGGGCTCGTCGCAGCGGGTGAAGTAGAGCGTGCGCCCATCGGGGCTAAGTGTCGCCGATCCCTCGTTGTATTGGCTGTTGATGATGCCCGAGAATCGTTGGGCATAAGACCAAGTGCCGTCGATGAATCCTTTCTCGACAAAATAAAGGTCCTCGTTTTTGCGCTCGTTGATGTCGTCGATCACGATCTCCTCGTCGCGCCGACTCGTAAAGATGAGCACCGAGTCGCTCGGGTGCATGAAGGGCGCGTAGTCGGGCCGATCTGAGTTGATCTTGGGGCCCATGTTGAGCATGACGCCCTTGGGGGGAATGAGCGGATCGATCTTGCGGCGGGCCTCCAGGATCTTGTAATAAAACTGCAGGTCTACCCATTCGACATTCTTTTGGGCCTTGAGCGAATCAAAGTGGATTTTTACCTGTGGTTTCCAAGGCCGCTGATTGCGCAAGCCGATTTCATAATACAAGGCGCTGGCCACGGTATCTCCAAGCAGCTCTTTGACTTGCCCCGCCTTCCACAAAAAATCCACATTCTCAGAAAAATTGGCGATGCCCCAACGACCTATAAAGTTGCCGAGCAGGGTATCCAAGGCTAGCAAGTCTTGCGCTTCCTCTGCCTTTTGGATGCGCTTGGCATACTCCTTGCCGTCATAGCGCACATACTCTTGCAGGTGCGGAAAAACGAGGTAGGGCTGCGAACCACTCTCAAATTCGCTGGTTTTTTCTTGTAGATAGACCGATTGCTCGAGCTTCAGGTGCAAATCCTTCCCAACTTGACCAAAAGCTTGGCCAAGCAGCAACGGCAACATCCAAAAAAGTCGCCGCAAGATGAAGGATGGAAGCTTCATGAATGCACTTAAATCTTATAACGTAACATCTTGCTTATGAGTTGCTTGACGGCATCATTTCGTTCGCGGTATCTTTCACTGCCGATGTAGTCGCCCGTCGTGAGGCGAATTGATATCTGCATGATCGTGCCGCTTGCTTTGGTGTCGATGCGCACTTTGAGCTCCACAGGCTCAGAATCCAACTCTCCGAGATGCGCTGTGCGGTACAAAATTTCTGGAAACTGGTTGTCGAGCAGCTCATCACGGCTGAGCATATAACCCACGATTTGCCGTTGCACGGCCTTGATGCCCAAGGGTGACTCCACGATAAATACGGGAACCTGACCGCCAAATTCCACAACTCTGCCTTCACGCACCTGTATCGGAGATGCATCGACGGGAGCGATGCCTTCACGGGCATTGAGTTGCTGTTCCAGCATTTGCAGGCGCTTCTCGCGCTCCTCAAAGTTTCGGAAGCGATCTTCCCGCACCGCTAAATCGGCCTCTTGGCGAGCCATCACGGCTTCTTTTTGAGCGATCAGCTTTTCCTTGTCGATGGTCGCATTGTCGCGGGCATCGAGGTCTTTTTGCTGCTGATCGAGTTTGGCGCGTTGCTCTTTGAGGTAGCGTGCCTGCTCACCCTCTGGCACGCGCACGCGCGCCAGCGAGTCCACGCGACTTTCTAGGGCATCGATGCTGCGCTTCAAGTCATTTTCGCGGTTGCTGGCAAGCGCGAGCTGACTGCGCAAGCTGTCGCGTTGCTGCGTTTGCAGCCTGTAGTTGCGGTCGCGGGTCTCGATGTCTTTGCGCAGGCTGCTGCGTTGCTGCCTGATGGCGGCGATGCTGTCATTCAGCGTCTTGTTTTCGGCGGTGGTTTTTCCAAGCTGCTGATTGGCGGTCGAGAGATTGCCATTCAGGCTGCGATTTTCCTGTTGCAGGCGAGCGAGCTCCTCTTGCGAGGCGCCCTTGGAGTTTTGCGTTTCCGCGAGTTTTGCATTGGCGTCGGCCAATGCTTTTTGGAGGCTGTTTTTGGTTTTTTGGGTCTCCGCCAGTGCGTCGTTTTTTTCTTGAAGGCTCGTTTGCGCTGCACGCAACTCGCGGTCCTTGGTTTGCAGCTGGGCTTGCGCCTTCGTAAGCAGGTCTTGGGTGGCGCTGGCTTCGGCTGCACGTGCCTCGGCGCGGTTCAATTGCTGGCGCAGCAAAATGAGGCTGTCGTTGAGCAGGCTGTTGTTGGTGTTGCGGGCAGCGTTGCCCGACTCACCATTGCCAGCAGCGATAAGGGCATCGATCCGTGTTTGCAGGCTTTTCTGTGCATTTTCAGCAGCGACGAGGCGGCGCTCCTCCAAGTCTTTTTGCTGCTGCAAGGCCTCCATGTCGGCACGCACCTGTGCTAGCTCAGCTTTGGAGACACCCGCGCTGCGACGCGCCGTGCGAATCTCGCCGTTGAGGCTGTCGACGAGGTGCTCGTCGGGCATTTGGGCGAGGGTGGCGGCATTGCCGGCACGCAGGGTGCGATTTTCAGATTCTAGGGTAGCCAAGCGCTCTTCGAGCTGCATTTTTTTGCTGCCGAGTTCGTCATTCTCCTGCTTGATCCTACCCAAATTGCGGTTTTCACGTTCCATGTCCTGACGCATGGTTTCGTTTTGCAGCTGTGCTTTGGCGAGTAGATCCAGGAGGCTATCTGCTGCTGTGGCAGTATTGGTGCCGCCACTCATCGCGAGCCGAGTCTGGTATTCCTCTACATCCCGACGCAACCGCTTGTTTTCGACGCTCAGGTCGTTGAGTTGCTCTGCGGTAGTCTTGCCACCTGCGGCAAGGCGATTGAGTTGTTCGCCATAATTATTGGCCACCTTTTGGAGCGAATCATTTTCAGTATTGGTGATTTTGAGCTTGCGTTTGAGGGCGTTGTTCTCTCCTTCGAGCTCCTTGAGACGCATGGCGGTCTCGTTGCTGATGCTCACGTCGTCTGCGACATAGGCTTGGCCGAGCAGGGCCTCGACGCGCTGATTGAGCAAGACGATGCTGTCTTTGAGGGCCTTGTTGTCCTTTACTTTGGCCATGAGCACCTCTTGCTTGCGCTCCAGGCTGGATTGCTCATTGCGCAATTCTTGTTCGGTTTTGAGGAGGGCCTGCTCGCGCAGCTGCATTTTCGCGATCTGAACCAAGAGCCGTTGCACCGTCGTGTCTGTGGTGCCTTGGAGCGCATCTGCTGCATCAGGCTTGAAGGGATCCTTGCGCAGCAGCACAGCATTGTTATCCACCTCTTCCTGCCTGAAATGCTCCTCCATTGGCTGGGGGTCTGGGGTGGTTTTGGGCTTGGGGTCGGCGACCAATTGGGCGAGTGTGGCATCGTCATAAACGATGTCTCCCGAGGCCAATACATCGCCCGTGACGTGGCGCACGAGCTTGGCGAGGTCGATTTTGAGTTTGAGTGCCAATGCTGGAAACTCTCGCGTGCTCACCGCGCGCCGATAGTCATACATGACCACGAGTGTGACTTCTGTAAACTGGCCTTGGATGCTTTTGAGCAGGTAGTAAAGGGAAATGTCGCGATCCTCCGCGATGGGCTCATAGCGGATGTTTTCGTAGATGATGCTGCGCTCAAACTGAAATGGGCTCGCATTGTCTGCGGCGGCGACATGCTCGATGATTTGATTGGCGACAAAGCGCTCGCTGCGGTCCAGCACCAATCTGAAGCCTGTAACCGGCTTGTTGTAGAGGGAAATGCTCACCTCTTCCAGTTGCACTTCTTTGGAAAATGTGGGCGTGGAGCTTAGGAGGAGGCAAAAAAATGCTCCTACCGAGACGGCCCACCATGTCGCACACTTCATCATCAACAGCTACGCATTCAACCCCTAAAATTACGAAAAAAGCACTAGGATTGTGAATGTGCCCGCAGCACCTATCCCCAGCGGGGCTGGATTGCAGGGTTTTGTAGACAGTCGATTGCGACAGGTGTTTGGTATCTGGCACCAGGATTGCTGCGACCAGGTCGCCTACGATCGATACCTTGTCGTTTTGGATTTTCATTCTTCATCGATTTTTAGCACATATTTGCAGTCTACACGCTTTTCAAAAAATGAAGATTTTGGTTCGCACACTCGTTTTGCTCTTGTTGTTCGCTGGTATCTCCTTGCAGCTCAGCGCCCAATTGTTTCCGCAGCCACAGCCCTATATGTATGATCGGGGTTATGAGGCCTATTTGCCCCTCAAGGGTGTCAAGCGCATGACCTTCAGCCGCTACATTGCCGGGGCGCGCTTCCCCAATGACTGGGACGTGATGATTGAGAGTTATGCCTACGATGCCAAGGGAAATATGACCGTGTGGAATCGCTACCAAAATATCACTGGAGAGGCTACGATTCAGACCACTTACGCTTGGGCGCCCGAGGGGCATCTGCTCAACGAGCAAATTTTGCTCGCGAGTGACCACACCGATATCCAGCGCAACTACAATTGGGAAAAAGACGCGAATGGCAAATTCACCAAAGCCTCGATCCTCGACAAGGCCAAAAAGCAGATCGCATCCCTCGAAATCATGCCCGACGGGCGCTTTGTACACACCGATCTGTCGCTGGGCAATGGCAAGTTCCTCAAAAGCACCTACAACCAGAAAAAACAACTGCTGCTCACCGAGAATACTTCGTCGGGACTCACCGAGGAGTATAGCTACAACGACAAGGGCATGCTGTCCCAAGTCATCGTGAAAAACCCCAACGGCACGAGCGCCAAAATCCAGTATGAAAACAAGTTGGATGACAAGGGCCGCGTGATTGCGCAAACGGAGTCAGGACGGGGCGCCCCCAAGACATTCTACTTCAAATATGACGTCGCAGGCAATCTGTTGGAAAAAGGCATCACCCCCAATCAACCCGCCGAGATGCGCGGTTATGACCCAATGAATCGCCTCACCAGCATCCTCACCTTCGATCCACAAGGCTACCCAAAAGAGGTCCTCAACATCACCTACGAAACCTATGGAAAATAACGCGGACAAAATAGACGCCAATGAGCAGCTCTGGGACAGCCGCGTAGCAGGGCATGTTGCGAGTCCGTTTTACGATGTGCCGGGTTTTTTGGCAGGGAAATGCACGCTCATGGCGCCCGAGCTAGAGGGCCTACCCGACGTGCGCGGCAAGTCGCTGCTGCACTTGCAGTGCCACTTTGGATTGGACACGCTCTCTTGGGCACGGCGCGGTGCGCAGGTGACAGGCATGGACATCAGCGGTGCAGCGATCAGGCAGGCGAGGGAGCTAGCCGAGCAGATCGGCGTCGAGGCTAACTTTGTGCAATCCTCCCTCTACGACCTGCCCGAGCACCTCGATGGCCAATTCGACATCGTTTTTACCAGCTATGGCGCATTGCTATGGCTGCCCGATCTCGACCGCTGGGCCGATGTGGTGAAGCGTTACCTCAAGCCCGGCGGGCAGTTTTGCATCGCCGAGTTTCATCCGACCTGGCATACACTGGATTGGAACACGCTGGAAAGTACCTATCCCTATTTCAACGCGGGGCATGCCTTTGAAGAGGAAACCCCTGCAGAGAGTTATGCAGGTGCAGCCCAAGCCGCTGGCATGAAGGAATATTTCTGGTGCCACAGCATCTCAGAAATGTTGCAGCCCCTGCTAGACAGAGGTTTGCGCATCGAGCAATTCAAGGAATACAGCTACAGCGCCTATGACTGCTTCCCCAATTTGAAAGAAGTCAGACCCGGGCAGTTTGTGCCCGCCGCCGTAGCCGAAGGCAGGCTGCCGATGATGCTCATGGTTGCTGGGCGGATGGGGTGATGTTTTCTTTGCTCGCATTCCAACCATCCTCCCCCCATCCGCATCAATCAGGCATAAAACCTCATGAAATGCATCAAAAATCATCCTTTTTCCTCCTGCTTCTCGTGATCCTCCTCGCAGGCACAGCCTGCGAAAAACTGGACCTGCCCAAAGATGTGCCAGCCTGTGTGAAGGCCAAAATCAGGGACATCCAAAAAGAACCAGTCTACAATCCGCCTGCACAAGTTTCTAAGATGGAGGTCGATGGCAAGACCTACTACGGCTCTTCCAGTGGTTGCTGCGACCAGTTTTACGAACTCTACGACGAGAAATGCAATTACGTCTGCGCACCGAGCGGCGGCCTCACAGGGCAGGGAGATGGGCAATGCCCCAATTGGCAGGGCCAACCGGTGTACACGGTGATCTGGGAAGACGAGCGACAATAACCACCTGTAAGCTGCTAACTGTTATACGCGCAGCCACTACGTTTTGTGAAAAGCAGTGTGCCATTTGAAAACCGCAAAGTTCGCAGAGAGTACGGCTGGCTCTGCGGACTTTGGTGTTCATTTTTGTAAGTGGACACCTTTTCACAACCATTGATGGTGGCTAGCATAACTGCTAACTCAACTAACCACGCCAACAATTCCTAATTCCTAATTCCTAACTCCTAATTCTTACATGCTCGGTGCAATTCCCCACAACCCCATTGGCAGCATCGCCGTAACACAAGCAAAATTGAAATTTTGGAATAAGATCTACTTGCCTCAGTGTTCACAAAAGTTGTCGCCTCCCCGCAAGGGTGTGTATTACAAGGCGTAAACCCTGAAGTGCTAAGGCGTAGTTTAGCCCAAAATTTTGCTACATGTTATTACTACAAGGAGATTCGACCGCACCCATCGCAGCAGCTGTGCAGACAGCAGCTGATCCAGGCCATGAGAAACTGACGCTGCTGGGAGTGTTTTTTCAGGGTGGTATCATCCTGATCCCGATTGTGATCCTGTTTTTCATCACCATTTACATCATCGTGGAGCGCTACCTGGCGATCAAGCGATCGATGGCCGTGGACCGCAGCCAAATCATGACCCTGCACAGCGCCTTGAAAAAGGGCGATCTGGAAACCGCGCTCAGCATCTGCAAAGGCAGCGAATTCATCTTGCTCAAGATCCTCGGTGCTGGGGTGGAGCGCCTCGGTGCACCTGCACCCGAGATCGACGGCGCGATGAGCAGCTATGGCAACGTCCTGATCGGTCGCATCACCGGCCGCCTTAACTACCTGGGTATCATCTCTGGTGTGGCGCCGATGCTCGGCTTTATCGGAACGATCTTGGGTATCATCAAGATCTTTTACAACATCTCTGCCACAGGGCAGATGAGTATCGCAGCCATCTCGGGTGGTCTGTATGAGAAAATGATCTCCAGCTGCTCGGGGCTCGTGGTCGGCATGATCGCCTATGCAGGCATGCACTTGCTCAATGCGATGATCGACCGCTTCACCACCAATGTCGAGGCTGAAAGCTATGCGTTCATGAACCTCTTACACCAACCCCCACAATGAAACTGAAGCGCCAATCACGTTTTCACCACGAGGTGAGCACGGGAGCCTTGAACGACATCATGTTTTTCTTGCTGCTCTTCTTCCTCATCGTGGCCACCGTCGCCAATCCACAGGTGATCAAGCTCGCACTGCCGCAGTCGGGCGAGGCTGGCAGCAACAACGCCAAGCCCGTCTACCTCACTGTAAACGAAAAACAAGAGTTTTTTGTAGGTGAATCTGATCCCAGCACGGTCAAGCCGCTCGCTTGGGATGCGGTCGAGCCAGCCCTGCTTGCTGAGCTGCAAGGCAAACCCGACCCCACCGTCGTGCTGCGCGTCGAGAAAAGCAACAACGTGCAAAGCCTCGTCGACGTGCTCGACCTCGGCATGCGCCTCCGGGTGCGCATGGTGCTGCAGACATCAGCAGAATGACCATCGATTGAA
The DNA here is from genome assembly GCA_031424495.1 of Bacteroidota bacterium. GTDB lineage: Bacteria > Bacteroidota > Bacteroidia > J057 > JADKCL01 > JADKCL01. Next base: position 41,160 of record JANPHP010000208.1, on the reverse strand, counting down.
ATGAATAGGAAAGGGACGTCATGCGTCCCTTTCCTATTATATAACCTTATGATGGGCTGCTATCGGTCGGCAGACGCGGCCAAGCCTATTCACCAACACACAGCTCAAATTGGGGCCCGTAACATTTCGCATCCAATCACGGAATGCGCACAGCAATCGATCCCAGTAGCGAACCATTGCGGTTGCTGAGCCCGCTGCGCGTGTCAAAAATGCGGTCGCGGCTCTGCAGGCCACGCGCCTCCAGGCGCAACCATACATTGTCTTGTGGATGATAGTCTGCTCCCAGGGAAGCACCACCCGTCTGAAATCCGTGGACGCCTTGGTTACAGCTCACGATGACGCCATGCGGATCCATATAATATTCGGCACGACCGACCACAGCGAGTCGGTTAGTGAGCGCATATTTTGCAATCACGACTGGGCTCAACCATGCTTGCATCACATTGCTACCACGTGCAGCTTGTTGCATGCCGATGTCGAATCCTGCGGTCACGGCCAGCTTGGCGCTAGGTTGTGCCTGCAAATACAGGTTGCTGAAGTAGCGCATGCGGCGGCTCACATCTGGATCGTCGGTACCTAGAAATGTACTCCAATTGAACAGCAGTTTGTCTGTGGCTTGAAACCGTGCCTGCGTGCCAAAAGAGGGCATCGTGCGGCCATTTGGGGTGCGGATGCGTTGCCAGCCATTGAGGAGGTAGCCCGCAAACTCCCAGCGCTTGCCCGTATGTGTGCCGATGCGGGCACCCGTGAGGAAATAAGGCGAGCCCTCGGCGCAAAGCGAGCGGCTCAATGTGAGGTTGTCGGTGGAGATCGCCCCTTCAAAACCAATGTAGGAGGGGAAAATGCCCATGTCCAGCCAAGTGCGGCCAGATTTGCCGATGGCCACACCTGCATTCGCCTCATAAATAAAACGCATCGCGACCGGCTCGGAGGCAAGATTGGCCTGCGGATAGGTGCCTGCCATGAGGCCCACGTGCGCGCGGTAGCGGTCGTGCTCAGCGGAAAATTGCAAGAGGGCCATGTTCACGGCCACCTCGCCTGCGCGGTGGTGATTGTACAAAAAGCAGGGTCGCAGGTGGTTGGAGGGAAATGCCGCATCCATTCCATAATAAGCTTCGACAAATCCACCAACATGCAGCCTGACTTTGGCTGTGGAGTCCACCTGCCCCAAGGCGATCACATTCAGCATACAACCCAAGATCAGCACAAAACATTTCTTCATGACCGCAAGTTCTGACTTTTTGGGAAACTCGCAATTTGCAGTTGCTTGTTCTGCTTTGCCTGACGAATGGCTGCGGCGAGTCCCACCGCATTGTGCATCGTTTGAATTTGCCATCGGCTACACCAAGAGAAAAATGACCAGAATCGCCCTCCTCAACATTGGCACCGAGCTCCTCAGGGGCCGCACCATCAACTCCAACGCGGCCACCATCGGGCAAATGCTCCTTTCAGCCGGGTATGCGCTAGAAACCACACTCGTGATCCACGACGACGGCCCAGTAATCGTCGCCGCAATCGAGCAATTGTTGGCGAGCCATGACGCGGTCTTGGTGACAGGTGGCTTGGGGCCTACCAAAGACGACATCACAAAAAAAGTGCTGCTGGAAATGTACGGAGGCGAGATGGTCTGCCACGAGCCAACTTTGCGGCGCATCGAAGGTTTCTTGCAACGCCTCAACCGCCCCTTGCTTGAGCTCAATCGCCAACAATCTTTTGTGCCATCGAGCTGCGTGGTGATGGAGAATGAAATGGGCACAGCACCGGGAATGGCATTTCTCAAAGACGGGAAGACCCTCATCTCGATGCCGGGCGTGCCCTATGAGATGAAATATTTGATGGAGCACCACGTCGTAGCATGGTTGCAGCAGCATTACCCGGTCGCGCAGCAGCACACCCGCGTGGTGCGCACTGCTGGCATTGCCGAGAGCTCCATCGCCGAACGCATGGAGTCCATCGAGCAGGATTTGGATCCCCGCATCGCCATTGCCTATCTGCCCAGTTACGACGGCACCAAAATCGAGCTCAAAGTTGCAGGCACGCCCGCTGAAGCGTCCCAATTGGAAGCTGTTTTGAATGAAGCCCAGCAAAAGGTCGCTAATTTGCTTGAAAAATATGTCTATGCGCTGCAAGACAAAAGCCCCGATAAACTGCTTGCCGATTGGTTGATGTCAAATGGCAAAACCTTTGCAACGGCTGAATCCTGCACGGGTGGTGAAATTGCTGCAAAGCTTGTGAAACACAGCGGTATCTCAGCTGTGCTCAAGGGCGGTGTCGTGGCCTACATGCCTGAGATCAAGGAAAAAGTATTGGGTGTGAAACACGCCACGATCGAGGAGCAGGGCATCGTCTCTGAGGCTGTTGCTAGGGAAATGGCCGAGGGCGCGCGCCGCCTACTGGACTGTGACTATGCCTTGAGCATCACGGGCATAGCTGAGTCTGCCCGCGACGTTGCACCCGACGCGCTGCCGCAAGCGTGGATCGCATTGGCGGGGCCTGAGGGCACGATCGCAATGCATACACGCATGTTGCGTGACCGCAAAGTCAATATTGAAATCGCAGCTTTTGCGGCCTTGATTTTTGCTTGGCGCGCCGTCTCAGGGACTTTGTGATCCGCCTGCCACAGAAAGCAGGAGCCGATTTGGTGGCATTAACGGGCTTCCAAGCTGTCCCGCATTCTCCTGAAACCTCTGTGGCAATACGAGAAAAATTCGATCAAATCGCATTCTCCCCTGCCTAAAAATCCTGCAATGCTGATCTTTTTATGGTTAATTTCGCAGCGCATTTGAAAAATTCAGGGACTTCAATTTTACGTTAAGAATATGGCCAGAGTGGAGCTGATCATGCCCAAGATGGGCGAGAGCATCATCGAAGCGACGATTTTGAAATGGACGGTTGCAGTTGGCGGCAAAATCGAGCAGGATGAGCCGGTCTTGGAAATCGCGACCGACAAAGTAGATTCCGAGGTGCCGTCTCCCGTCGATGGGAAACTGCTGGAAATATTTTTCAAGGAAGGTGATGTCGTCCCTGTGGGCACGGTGATCGCCATCATTGAGACCGAGGCAGCAGCTACAAGCAATGCGCCTGCTGGCAATGGGCAGGCCAAGGCCCCTCTTGCTGAGCCGACACAGGTTGCTGAACCCGCTGTGGTTCACGCCGCTGCCGCAATTGCGCCTGTCGCCGTGGCTTCGGGCCCATTGGCAAGTCGCTCCGAAAATGGAAAATTCTATTCCCCACTCGTGCTCAACATCGCCCGCACAGAAAATGTGTCGATGACTGAGCTCGAGCAAATGGCCGGCACAGGAACTGGAGGCCGCGTCACCAAAGCCGACATCCTTGCCTACGTCAAAAGCCCCCGCACGGCAGCCCCTGTGGCCCCCAATGGCCAACCAGAAGTCAAGGTCGCGCCTGTCGCTCCAGTGGCACAACCAGCGGCCAAGGCATCGGGCCCGATCGAAGGCTACCTGATGGTGAAGCAAAAGACCTATAGCCACAGTGGCAATGTCGAGATCGTCGAGATGGACCGCATGCGCAAGATGATTGCGGAAAACATGGTCTACTCTAAGCATGTCTCAGCCCACGTCACCTCGTTTGTCGAGGCAGACGTGACCAATCTGGTGCTCTGGCGCGAAAAGAACAAAAAGGCATTTGAGGCCAAATACAACGAGAAACTCACCTTTACCCCGATTTTCATCGAGGCTTTGGCGATCGCACTGCGCGAGCATCCGATGGTGAACATCTCCGTCGACGGCGACAAAATCGTCATCAAAAAGGACATCAACATCGGCATGGCGGTGGCTCTGCCGACCGACAACCTCATTGTGCCAGTGGTGCGCAATGCCGATCAATACAACCTCGCTGGCCTGAGCGCACGTGTGAACGACCTGGCAGTGCGTGCCCGTGACGGCAAGCTCAAAATGGACGAATTGGAAGGCGGCACTTATACAATCAGCAATGTCGGGACATTTGGCAATGTCATGGGCACACCTGTGATCATGCAGCCCCAAGTGGCGATCATGGCGGTGGGCGCGATCCGCAAAAAGCCCGCCGTGATTGAAACCCCGATGGGCGACATGATCGGTATTCGGCAAATGATGTTCCTGAGCCATAGCTATGACCACCGCGTGGTCGACGGCGCCTTGGGTGGACGATTTGTGCGCCGTTTGGCCGATTTGTTGGAGTCATTTGACCCAGATCGCGCGATCTGACAAGTTGCATTGCGACATTTGTAGACTTCGTCGATTTGGCGTAGATTGCAAATTCAATGAAATCGCCTATCTTTGAGGCGATTGATATCTTTGTAAAAACGCTTTTTTAAGATAGGTATGAGAAACAGAATTCTACTCCTTGCATTGGCTTTGCTTTGCGCAGTGGGTGTGAACAACACATTCGCAACATCGGGTGGTCCCGACAGCTTTGGTTACACTTGGAAAGACTCCAATGAGCCTGGTGGTCCCGCCTACGTCTGGAACTCCATCATTGGACAGCCTGGCGCCACCCAAATCAATGGCCTCACCGATGACAATGCAGTTGCATTCATCAACTTTGGCTGGGATTTTCACTACTACTGGACCGATCACAACCAATTCAAGCTTGGCTCGAATGGCTGGGTTGGCTTCAACAACATTGGTAACATTGCCAGCTGTTTCCCCCTGATCCCTACACAAGGCGGTAGCGGAGACAACTTCTTGGCACCTTTCATGAGTGACCTCATCTACACCAGCTCGGGTGCACCAAATCCTGCAGAAGTGTGGTGGTGGAGCAACAACACCGACAGCTTGATCATCGAGTGGAGCCAAGTGCCATGGTGGGTGAACGTCGCCCCAGACTGGGTAGGTAGCAACACCTTCCAATTGATCCTGAGCGGCCAAGACAGCTCGATCACCTTCATGTACAACGACACCGACGTCGCCAACTGGACCAACAATGGTGGTTGCAACGCCGACATGGAAATCGGTATCGAAAACATCACCGGCAACATCGGCTTGGAAGTTTTCAACGAGGCTTTGCCACCAGACAACTATGCCGTCAAATTCTACTATCCTGCCACAGTCACTTTCCAAGTGCCTGATGCTACCCCAGCATGGAATGGCAACGATGCCAACGCAGGTCAGTTCTTCATCTGTGGTGCAAATGCATCTGCACAAAACATGATCGCCAACGTCGCCAACGTGGGCAATGCCAACATCACCAACAACATTGCAATTGCAGGTGACATCCGTCTTCCTGGCGGTAGCACTGCATTCTGGACAAGCTCCACCGCTTTGGCCTCTGGCCTTGCATCTGGCGCAGATAGCACGGTGACCTTCCCAGCACAAGTGACCTTCACGGTTCCTCAGCACTACTCCTATAAAGTCACCACCACCAACGGTCAGGACATCAACCCTAGCAACAACCAAAATACGGTTGAAGTGGTTGCCACGCCATGTACCGGTGACACGATGAACCTGACTTATTCCTCTGCAGCTCAGCCTGATGGCGCAATTGCATGGGCAGGTGGTAACATCGACGAAGGCGGCGGTATCTTCATCACGCCTCCATCATACCCAGCTAACATCGCCAATGTCGATGTCTTCATCTTGGACCCAGCTGGTGCACCAACCCCTGGTCAACACAGCCCATTCGCGATCAAAATCTACAGCGATGCAGGCTTCCCCGGTGCCATCTTGGATAGCGCCAATGTCGCCGCCAACTCTGTCACCGAAGGTGGCTGGAGCCGCGTGCGCATGAACAGCACCTCGATGATCACTTCTGGTGGCTGGTATATCGCATGGTTCCAAGGTGGCTCAGACGTGTACTTGGGTACTGAGACCCAAGCCCCGATCTCACGCCGCACCTATGAAATCCTTGGCGGTACCTGGGCTCCTTACCGCGAGATCACTGTCAATGACTTCATGATCAGCGCCAACATCAGCACCACCTGCCCAACCGGCACCAGCGTGAAAAACAATGTCAATGCCGATTTGAACCTGCGTGCAGTTCCAAATCCAACCAATGGCAACACCACCCTCCGCTACACGCTCCCAGTTTTGGGCGACGTGCGCATGAGTGTTGTGAACATGTTTGGCCAGACGGTCTACACCCAATCTGAAATCGGTGTCGCTGCCGGTACACATATGTTGACCCTCGATGCCAACACATGGGCTAGCGGCCTCTACTTCGTCAACCTGGAAAGCACTTCAGGTAGCATGACGACGAAATTGGTGGTGAACCACTAATTCCTGAATCGAAGAATCTAGAAAAGGCGGCCTCTCGGGGTCGCCTTTTTTCATCTGCACCACGACCAAAAGGTGGAAAAATCGATCCCCCTCTTTCAGGTCTCGCAAAAAATCTGCAAAATCAAGCCATGAAACACAGTAACCTTGTTTCCATTTTGCTCCTGCACCTTTTGATCGCCTTGTGCGGTAGCTTGTCTGCTGCTACAGGTGGGCCAGATCCTTATGGCTATATTTGGAAGGATTCCAATGAGCCGGGTGTCGGTTTTCACTGGGTAGACATCACAGGGCGCCCGGGCGCTGTGCAGGTGGCAGGCCTTGCCGACGACAATGCAGTCGGGCCATTCAGCATCGGTTGGGATTTTCACTATTATTGGAGCGACTACAGCAGCCTCAAAATCGGATCGAATGGTTGGCTTTCCTTTAGCAATGTCGCCAACATTGCGAGCTGCTTTCCGCAAGTGCCGACTGCAGGAGGAGCGGGCGACAACATCATCGCGCCCTTCATGAGCGATATTACCTTCATCAGCAACGATGTACAAAACCCCAATGTCGGGCAGTTGTGGTACTGGAGCAACAATGTCGATTCTTTTGTGATCCAGTGGGTGAATGTACCTTTTTGGAAGAATGCGACGCCCGATTGGATAGGCAGAAATACATTTCAGATGATTTTGAGTGGCAGTGATACCGCCATTACTTTTCAATACCTCGACACCGACGGCATCAATTTCCCTGGCGGAACGGGTTGCACGACTTATATGGAGATCGGCATCGAGAACGTGACAGGTGACCTGGGCTTGAATTATTCCACGGGCGGATCAATTCCTCCAGACAACTATGCGGTGAAATTTGTCTACCCGGCAGGCGCTTCTTTTTTGGTGCCAGATGCGACGCCAGTTTGGAATCAAGATGCAGAGAATGCAGGGCAGTTTGTCTATTCTCACCGCCCCGTGATCCTGAGCACCAATATCGCCAATGTCGGCAACACGCCAATCACGAGTGCGATTACGGCTACCGGCCGTCTGCGGGATTTGCAACTTGCACAGGCATGGGCAGATACCGTGCAGGCAATCGGCCTGCTTGATGGGGGAAATGTGACCTTGCAATTTGTCGATACCCTTCGGCTTCCGACGCCCGGACAATACTATTTTGATGTGTTCACAGAAACTGCGGGTGGCCAAGACATCAACCCAACCAACAACAGCAACAGTATTGAAGTCGTCTCGGTCGACAACAATGGCGGCAATGCTATGCTGAGCTTTGCCAGCAATTTCCCCCCTACGACATCGATTTCTTGGGCGGGAGGCAATAGCAATGATGGTGTCGCGGTGAAAATGGTGCCGCCAGAGTTTCCAGCAATGGTCGATAGTGTGCAAGTCTATATCATTGGCGATGGGGACCTACAGACTCCGCCACCGGTGGGCTACCGCATGGTTTTGCATGCGCTGGACCTGAATGGGCAGCCCGATCCAAATGCGATCCTCGCAAACACGACTGTTGTAGCTGCTGATGTGATCGAGGATGCTTGGAATACAGTGCGGTTTAGTCCGGCTGTGGCTGTGAGCAACGGCGGCTTCGCATTGGCTTGGATGCAGCAGGGGAGTGGCATATCACTGGGCGTGGAGCAGTTTGGGCCTATCTCAAGGCGCAGTTTTGAGATTTTGGGCGGTTCATGGTCGACGTATCGGGGAAATGAAAATTCTGAATATTTGATGCGGGTCTACACGGGCTTGCCCGTAGGCATTGCCTCGCCGACAGCGCAAGAGGGAAGCTTCCAAGTGTACCCCAACCCAACGCAAGGCGATGCAAGGGTGCAATATGAGCTCCTGCGTGCAGGTGATGTATCGCTGTCACTCGTGGACCTGCAAGGGCGTGTGGTGCGTGAGCAGCTTATCACAGGTGCACAGGCGGGAATGCATACCGTGGGCTTGGACTTGGATGGCCTCAGTCCGGGAGTATTTTTCTTGCAAATGACCCATTTAGGAAAAAGGCAGAGCCGTAAGCTAGTGTTTTTGGGGCAGTAAATTAGTGGAATTGCAAATTGTAAAGGCACATAGTAAATGTGATTGGCAAAATGTTTGGTTTTGTCCGTTTTCATAGCTAGATTTGCTTTCATAAGTTGCAGAGGATATGCGTGAGAAGGATTTTACCCCAACAAATTCACAAATCATTTTGTATGCCGATCAAAACGGCACGATCAAGCTCGACGTGCGATTTGATGGCGACACGGTATGGCTGTCACAGAAGATGATGGCCGAGCTGTTTCAGTGCAGTCCCGACAATGTGGGCTTGCACCTCAAAAACATCTTTAAAGACGGCGAACTCGAAGCTGAGTCAGTTACCGAGGATTACTCGGTAACTGCTTCGGACGGGAAGAAGTACAGGGTGAAGCATTTCAACCTTGACGCCATTATCTCGGTCGGTTACCGCGTCAATTCTGGTCGCGCCACGCAATTTCGAATATGGGCGACCAAAACCTTGAAGGAATTCTTGGTCAAAGGCTTCGTGGTGGACGATGATCGTCTCAAGAATCCAGATGTGCCCTTTGATTACTTCGAAGAGCTGAGCCGACGCATCCAGGATATTCGAACGTCTGAGAAACGATTTTACCGCAAGATCACCGACATCTATGCCTTGAGCGTGGATTATGACCCTACCGATGAGCTGAGCATACAGTTCTTCAAGACCGTGCAAAACAAGATGCATTGGGCTATTACCGGCAAGACAGCGGCCGAGATCATTGTGGACCGTGCAAATGGGCAGAAGGCCAATATGGGCCTGACGAACTGGCGAGGACCGGTACCTCGCAAAGACGATGCCCTCATCGCCAAAAACTACCTGTCACCCGATGAACTCGCAGCGCTCAACAACCTCGTTGAGCAATACCTGATCTTCGCCGAGGGCCAGGCCATGCGTCGCAAGGAGATGAGCATGAGGAATTGGCTCCACAAGCTCGACGGATTTTTGCAGCTCAACGATCGCGACATCCTCAAAGACGCAGGCTGCATATCCCACTTGATGGCTAAAGAAATCGTCGAGCGCGAATTTGACAAATTCAATGCCCAGCGGATCTACGCCCAAGCCACGCAAGACGATGCGCTCGACCAAGCAATTGCCCGTTTGGATTCGCTTTCGGCTGGAGCTAAGGAAACGCCATCAGGGTAACCACCTGCTGCGATAGGTGTCAGGCCAGACTTTGGGCCCGATTCAGGTCGGGCGATTGTGAAACCAGTAGTAGATTTTCCAATCACCTTGGATTTTGCACAGCCTGATCGTCTTGAAAAATTTGTCTGATGTAGCATCGATGGGAATGTATCCCATTTCGCCCCGCGTGCCGAGCACTTTGAGCCATAGCTTCCCATCGAATTCATATTCATAATGATCGCGATGGGGGATGCAGCCTTCGCAGTCGGTGACGAATTCACCGCCCTTTTGCAGGAGGGTCAAAGAGACTTTTTCGATGGTCTTGGCATGCACATCGGGCTGCCCCTTGATGGCCACGTGTCGTTTGACCACAAAAAGCTGCTGATCGTAGTCGTATTGACCCTCGTAGGTTGGCCCTTGGACGCATTGTGTCGCGCTGTCGCCTCCAAATTCGTCCCCGACTGTGCTCACTTTCCGAAAGCCAAATCGCAGGATGTTTGCAAGCTGTTCCCAGTCATCATTTTCGTGGAAATTGTACTTGAGAAACTTATCTGGCTTGCAACCAGGATATCCGCAGTCGTCTGGACCGTCGTAAATGGTGTCTGCCAGCAAGGGGCGCAGCAGGGCGACACTGCGTTGTTCGCATGCCCGCTGCAATTGCAGCTTGAATGCCTGCAAGCCCAAGGTGGATGGCGCTGCGTCACTTAGATTGATCTGTGTGACGCCTGCGATGGCGCAATGGAGGAATATTGCGAACAGCAGGGCGGTTTTTACAGTGCTACATAGCAAATCGTAGTGTTTGGCGCGCGCATTCATGATGAGGAAATTTAGTCTGCAGGCATCCAAAAACAAAAACGCGCTGCCAGAGGGCTGCGCGTTTTTGTAAATGAAATGCACGAGGGCATCAAAAATCTTCGAGCATTTTACGCGAAGGACGGTCGTCGATCGGTGCGCCAGATTCGGGATCTAGTGGCTTGGACTCTACTGGATTTTCTTTTTGCAGATTTACGACAGGCGGCTCAGGTGCAGTCTGTGGCTTGGGAGAACCCATCATCTCAGCTTTCATCTGGGCCACGAGTTCAGCTGCTTTGAGCTTTCTGATCTCAGCATCGCTCATCGCAAGGCGCTCACGCTCATCGGCAATCGGACTGCTGGATACACTGGCAGAATCCAGCGCCATCTCCATCTTGGCCTCAGAAAGCGCCGACTTTTGGTTCAATTGCTCGATCCAAACGTCTGTGTCGTCGTTTTCATTGGCGCTCGTGATCTCGATGACTGCATCGGTCAAGGTTTTTTGACGCTTGTGCTCCTTGACATCATCCAAGAATTGCTTGCGCTGCTGAAGGTCCTTTTTGTAGGCCTCCTTCATCTTGGCGCGTTGCTCTTCTCCCGAAAGTCTTTTCTCAGCCATAATTCATTCAAAAATTAGATGAGTGCAAAATTCAAGTGCCGATTCACACGAGCGATGCTCAAGTGGTCTTGTTCAAATCTTGATTTGTGCTGGTATTGTCACCCGAGCTTACGTTTCCGCTGCCCGACATGCCCATTTCCAGCTTGAATTGGTTTACCAACTCTTGTGCACGCAATTTCTCGGCGTCTTCTTCCAGCTTGAGGCCTTCGGTGTCGACGCTGTCGAGCGCCATTTCCATGCGGGCCTCATTTTTGGCGGTTTCTTCATTGACGCGATTCAGCATCTCGTCGTGGGTTTGGTCTGCACCGCCCACTTCAAATTGCTCCATTGTATCGGCAATACGTGCCTGCCACTTGGCACGCTCGTTGGCGCGCAGGGCCTCGCGGGCCTCCTCGATCTTGCGCTCTTTTTCCTTCATGAAGGCCTTTTTCACCTCCAAAGACTTTTCATAAGCCCTTTGCGCGGTGATGCGTTGCTCCTTGACCTTCACCAGGTTGGTTTTGACGATCTCCAAGCGCATGGCATAGTTGGCGGCAATGTCGTCGCGACCAGCTTTGATGCCGGCTTTCATTTTGGAGATCAAATCGTCCTGCTCGACTTGATACTTGCGTTCTTCTTTCTCCAAAAGCATCACGCTCGCTTTCACGGTGGCGATGTTTTCGTTCATTTTGGGGACCTGATCGTTCAAATCCCGGATATTTTGCTCCAGAATGAGTTTTGGATCCTCGATCGCACTTACGGCTTTACCGAATAATGCTCTAATTGCGCGTACAAATCTCTTCCACATAATAGATGTTTCGTATTGATTTAAGATTCAAATTCTTTGACGGAGTACCTTCTCAAGTATTGATGGATCAATTCCACTTCATAATGATTGCCCACATAAAGGGGAGTACGTTGATGGAGGTCTTCGGGTTCGATATCGAGGATGCGATTGGCACCATCGGTTGCAACGCCACCGGCCTGCTCGATCAGCAGCGCCATAGGGTTGGCTTCATACATGAGACGCAGCTTGCCTTTGGGATCGTCGATGAAGGCTGGGTAGATGAAAACGCCACCGCGCAGCAAGTTGCGGTGAAAGTCTGCCACGAGTGAACCGATATACCGGGACGAATAGGGACGCACCGTGGGATCATACTTGCCTTTGATGTGACGCAGGTATTCTTTGAGGCCAGGCTCAAATTTGCGGTAGTTACCTTCGTTGAGCGAGTAAATATTGCATTTCTCAGGCACCTTGATGTTCGGATGGCTGAGCAAGAACTCACCAATCGATGGGTCTAGCGTGAAGCCATTGACCCCGTGGCCGGTGGTGTACACGATCATGGTGCTAGAACCATAAATCACATAGCCTGCAGCTGTCTGTTTGGCCCCCTTTTGCATGCAATCCTCGAGTGTGCCGGGATTGCCGCGCTCTGACTTTCGCTCATAGACGGAGAAAATCGTGCCCACCGACACGTTCACGTCGATGTTGCTAGAGCCATCGAGGGGATCCATGAGCACGACGTAGCGGGCATTTTTGCTTTGCATGGTCTCGACAGGGATCACATCCTCATTTTCTTCTGAGCCGATCACGCAGACTTGCCCGCCGACCATGAGGGCATGGATGAAATGTTCGTTGGCAAAAATGTCAAGCTTTTGGACCTTCTCACCTTGCACATTCGTTTCGCCAGTGAGTCCCAAGATATCGACAAGTCCAGCTTTGTTCACTTCACGGTTTACTAGCTTGGCAGCCAATGCAATATCTCTAAGCAGTTGCGAAAACTCTCCCGTTGCGAGTGGGTATGCAGCTTCACTTTCAATGATGAACTGCTCAAGGGTGATGATTTTACGGGAGGAAAGATCCACGCTGCGGCTGGGTTTTGGTACAAAGATAAAAAAGATTGAACAAGGGCCGAGGCGGCAGTTTCGGAAAAAATTTCTATTTTCCGCAATTATTGATGTCGTTTAGGAAGTTTCAATCATTGTGATTCAAAATATGAAGTCAAAAGTCATTTCTGTTACCGCTCTGCTTGCGCTATTGCTACTCTGGTCTTGTGCAGCGCACAACATCGATGAAGACGTAAAATTGGATCTTTGCGATGCCAATAGCACGGCAGTGGTGTCGTTTCAAGATACGATCTTCCCAATCTTCACCAAATATTGCTCCAACAATGCCAATGGCGACTGCCATTGGACAGGCGCACCGACTTCAAAACCCGATTATATGACTTACGCTGGCATCAAAGCCAAGGTCGACGAAGGCCGCATTCAAGCTCGCTTGTTTGACAGGAACCCCTCCGCCATGCCGCCATCATATTCATCTGGCCCTAGGGATGTCTCCGATTGCGACAAAACCCTGATCACCCGTTGGATCGCCGCAGGCGCCCCCAATAACTGATTTGATGAGAAAGAATTTTCAACACTGTCTGAAAAAAGGAATGAAAAAGTTTATCCTGATCGCTTGGATCACCCTGTTTTGCATCGGCGCTGCATTTGCACAGACCGATAGTACCGCCAAGCCCGTGCAGACACCCTCGCGTAGCAAGGTGAAAGAGATTTTTTATGGCACGCGCTGCGTCAATAACCAAACGGTGATGCAAGTCGGCAAAAAAGTCTTGGCTTATCGCATCAGCCACCGTTTTGGATCAATGGATCGCGATGTGCTTTACAATTTCCTCGGTCTCGATGGCCCAGCAAGCATCTCCTTCATGTTTGACTATGGCATCCGTGACAACCTCATGGTCGGCGTCGGCCGCGACAACTTCAACAAAGTGTACAACGGCTACGTCAAGTACAACATCCTGAATCAAGAGGATGGCGGCATGCCCATCACCCTCGCGGTACACGGCAAGGCCAATATCATCTCAGCACGCGACGATGCAGCAGCGATCAATGGATTTGACCGCTACGCCAATTTCTCGCACCGCATGTCCTATGTGACACAGGTGCTCATCTCCCACAAGTTTGGGCAGCGACTGGCATTGCAGGTTTCGCCGACATACGTTCACCACAACCTCGTGCAGGCGGCCGCCGACAAAAACGACATGTTTGCCGTGGCTGCGATGGGGCAATTCAAGTTGCGTAAGCGCCTCGGACTGAGCTTTGAGTACAGCCATGCTTTTGGCAATTATGCCGTGAACCGCAGCAATCTTTTTTCAAGTGTTGCGCTCGGCCTCGACATCGTGACGGGTGGCCACGTCTTTCAAATCGTGCTCGTAAACAGCGCCCCGATCAACGAGGCTTGGGTCATTCCATTCACTCGGCAGGATGTGGGACGCTTTGATGTGCGCCTCGGCTTCAACATCTCCAGAAATTTCTGGTTGTAAGTCGCGCGTTCAACCACAGCCAAAATGGGCAATGTACCGCGCGTGCATTGCCCATTTTGCAATTTGTAACTGATCGTGATTGGATCTCATCAGAATCAATGTGCCATCGGCATGCTTCCAATTCGTATCGGGATGAAAGCGCCACATTATTCAGCCACTATGTCCAACTTTGTATTTTGGAGAAGGCTATGAAAGATAGTTTGAAAGGTTTATTGGTGGTGGAGCTGGCTTCGGTGCTTGCAGGGCCGTCTGTGGGCATGTTTTTGGCTGAATTGGGGGCGGATGTCATCAAAGTGGAACATTTTGCCGCTGGCGGCGATGTCACCCGCACTTGGAAGCTCGCCTCAGAAGCCGCCGACGATGATCGGCCGGCCTATTTTTGTGCGGTGAATTGGGGCAAGCGCTCGGTAGGAGTGGACCTGCGGCAAGCCGCCGGTCGCGCCATCGTGCATGACCTTGCTGGCAAAGCCGACATCGTTGTGGCAAGTTACAAGCCCGGCGATGCTGCCAAATGGGAAGTAGATGCAGCGACCTTGATGGCACTGAACCCCAGATTGATCTATGCCGATCTCACCGCTTATGGCGAGGATGATCCACGTGTCGGTTTTGATGCCATCATCCAAGCCGAGGCTGGCTATACCTATATGAATGGGCAGCCCGATTCTGGCCCGACCAAAATGCCCGTCGCGCTCATGGATTTGCTGGCCGCCCATCAGCTCAAGGAAGGCATTTTGCTCGCGCTGCTCACCCGTGCACGCACGGGCGCAGGCTCCCACGTCTCCACCAACCTGCTCGCCGCTGGGCTCGCAAGCCTCGCCAACCAAGCCTCCAATTGGCTCGTGGCCGGCCACGTGCCGCAGCGCATGGGCTCTGAGCACCCCAATATCGTGCCTTACGGCACGATCTACCCCACCGCCGATGGCCGCGCCATTGTGCTCGCCATCGGCAACGACGCGCAGTTTGCGCAGCTCTGTGTCGCGCTCGACCTGCAGGGCCTCGCCGCCGATCCCGACTATGCCCACAATGCGGCCCGCGTGCGCAACCGCGCAGCACTCAATAGCTTGCTCTCGACCGCCATCGCGGCCCGTGAACGGGACGCCTTGCTTATGGCCTTGCACGCTTCACGCGTACCTGCGGGGCCCCTGCACGACATGCGTGAGGCCTGCGCGCAGCCGCAGGCGCATGCACTGCTGCTCAATGGCGCGACGCGCAAGGGCTTGCGCACGCTTGCTCTGAGGGGGCTTGATGGCGTGCAGCTCAGCGAACCTCAGCAATTGGGGGCTGGAACGGAAGAGGTGCTGGCCGAGGTACTCGGCTATGATGCTGCACAAATTCATCTGCTCCAACAAAACAAAACAATCGCATGATCAACGAATTAGATCCGCTGACGGAGTGGGTGCGCGTGCTGGAGATATCAGGCATGGGGCACAAGTTTGTCGGTGACGGCAAGGCGGGGCTGGTGACCGTCAACGGTGTGAAGTTGTGCATCGTGCGCAAGGGTGATCAGCTATTTGCTGTGCGGGACCGCTGCCCACATGCAGGCGGGCCGCTGCACAAAGGTTTTGTGGATGAAAACGGACATTTGGTTTGCCCCTGGCATCGCTTCAAGTTTTGTGTGGAGGATGGCAAAAGCGCCGAAGGTGAAGGCTATGCGGTCGAATCCTTTCCTGTTCAGATCCATCCTGAGGGCACTTATGTGGGTTTTCCCAAGCGCGTACGCAAGAAATGGTGGGGCTTGTTTTAGAAGCTGCTGCCTTCCAGTATCCAAGAGCTCCGATTGCAGAATTGGCGGGAGATCGTTAACTTGCGATAGTGATTTGTGCTTGAAAATGAAGACTTTGTGTTTTGTTGTCGTTTTGCTGTTGCCAATTCAGTTTGTTTGGGGACAGTATTGTATGTTCCCGTTGACCGACACAATCATCGGCGTCCATCCAAGTGATACGATCGACGTCACAGGAGGCATAAATACGGTGCATGAACGACAGTTTGTCTTGAAAATGGACACGACGGTGTTTGGTTTTGTGCTGCCGATCGATAGTTTTCGTGTTATTGGGTACACTGGCCTGCTGCCTGCCATGATTTTTACCTGTACCGCTCAATCCTCCAATTGTACCACGTATCCCTATGGCACCAATCGGTTGCGGTTTTGTCTAGCCTTATCCCATAATCAGAATATTTTGAGTTCGCCCAATTGGCCAGGTTATGATTCAATTCTTGTAAATGGTCTCGCTTTTGTTACGGTGCCCATTGTGGGAAAACAGCAATTAGCGGTTTCCATCCCTGTTTATTACCGCATTTCTGAATGGTATTGCAATCCGATCGCAGTGGATTCACGAGCAGCGCATGGCTTCGTGTTGTCCCCAAATCCCGCGTCGGAATTCGTAAAGGTTGAATGGCATGGCGATAGGAGTGGACCATGCACGCTTTTGGTGACGGATGTGCTGGGGCGGCGGTGTGCTACAGCACAATTGGATGGGCTCGCGAGTGGGCACCAAGTACACCTGTTAGATATCAGGCGATGGGACGCGGGTACCTATGCGATCTCGCTCATCGTTGGAGAGCGCAGATTTACAGGCCGTTTTATCAAGGTTGTACATTGACTCCTTGTGCGGCGCTAAGGGGCATTGGTTCCTATTTCGCTTTGGCAAGCTCCTTCAAAATCGCCAAGCTCTCCGTCACATGCCCGTTGAAATTGGTAAGGGAATCAAACTTTTTGCGAATGATGCCCTGCTGATCGATCACAAATGTGATGCGTGAACTCAACAAGCCCAATATTCCTTGCGCCACGCCATAGCGCTTGTGCACGCTGCGGTCTGCATCGCTCAGCAACAAAAATGGAAGTTGGTGATGGGCAATGAAATCCTTGTGGGAATCGACGCCATCGGCACTGACACCGATGACCTCTACGCCAAGATCCGTGAAATCCTCATAGCTGTCTCTGAAGGCGCAAGCCTCTTTGGTACAGCCATAAGTTTCATTTTTGGGATAGAAATACAGCACGACAGCTTTGGTTTCCAAGATCTTGGACAGACGCTGCGGGCGACCATGCTGATCGAGGAGCGTGAAGTCAGGGGCGGGGGTATTGACGGTTGGGGTGGACATAGAGGGGCCTTATCTCGATTTCAAGGTATAACCCCCAAGCAGGCACAAAGTTTAGGACTGCTTATTTGGACCTTGCAGACCAATCTTCATCGTAGGGCAAGTTTTCAGGACGGGAATCTACGCAAACGACGAATCGCGGGAATTTTGTGAGGTCTTCACAAAAGTTTTTGTCGATTGCCAGCGCGAATTTGCGATCGGAGAGTAGGACAGTGGGGATATGTTCCCGGTCTTCGTGGTTGCAGAGGAGCTTGCGTTCAATGGTTTTTGTAAAGTGTTTTTGCTGGAAATCCTTGATTTGAGTGTTGCTGATTACCTGAAGTCGGCCCTGGTTTTGGAGCAATCCAACTAGCACCGTGATGTTTTGGCGACCGTCAAAGTCTCTATTGGAGCGGATATACTCGGCGAGTAGTTTTTTTGAGACGACGAGATGAGCATCCTTTTCGGGATTGGCGATGTTTTGAGCGAGCAGCCAATCATATAATTTGATGTATTCTGGATCGCGTGGATTCGCAAACCTGCTGGCGATGTTGGTGTCGATGAAAATGTCGTTTTTCATTCAGGTATGGCATGAATGGCGATGTCCATCACGTCAATAAAATAGGTCTTGAAGAAATTTTCAGGGGCACCTTCGATTTTGCCATCTGTTGTGAAGGTGATCTTGTGAACCGCTGTATCGTCTGCTTCGCTTTCCAAAAAGTAGACTTGCAGGTCCTCGGGCTTGAGCAGTCCCTTCACGATATTCAGCCTGATGCGGTTCAGGAGATATTCGCTGTGCGTCTCCACGACATAGTTTTTCTGGGTTTCGGTCACGCGCTTCGTGAGGTAGTCGCCAAAATTTGCTTGGACGCTGGGGTGCAGCTGACTCTCTGGCTGCTGCACAAACAAGGTCGATTCGTTGCCCAATTGGATGTCTGCAACCAAAACAGGCAAGAATTGGCTGAGTCCAAAACCAACATCGCTCAGCGCCGCAAAAACGCCTGTTTCCTTCGTTTTTACCTGCACGTCATAGCGGCCTCCGCCCAGACGGTTTGCCTTCAAGTCAGCGATCAGATCCATTTCCTGCATCTCAAGCAGTAATCCCGCGATCTTTTCAGGGTATTTGGCATCCCACAGCATGATTTGATCCAGGTAACCTTCCCCAAATTTTTCTACGCGCAGGTCAGATTTGGTCGATTCGTAGTAAGTGCGCTCGGGATGTAGGCGAAAGGAGGAGATGAAATTATACTCTTGAAAGGCAGATTTCCCAAAATCAGCCAAGTATTTCCTTAAAGCTTCTTCCAGCCGCTCCAGTTTTCGAGGTTCCGTAGTGGATTTGTATTTTTCAGAAGATTCGAATTGGATCATGGCACCAAGATCTTTCAGCTCAAACACGATTGGAGTACCCAATACCTTATGGTATCGGGCATTCATTCGGCTCATAGAAAGTGCTTCTAAGGAGGAAATGTTGTAGAAGCTTTCCGGCATCAATTCAGCGATGCTATTTTCCTTGAATTTGGATACAAGAGAATACCCTTCACCTTTAATCAACTCCGTTACCTCCGACTCAAATAATGGGTGGTCGATCTCGAGCTGCTTGAGCCTAGGCAAGCCGCGAGCCTCATTGAGCCAAGTGCTATTCAGCCGAATCTCACCAAAGGGAAATTCGAGATCCAACCCAATCTCAATCTCCCGATCCACCTCATTCCCCCAGACCATATCCCGATAGTCCCCCATGTTCACATACTTCCCATTGGGAGAAAACTGAAATGGAAACTCACCCGACTGAATCGCGCCGAGCACTGCATACATCACCGAGCTTTTGCCGCTGCTATTGGCGCCTAGCAGCAATGTGATTCGACCAAAATCAAACTCTTTGGCCTCTTTGAAGCACTTGAAATTCTTGACCCTTAGTTTCTTGAGCATGGATGAGCCCGCGTGCGTTGGATGCTTTTGGGGTTGTGGCGAAGCTACGAAAAATGTCCGATTAGTCGATCGCGCTTCATTCAGGGTGCGCACGGGCGCTTATTACCCCCATCAAGCCCGCTAGACCCAATTTCTGCGGTGCACACTTTTTGCATTTCAAAAACAATTCTCGTAAATTGCTGGCTTAATATGGGTACTCAATTGTATTTTACATCGTTATGAAGAAAATTTTACTACTCTCTTTTGCGCTTGCGGCTCTGATGTTGAGCCAATTCTCTACTGCTAAGGCACAAGTCTGTGTCGTCGATCCACAGTATAGCTCGCCAGGCATCTATCCTAGCGATACCCTGATGGACATGACACAAAACGTTGCGGCCAACCAAGTCGTGCAGTTTGTGTTTCCAGTTGACACGGTGCTGTTTGGTTTTACCTTGGCTTTTGATAGCTTTTTGGTGAGCCAAGTGGCGAACATTCCTGCAGGCTTGAACTGGGAGTGCAACCAAAACCACCCACTCTGCCACTACGTAAGCAATCCACCCAACCTCACACGTGGTTGTGTGAAGATCTTCGGTACGCCTACTGCAGTGAGCGCCTATCCAGCTTATGACTCGATCATCGTGACTGGTGTTGCTTATGTGACTGTGCCTTTTGTCGGCGTGCAGTCGATCCCACAAGACATTCCTGTGTACTATCGCATCAGCGGTGCCACTGGCAATGTTTCCCCTTTTGCAAACGCTGGCCTGAGCATCGCTCCTAGCCCAGTCGTGGGTCAAGCTACAGTGCGCTACACCCTGAGCAGCGATGCCGTGGTGAAAATGACTGTCACCGACGTGCTCGGCCGCCAAGTGGCTGTGCTCAGCGAAGGCATGCAGCGCCAAGGTGCTCAAGAATTGGTGATCGACTCCAAAGATTTGGCTGGCGGTACCTACCTCTTGAAACTCTCCATCAATGGTGACGAATTCGTTCAAACCAGGAAGTTTACCAGCGTCCGCTAATTCAAAGGCCTCGGCCTGATCTTGAAAGAACCACTTGAATTTCTCAGGAAATTTGGGTGGTTCTTTCCTTTTTTGTAGTATCGTTGAGTCAAAACTATAATTTCTATGGCAAGAGGTATAACCTTTAAGTTTTTTGGGGTATTGATTTTTGCAGTCTTGATGAGTGGTTGGAGCCTGCGCGCTCAGATTACGATCAAGGGCAATGTGCTCGATGTCAATGATTCTACGGCGATAGAAGGAGCTTCGGTTTCGCTATCCAATGGCAAGGGAGCCTTTACTGACGAGAAAGGTGGGTTCAGTTTCCAGCTTGAATCTGCGCCCACAATCACGGTGAAATTTCAATACAGCGGTGTAGATTCGAGCTATGTCGTGACGACTGAGCCGGGCAAGACAGAATACAATATCAGGATGCTGCTCGGGCAAAAGAAAGAATTTTCGCTCGATGTCACGGTCATCACAGCGGGCAAGCACGCCCAGAACCTCGCCAACCTCACCGGCTCGGTGGATGTGATCGGGCAGAAAAAGGTGGACATGCAGATTTCCAGCCGCATCGAAGATGCCCTACAACAAAACTCGGGCGTGGACATCATTGATGGTCAACCCAACATCAGGGGTAGCTCAGGCTATGCTTATGGTGCTGGTAGTCGGGTGATGGTAATGTTGGACGGATTGCCTTTGCTCTCGCCAGATGCGCAGTATGCGCAGTTTGACTTGATTCCTACCGACAATATTTCTCAGATCGAAGTGTTGAAAGGTGCAAGCTCGGTGCTTTATGGATCTAGTGCGCTCGGCGGTGTCATCAACGTGCTCATGGCCGATGCGCCAGAGAAGCCCAAAACTTCGATCAGGTTGCGTGGAGCTGCTTATGGCTCACCAGCAGATAAGTCTTTGGATTGGGACAGCACCAAGTCGGCAATGAATGCTGGTATCAACATATTTCACAGCCGCAAGATCGGCCGCCACGACCTCGTGGTGCTCGGCGACTACTGGCGCCAGAGCGGATGGCGCTATGGCACAGGCGGGCAGGAAGGTCGCGCACAGGTCATGACCAAATTTCGGCCCAAAGCAGTCCCTGGCATGACATGGGGTGTCAATGCCTCGATGAAATTTGACTCCAGCACCACCTTCCTTTTTTGGGATTCTTACAAGGCCGTGCCGACCGATAGCAACCCCTTTATGATCCCATTTGGCAGCTCTGATACTGTATTTCAATCATACGGGGCCTACTCGGGCATCAATTCTGCCCGATCACAACTCAATACCCGCTACGCCGTCGATCCATTCATCAAGTATCTGACCAAAAAAAATCAGATACACAGCTACCGGGGCCGCTACATGAAGACCATCAATACAAATGATACTGGTCAAGGAAGCAACAATTCCATGTGGTACAACGACTATCAATTCACCACGCGCCTTTGGGACGACCGCATTACATGGGTCTCGGGAGGCACAGCCTCATTCAACTTTGCCAACGGTGACAGCTTGTATGGTGGATCGCACCGCGCGATCAACCTGGCGGTTTATACGCAAATGGACGCTAAACTCACTGCCAAGCTCAACGCTACCCTCGGTGGTCGCTTCGACAGCTGGAACGTCGACAATACGCGCACCGACCGTGCGCCGATCTTCAGGGCAGGCCTCAACTATGAAATCGTCAAGGGCACGAACGTGCGTGCATCGTTTGGGCAGGCATTCCGTAGCCCGTCGATCGCAGAGCGCTTCACCAATACATTCGCAAGTGGCTTGGTCATTACCCCCAATCCAGATTTGTTGGTTGAAAAAGGTTATTCCGCTGAGCTCGCTTTCCGCCAAGGATTCTTGACGGGCACCAAAGAGCGCTCGGTACTCGGCTATGTCGACGTCGCAGGCTTTGTGATGGACTACAACAACATGATCGAGTTTGGTGTGAAGACGCCTGACCAGTTCTCCATCAATCCCAAGCCAGTTTTTACGGCCAAGAACTTTGCACACGCGCGCACTGCGGGTGTCGAGGCCACTGCAATGGTGCAGGTGACACGCGACAAGTTTCACTTTGACTTCAATGGCGGTTTGACTTACACCAACCCTGTGAACTTGAACCCAGCGCCAGATAGCGCGCAAGTGGATCTGTATGGAACCCTGGGTCCACAGTCGCAACCTTTCAATGGCAACTCCTTTGGCATGTTGCTGGCTATGCTTTCTCCTGCAGATTTTAATGGGCACCGCACCGACAACCCCAAAGTGCTGAAATACCGCAGCAAGTGGCTGAACCGCTTTAGTGCGACTGTCGGCTATGGCCCCTTCAACGTGACCTGCAACTACCGTTACAAGTCTAGGCTGCTGGCGATCGACCAGTTCCTCTATGTCGCGATACCAGGCTCAGCTGACTGGGTGCGTGCCCACGACAAGGGCTATGGATTGGTCGACTTCATCGTATCCACTCAGGTTAGCAAGGCCTTCAATATCTCGTTGAGCGCTGAAAATGTCTTTAATACTGAATATGCGATCCTGCCTGGCATCATCGGCGAGCAGCGCAACTTCAACATCCAGATGAAATACGTTTTCTGATCGTATTTCACTCCTTTTTTGATGAAGCTGGGGCCTTGCGGTTCCAGCTTCATCGCGTTTGGCAGCTTGGATTTCAGGCGGATGCAAGTGGTTCATAGCGTGTGCATTGGGTTGTGTTTTAGCTTTTTCTGTATATTCGTAATCAAATCGGATCAGAATGATAAAAATTTACGAGATCAAGCGTCTTGTTTTGAGCCTGGCGCTGGTGTTGGGAATGAGCAGTTTGTGGGCTCAAAACGTGACGATCAATGGCACTGTCATCGACGGCAACGACAGGGATCCCTTGTTTGGCGTGAGCGTCCAGTTGGAGGGTACCGCTATCGGAGCCATGACAGATTCTATCGGTCGCTTCACGCTTTCATTGCCCCGCGCGACCCAATACAGGCTGCTCTTCAAGTACATGGATTTTGCCAAGGATACCGCGATGACCATCGTCGATGAGCCAGAAAAGAGCCTTTATCAGGTCGTTTTTGTCTCCGCTCCCAAGGGCATCGAGTTTGACCCGGTCACGGTGACGGCTACGCTGCATTCAGAAAACATCTCCAGGCTCACCGGTTCGATGGATGTGCTCAATCAAAAAAACGTTGACATGCAGATCAGCAGCGATATCAAGGACGCCTTGCAGCAAAACTCGGGTGTCGACATCATCGATGGGCAGCCCAGCATCAGGGGCAGCTCAGGCTATGCCAATGGCGTCGGGTCTCGCGTATTGCTCATGCTCGACGGCTTGCCGCTCATGTCGCCAGATGCGGGTATCGCTCAGTTTGACATGATCCCAACTGACAATATCGCACAAATGGAGGTCATGAAAGGAGCCTCTTCTGTGCTCTATGGATCCTCGGCATTGGGTGGCGTGATCAACGTGATCATGGCCGATGCCCCAGAAAAGCCCAAGACCTCTATCCGCCTTCGCGGACAAGCCTACGATGCGCCTTATGACAAGAGCCTAGATTGGGATGGCAAAAAATTTGCGAAAAGCGCAGGCATCAACGTTTTTCATTCCCAACGGGTTGGTCGTCACGATATTACTGGCCTGGTAGATTTCTGGCACGATACGGGCTATCGTTACAATTGTGCATCGACGCAGGGTCGCATGCAAATCATGACCAAATTTCGGCCCAAGAATCTCAATGGGTTCACCTGGGGCATCAATGGCAGTGTGCGGTTTGATTCAAGCACGACTTTTGTTTTTTGGGATTCCTATTTACCTGACGATACGCTGATCAATTTTGGCGGCGATACGGTCTTCAACTCACTTGGAGCGTTGGCAGGCACCAGCAGCAAGCGGTCGCAGCTCAATATAAGAGGCACCTTTGACCCTTTTTTCAAATACCTCACACCCAAGGGCAACCTGCACAGCTACCACGGGCGCATGATGCGCACGAGTAATACAAATTCAACGCAGCAGAGCAATTACAATGCGATGTATTACAACGATTACAACTACTCTACACGCATGCTAGACGAGCGCCTCACCTTGGTGATGGGCGGTACCCTGAGCTACAATACGATCAGGGGCGATAGCCTGTATGCGGGTCAGCATCATTCTTGGAATACTGCCGCCTATACACAGCTAGATGCCAAACTAAACTCCAGATGGTCGGCGACTTTGGGAGGCCGTTTTGACAGGTGGCTTATCGATGATTCATTGGTCAATGCTTCGCCCATTTTCAGGGCTGGCGTCAATTATGAATTCACCAAAGGTTCCAATATCAGGGCCTCGTTTGGGCAGGCTTTTCGTAGCCCATCGATTGCGGAGCGCTACCTCGATACAAATGCGGGTGGCATCCTGATCGAATCCAACCCTGATCTGAAGGTAGAAAAGGGCTATTCTGCTGAAGTCGGTTTCAGGCAAGGATTGATGTTTGGCAAGGCCAAAAAAGGTATGATTGGATACATCGATGCCGCAGGATTTATCATGGATTATAAAAACATGATTGAATTTGGCGTTCAGCCACCTGATTCCTTTATGTTTGGATCGACTCCCGTCTTTGCTGCGCGCAATTACTCACGTGCCCGCATCACCGGGGTCGAGGTAACCGCCTTGGCACAGTTTACCTTCAACAAATTGCACCTAGACATCAATGGCGGCATCACTTACATGGATCCAGCGAATCTGAATCCGGGCATCGACACTGCACAGGTAGATTTGTTGAATACTGTAGGGCCACAAAGCGCACCTTTTACCTTCGAGGCATTGGGTATGCTCACGGCGCTCAACTCACCGTCGGATAAGTGGTTTCACCGCGATGACAACCCTAGGGTCCTGAAATACCGCAGCAAGTGGCTCAATCGGGCATCAGCCACAATTGGGTATGGCAAATTTAGCCTCACTTGCAATTACAGGTACAAATCACGGATGCTGGCAATCGATCAGTTCTTGTACATTGGTGTACCGGGTACCGCAGATTGGGTACTCAGCCACATGAAGGGCTACAGCATTTACGATTTTATCGTCAGCACACAGGTGACCCAAGCGTTCACGGTATCGATGAGTGCCAAGAATGCGCTCAACAAGGAATGGGCGATGATTCCAGGTGTGATCGGCGAGCAGCGCAACTTCAATCTGCAGATGAAATATGTCTTCTGAGGACTGACTTTTGCAAAGAAAACGGCCAAGACAGCGATGTCTTGGCCGTTTTCTTTGCCCCATTCTCTGGGCTGTGCATGTCCTCAATGCATGTCCTCAATTCAACAATTTGCTCATCTTGGATTCGACGACGGCAAACAGTTCCCAAGGCTTGAGTTTGCGCCAATTGAGCGCGTCCAGATCTTCTGACCAGAAAAAATAGTGCCCGAGGTCATACTGCTCGATCTCGGCGATCACATGCTCGCGTGGGCGCAGCAGGCAGATCCAGCCGTTTTCGAGTTCCTCTTGCAATGCCTCATAGTAGTCGTCGGCATCGAGGTAGATGTTGAGTACATTTTCCACGATGAAAACAAACTTGTTGATGCCGGCATCGACCAAGTAGGTGATGCAATTCTCAGCCAGTAGGCGATAGTCGTTCTGAATCAGGTCATTCCACACGCCAAATAGCTCGACGATTGCGAATCCTTGCTCATAATTTGCAAAGAGGATCTTCACAAGCAGCCCATCTGAGCCGATGTCGTCCCAGAGTGGATGCGCAAGGTATTCATAGACGCCTTTGTCAAAATGAAACGCACTGTGCTCGGCCGATTGGAAGGGCGAGTTGTCGTCATCCTCGTTGGTGTAGTAGCTTAGCCACCCGTAAAATGGTTCGATTTCGTGCACCGATTGCAGATTTTGAGCGCAATTTCTATGTTTTTCTCAAGATGCGCTACGGTTCAGCAAAAAGACTGCTGAATAGACGAAATTAGCGAGACGGGGATGATTCTTTAAGTGGGTGAATGCAGCCATTTTTGGACCTTATAAATTGATCAACAACTGATTAAGCCTAATTTCGGCGGTCGGTTGTCTGTCCATGAAAATAATGCTAGCTGATGTTCATTGCAATTTCGGACAGGCTGATGAGATTGCTGATTTGATTCCCATTTATCCGCTGATTTGCCTCAAGAAAGGCTGTAATATCGGGTGATGGAAAGGCCTGTATCAAGCTCAAGATAAATTTGGAATTTCGCGCAAAATTGACCATCTTTGATGCCAAGTGTCTATAGATTCTATCGATCAATCAGCGAGTCATGGATATTTTCCTAAAAATGAGGAATCTGGAATGATGAAAAATTCGACCCACAAGATTTTTGTAGCAGCTTTGTTTACGCTGCTACTGACCAATTATGGTGCCTTTGCTTGCAACCTATCTGACCTCACCTTTCTCACGCTCACACAAGGAGTGGGACAGAGCTGTACGATTACTGCTAGGCTCTGCGTCGGATTGGGTATCACCGGCGCAACAAAAGGAGGCGACCAAGGCACCACCAACATCGGTATCGGCTTCTGGGATCCTGTAGGGGGGGCGATCGTGACGTCATTCTCACCTGCGACGATAACTGGGCCACCACCTACCAACTGTCTGATGACGGGTGGCGTCAATAATTCAGGCGCCTTCGGTACGAGAAGCTTTATCGGCTATGCAATGCCCGCTATCTGCGGAGCGAGTGGCTATGGTTGCGTAACCACGACTGTCGCCTGTGGCAACGCACAGCCTTGGTGTACCAATTTTAGTTTCACCTTGAACCGCATTCCCGATTCGATTCGTGTATTTGGAGCTGAGGGCGGCGGCAACTTCTTGGGCGGTTGTTATCCCAACCCCGACATGAAAATCGACTTGTCTGCCTTTCCTGTGATTTGGGGAGATATTGAAGGGATTCGCTCCACCGCAGGTGTCAATGTCAAATGGACAACCGTTCGGGAGGTGAATACCGACTACATGACAGTCGAGCGCGCCGATGAGTCCGGTGCATTTAGCTCCATTGGCCAACTGCCTTCGGTCGGCAATGCGCAAGAAGTAACGCGCTATGAATTTTTTGATCGGGCACCACTGCCAGGAATTAATCTCTACCGCGTGGTGGAGGTCGATGCAGCCGGAAGTTCCTATGATTCACAAATCATTGAAATTGACTACTTCAAGCCCAGTGCAATCACTTGGGGCAGCGTCGGTCCCAATCCTGCTACAGATTTTGTGGATTTGTCATTTTACAGTCCTACTCCACAGTCGATGAATTTGATGCTTTGTGATGTCACGGGCAAGCTCGTGATCTCCAAATCGATCAATGCTGCCTATGGCGGCAACGCCATCAGGCTCGATCTTGAGACGCTCAATCGTGGAGCCTATTTCCTGAGCCTCAGTGGGTCAGGCGATAAACTCACCCGCAAGATCGTCAAGCTCTAAGCGGCATAAAACCCCTCGGGAGCGACCTGTGTTGTTCCCGAGGGGTTTTATATCATCCATTTACAACAACTACAACTATTACAATATGAAACCATCGATTCCCAAAATCTTTCTGGTGGCATTGCTCGCTTTGGTGCTCAATAGCAGCAGAGGATTTGCATGCAACCTTTCCGATCTCACATTTTTGACGCTCACCCAAGGTTTGGGGCAAAGTTGTACCATCACGGCACGTCTCTGTGTCGGTTTGGGAGTAACTGGCGCAATTAAGGGCGGTGATCAAGGAACAACCAATATCGCCATTGGATTTTGGGATCCTGTAGCGGGGCCAATTGTGACTTCATTTTCTCCCAATACGCTAGTAGGCCCGCCACCCAACAACTGTGTGCTGACGGGGAACCTACTGCCTGGAGGAACGTATGGCACGAGAAACCTGATCGCGTACACTGGCAGTTGCGGAACTGCAGGTTATGGCTGTACCACCAGCGCGGCTGCCTGCGGTCCCGCGCAAGCATGGTGCACGCTTCTCACTTTTACGCTTAATCGCATTCCTGATTCGATACGCGTTTTTGGCGTAGAGGGAGCTGGCAATTTGATTGGAGGTTGTTTTCCAAACCCTGATATGTTGATCGACCTGTCGCATTTTCCAGTGATCTGGGGCGAAATCGAATGCGTAACGGTGCCAACTGGTGTCAACGTTCAATGGTCCACCGTGCGGGAGGTGAATACCGACTACATGATCGTGGAGCGGGCCGATGAAAATGGCGAATTCCAAACGATCGGGCAGCTACCTGCCGTCGGCACCTCGCAGGCGCTTACCCGCTACGAGTTCTTCGATGCCTCACCGATGCTCGGCTCCAATATTTACCGAATTGTGCAGGTCGATGTTGCAGGCGGTTCCTACGATTCCCGCAGCGTGGAGGTCGATTATTTCAAACCAAGTACCATCGCTTGGGGAAGCGTAGGCCCCAACCCGGCAGCGGAATTTGTGAACTTGTCATTCTACAGTCCCATTGCGCAGCCCATGAATCTTGTCGTATGCGATATCACTGGCAAAGTCATGGTATCCCAATCGATCTACGCTGTCTACGGCAGTAACGCTATTCGTTTGGATCTCGCCGCTCTCAACCGTGGGGCTTATTTTTTGAGCCTCACTGGCTCAGGAGATCGACTCACGCGCAAAATCGTTAAGCACTAAGGAATAGTTTGTACAAAAGGAGTGGCATTGCAACCGGATCGGTCGCAATGCCACTTGCTTTTTTTTGCCTCTCTGGAAGATCTGTCGCAGGACTGCGCAAGCGGTGCTACCGTAGCAATAAGCTAAGAAGACTTTGGGCCTACACAGGCAATGCCGCAGTTCTCAAACCTTTTAAGCCTTGAAAACGAGGGGATTGCTGTAAGAAGTCGAATGATTTTGTAACCTGATGGGTGATCCAAAATCACCTTTTTCTACGTAGATTGAGTTTATCGAAATTTAGGCCACTAGGCCATTACCGGTACTTAGTCATCGAAAGGAAGCTAGAATTATGAAAAAATACATTCCCAAAATTTTTACGCTTGCCTTGTTTTCAATTCTGCTTTCAGGTAGCGCTGTTCGCGCTTGCAACTTGTCAGATGTCACATTCACATCGTTTTCTGGGTCTGGCCCTTTCGTGATCGGGGTGCGGCTTTGCGTTGGCACGGGCATCACCGGCGCCACCAAAGGCGGTGACCAAGGCACAACAAACATGCTGTTTGGTTTTTGGGACAATCTCCCCGGTGTGATCGTGACTGCTTTTACTCCCGCTTCGTTCAATGGACCACCACCCAATAACTGTTTGATGAACGGTTCGCTTTCAGCAGGAGGGCCATTTGGAACGAGAAGCATCGTGGGCTATACCGCCACGGGCTGCGGCACCAGCGGATTTGGCTGCGTATCCACAACGGTTGCCTGCGGCAATGCAAGGGCCTGGTGTAACAATTTCACATTCACGGTCAATCGAATTCCAGACTCCATTCGCGTTTTTGGAGCTGAGGGCGGAGGTAATCCAATTGGTGGATGTTATCCCAATCCCGATATGAAAATTGATTTCAGTAGTTTCCCAGTGCTATGGGGAGATATCGAGGGCATACGCTCCACAGCTGGCATCAATGTAAAATGGTCTACCTTGAGAGAAGTGGACACCGACTACATGATCGTGGAGCGGTCCATAGACCAAGTGAGTTTTGAATCGATCGGTGAGCTCCCATCCGCCGGTAACTCAAGCGCCCAAGTGAGGTACCAATTTTTTGATCCAGCTCCGGTGACTGGCAGCAATTGGTACCGCATCGTGCAGGTCGATCGCAATGGCGCATCGTATGACTCCGAAATCATCGAAGTGAATTATTTCAAGCCTGAGGCGATTACTTGGGGAAACATCGGTCCAAATCCGACTTCAAGCGCAATTGATTTCACCTTCTATAGTCCACGCAGCGAGCCCGTGAAGGTCATCCTTTTTGATGTGACTGGAAAGGTCGATCGTTCATTCGTGATGGATGCGATCATCGGCGGTAACTCCATGCACCTAGATCTCAATGATTTGAATCGTGGCGCATACTACTTGAGTGTGCAAGGTGCAGGCGAGAAGCTCATTCACAAGGTGATCAAATTGTAAATACTGGGTTGGTGATTACAGTTGGGGTGGCAGGGAGAATGATCTTGCCGCCCCAAATTTTTTCAGCGAGTGATCCCGCAAAAAATAGGGATTTTTTTTTGCACCTACCCCCAACCTAATTGGATTTAGATCGTAAGAACGGTCATGTTTCGGATGGTGTTGGGTGCTAGTATCGCTATGATTTTACCTGCTGTTGGCCTTTGCCAAAAGCAGGTACACGCTGATACGATCCCTACAAGCCGTTTTTTTGAGCTGAATGAGTACTTCATTCAAATGCCATTGGGCCAGACTTTCATCTCGCCGGCGCATTGCCCAGGAGCTACAATCGCTCGATATCATCTGCCTACCGACAAGCCCGATCCCATTTGCGACGTCGATACGACTCCACAGCAGCACCTACGCACGACGCTGTCCATGGGGAGTCAAACCCAAACAAGTAGTTTTCAAAGTCAAGGAGCTTTGCGTGGTGGCAGCAATTCGATTGTGAGCTACCAGGTGTCAGGCAGCATGACGATCGACGATGACCCCGCCAAGTATATCATGGACATCGCGGCAGATCCGCTTGCGCCGATGGCCATGAAAATGAACTTCGGCTATGGAAGCGCCCGGTTGGATTTGAGCAACCTGCGGATGATGGCTTTGGAGATCGTTTCCGGTGCGGCAGATGTCGTAATCAGCTACTCCAAGCCCAATGCCGTGCCGATGAAATATTTCACGGTCGTGAATGGCATGTCCAAGATCGTGATCCGCAATCTCGAATGCGCGCGCGCTGAGCAAGTGCACATCGAAAACGGAATGGGCGACACCAAAATCGTCGTAGGCACCGAAATGCATGCGAAATCCACAGTGCGCATCGACGTGGGGGCAGGAAAATGCACGCTCTTGGTACACAAGGATGCCCCGATCAAAATTGTCATCAATGGCACCGTATTTTCGTCGGCAGACATTCCAGATGCTTATATCCAGAGCAGCGACAATACATTTTCCAGCCTCACCTATAAATTGCATGCCCAAGAGGCCATGACCATCATTGTGGACCTCGGTTTGGGTAGTTTTGAGATGATTCCCTACGAATAGCCCAATGGGTGATAACAATCATCTTCTATTCTGGAAAATACCGTAACAATTGCCCTTGAATTCCGTTTTTGTACACAGTATTGATCTTATGGAGATTCTCCGTAAATTGAACTTCAATTGATTGGAATTGAAAAAGTCACTCTTCATCCCGCTCGCTTTTTTGCTGCTCGTCGGTTGCAACGACAAGCCTGTATTCCCCAACACCCCCGAGATCACTTTGGTAAGCATCACGCCGGCTGTTGCTAAACAATTCACCTCAGACGAGATTGAGATCACATTTCACTATCAAGATGGCGACGGTGATCTCGGCTATGAAGGCGACTTGGTCAATAACCTCTTCATCATCGATACGCGGGCAGCCTTTGCAAATAATCCAGGCCGCATCACGGCTTTTGCCTTTGAAAGCTTGACCCCCAAGACCCGCAAACCATCGATACAAGGGGAAATGAAGATTTTGCTAGCCACGCCTCCCTTTGAGGCTTCCCAAGAGCCGCTCGTGTACCAAGTCTACATCACCGATCGCGCCGGCAATGTCAGCAATGTGATTGAGACTACGCCGATCACTGTAACCCAATGACACGATGACCGAGCAAAGGGTGGAGCTGATCCCGATCGCAAGTGCGCGCAACCTCGGGGAATCGATACGCATTCAGATGCTGCTAGACCGTGCACGCCTGCCCTATCACATGCGCGGAGACAATCTTTTTGGCATCTATGGCGATGCTGCCTGGGCGTTTGCTGGGCCCATGGAATTCTTGATCCCCAAAGAGCTCAAAGCCGAGGCTGAAGAAAGTCTCTTGGATATTTTCGACATTCATCCCTCACAACTCCCTAGCACTTGCCCTGCCTGTGAGGCGCGTGTTCCCAAGGGCAGGATCGATTGCCCTGAATGCGACCTTTTTCTCGGGTAGCTGGCATGGATTTCCGGTCACTGCCTTGAAAATAGGTCGATATGGATATGAAAACGGCAGCAATCAATTGCAAACGTGGACTGTCCTCGGCTGATTTTCCTACTTTTGCAGCGCATGGCAGTCTTCAATTTCTGGAAACAAGAAATCACCTACCTCAAAAAGGTGGGCCCCAAGCGTGCCGAATTGCTTGCGAGCGAGGTCGGAATCTCTGTTTTTGGTGATTTACTTTCCTATTTTCCAAGAAAATACGTGGACAGATCGCTCGTGCACCGCATTCGCGATATTCGTTCAGAAATGGCACAGGTGACCTTGCTTGGCAAGATCATCTCCTTTGAAGAACAGCAAGGCAACAAAGGGATGCGGCTCAGCGCCACATTCTCTGATGGCTCCGGCACGGTCGAGCTCGTCTGGTTCAAAAGCCTGAAATTCATCAAGGAAAGCCTCAAAATCGGGGAGGAAATCGTCATTTTCGGGAGCCCGCGCATCTTTGGGCGGCAGATCCAGATTGCCCACCCTGAAATCGAAAAAGGCAAAAGCCCTGAAGAATTGCTCCACAGCCTCAAAATCATTCCCCTCTACAACAGCACGGAAAAGTTGAAGGTGGCTGGATTGGACTCCAAGGGGTTTAGATCGATCATTTCCAGCATGTTGGAAAATGGCAAGGAGGAAATCACCGAGAACCTCGCACCGTGGATCAAGAAGCAGTATGGATTGCTGTCGCGCAAAGACGCCTTTTACCAAATCCACTTTCCTGAAGATTTTGAATCGCTGAAAAAGGGCCAAGACCGCCTCAAATTTGAGGAATTCTTCTTTTTTCAGCTGATCATGGCGCACCGCAAGCTCGTCGAGCAGCCGCTGCGGCCCAGCCAGCCGTTTCTCACGGTCGGCAAGCATTTCAATGATTTTTTTGAGCATCACATTCCTTTTGAGCTTACCGGCGCGCAGAAGCGCGTGTTGCGCGAGATCAGAAACGATCTCAAGCGGCCGATTCAGATGAATCGCCTCGTGCAAGGCGATGTCGGCTCCGGCAAGACCATGGTGGCTTTTATGTCGATCCTATTGGCGATCGACAACGGTTTCCAAGCCGCAATGATGGCCCCAACCGAAATCTTGGCCGAGCAGCACTACTCCAAAATCAAATCCTATTGCGCGCCGCTAGGGCTCAAGGTGGCGATGCTCACCGGCAGCGTAAAGGGCGCAGCCCGCACTCAGCTGCTGCTGGAGCTGCGCGAGGGCGTGATCGACATCCTCGTGGGCACCCATGCCCTCATCGAGGACCATGTGCGCTTCAAGCGGCTGGGCCTCGTGGTCGTCGACGAGCAGCACAAGTTTGGGGTGATGCAACGTGCCAAGCTCTGGGGCAAAGCCGAATTGAACCCCCACAACATGGTCATGACGGCGACGCCGATCCCGAGGACATTGGCGCTCACGCTGTTTGGGGACATCGACGTGAGCAAGATCGATGAGCTGCCGCCCGGGCGCAAGCCCATCATGACAGCGGTGCGCACCGAGGCCCAGCGCCTGCAGGTCTTTGGGTTCATGCAAAAGGAGTTGGATGCAGGTCGGCAGGTCTACGTGGTCTATCCATTGGTGGAGGAGAATGAAAAACTTGATCTCATTGCGGCGACTGAAGGCCATGAGGCGCTTTCGCGCAGATTTGGGATCGAGAAGGTGGGCATCGTGCATGGCCGCATGAAATCTGAGGCCAAGGATTGGGAAATGCAGCGCTTCAAGCGCGGAGAAACCAAAATCTTGGTGGCCACCACCGTGATCGAGGTCGGCGTGGACGTGCCCAATGCCTCCATCATGGTCATCGAGAACTCCAATCGGTTTGGCTTGTCGCAACTGCATCAGTTGCGGGGTAGGGTAGGGCGGGGCGGTGACCAGAGTTATTGCATTCTGATGTGTGGTGCCAAACCCAGCGAAGATGCGAAAAAGCGTCTGCGCGCCATGGTCGACAGCCAAGATGGATTCAAAATCGCAGAAATCGACCTGAAACTGCGGGGACACGGCGACTTTCTCGGTACACGGCAGAGCGGCCTCATCCCCGAATTGCGCCTCGCGAATTTTCTGGAAGACGGCGAGCTTTTTGAAATCGCCCGTGAGGCCGCATTTACCCTCATCCAAGACGATCCAGCCTTGCAAAAGCCCGAGCACCAGGCCGTGAAAGCCTACCTCGACCAGTACCGCAAAAAGTATGGCTTTTTGAAGGACATCGCCTGAGAAAAGGTAGGGTCTAGGATGGCCAAATTCCCCCAAACAAGCATCGCAAAAAGCGCCTTCATTGAATGATATTTCATGCATTAAGCTCATTTTGTAGCCTCTTTGAATGATATTTCATTCAGAATGTTTTGTTTTGATTTTTTTTCATATCTTTGTATGAGATATGATGCATAGTCTTGAATAATTTCCCTTAATGACTGGTATTTCATACAAAAACTGGACTTCGATGAGCGACACGGGATTGGCCGTGCACATTGGAAATTTTGTGAAGCATCATCGGCTAGAACAAAACCAAAGCCAAGACGCCTTGGCACAAGCTGCGGGCATCAGCCGATCGACATTGAGCATGCTTGAAAGGGGAGGAGCCGTCACGCTGGGCAGCTTGCTGCAGGTGCTCCGAGCCTTGGATCAATTGCAGGTGATGGATGTATTTGCATTGCCTACGACCATCAGCCCATTGGCATTGGCCAAAATGGAGCGTAAAGCTAGAAAAAGAGCAAGTGGCTCAAAATCAAGTGGTGCAAAAGATAGCGACTGGTAACCATGAATACGGCTTATGTCAAGATTTGGGGAGAATTGGTGGGGGCCGTGGCCTGGGATGAGGTGCGTGGAATCGCAACATTTGAGTACGATCCAAAGTTCAAAAATTTGGATTGGGAGCTGGCGCCTTTGCAGATGCCTACGCAATCCGCCAAGAGGCTTTTTAGCTTTCCCGCATTGAGAAAGCAGGCCGATGCTGCATCTGATACCTTTAAGGGCCTGCCGGGCTTGCTGGCAGATGCGCTTCCAGATCGCTACGGGAATGATTTGATCAAGGTATGGCTGGCACAACAAGGTCGGTCATCCGAGAGCATGAACCCCGTAGAAATGCTCTGCTTCATCGGCACCCGAGGGATGGGAGCGCTTGAGTTTGAGCCTGCGACATTCGGCGAAAGTAAAAAAACGTTCTCGATCGAAATTGAAAGCTTGGTCGACATTGCCCAAAAGATGCTGTCCAAAAAGGAGATTTTTAGTACAAATCTGCAAGGAGATGAAGAAAAGGCCATTTTGGAAATTCTGAGAATAGGCACCTCTGCAGGTGGAGTGAGGCCCAAAGCTGTGATTGCCTACAATGAAAAAACGGGAGAAGTGAGATCTGGACAGACCAACGCCCCGCAGGGTTTCGAGCATTGGTTGCTCAAACTCGATGGCGTGAGTGATGTACAATTGGGCAATAGCAAGGGCTACGGCAGGGTCGAGATGGCCTACTACAACATGGCGACCGCCTGTGGTATCGACATGATGCCCTCGCGACTATTGGAAGAAAACGGCAGGGCACATTTCATGACCAAGCGTTTCGACCGTGAAGGCGGCTCGACCAAGCATCATGTGCAGACCCTTTGCGCCATGAAGCACTTCGACTACTATCGCATCACAAGCTTCAGCTATGAGCAGCTTTTTCAGACCATGCGCGAGCTCAAAATGTCTTATCCCGAAGCCGAGCAGATGTTTAGGAGAATGGTCTTTAATGTAGTGGCGCGCAACTGCGATGACCATACCAAAAACTTTGGTTTCAGGTTGAAGCGGGATGGACGCTGGGAATTGGCACCTGCCTACGATATTTGCCACGCCTACCAGCCCCAGCATCAATGGGTGAGCCAGCATGCACTGAGCATGAATGGCAAGCGCACCGACATCACCACCCAGGACCTGCTCACCATCGGCAAATCCATCAAGAACAAAAAAGCAGCGGCAGCCATCCAAGAAATCAGCGCCACGGTAAGCCAATGGAAAAAATTTGCAGATGCGGTCGGTGTTGCACCGGCGCTGCGGGATGAAATCGATCAGACCCTCATTCGGTTGGAATGAGCGGGTGTGCGGCTATCCCACGACACCGAGCAGATGTTTTGCGTCCATCTCAGCACACCGTCGCAATTTCTTTCCTAAATTGTAAGCCTACTCCAAAAAGAATATGCTGCAACGCTGCCACGTTTACATCCTCCTTGCCCTGCTCGCTTTTGGCCTGCAAGCCAAAGCAACCAATTCCGATTCGTTAGACGTTTTGCACTATGGCATACACGTCGACACGATCATCAATGCGACCACGCTCAAGAGCATCCATGCGCACACAGACGTGCGTCTCATCTCGACCGTCAATAGCCTGAGCACGATTACCCTGGACCTGCTGCATTACCAGGTCGATAGCGTCAAAGTGAACGGCTTATCGACGACCTATTCCTATGACGACACCCTGCTCGCCATCCACCCAGCGGTTGCGCCGGGCTTGGGCGACAGTGTCGACGTCACCGTGTGGTACCAAGGCCGCAGTGTGCTCGATGCTGGCGGTTTTGGGGGATTGTATTTTGTAACCACCTATGTCTTCAACCTCGGTGTCGGGCTCACGACCGACCCCCACGTCTATGGCCGCAGTTGGTTTCCCTGCAAGGACAACTTTGTGGACCGCGCCTATTTTGATTTCTACATTCGGGTCGATAGCAGCCTCACGGCTGTGTGCAACGGCACGCTCCTCTCCAAAACCAACGCCGGCGGCAACAGCAAAACTTGGCATTGGAAGCTTAGGGACAACATCCCGACCTATTTGGCAGGGTTTGGCGTGGCGCCTTACCAGCATGTCGCGCGCACATTTGTGAGTATTTCGGGCGACACGCTCCCCTATGACATCTATGCGCAAGCATCGGACACAACGCCCGCGAAGACGCAGGCGCAGCGGCTCCTCACCGGAATCGCTGCATTTGAAAATCATTTTGGCGCATTTTCTTGGGAAAGGTTGGGTTATGTCATCGTGAACGAACCTGTCACCGGCAGCGTTGGCGCCATGGAGCATGCCACCAATATCGCCTATCCACGTGTGCTGCTGAGTCAGGGGATCGCTTATGAGACGATTTGGGCACATGAGGCGAGCCATCATTGGTTTGGCGACTTGGTCACCTGCGAAAACGAGGGCGAAATGTGGCTCAACGAAGGCTGGGCGAGTTATTGCGAATCGATTTTTGAGGAAGCTGCCTACGGCTTTGCGGCCTACAAAAACTACAACCGCAGCACCCACAGCGATGTATTGCGGCGTGCTTATGTCGAGGATGGCGGCTACCAGCCGCTCTCGGCCATGCCTCACGCCTACACTTATGGGCGCACGACCTACAGCCGTGGCGCGCTCGTCGCCCACAGCATCCGTGGGCAATTGGGCGATGCGGCATTCTTCCCAGCCGTCACGCAATACCTCGATACCCACCGCTGGGGGCATGTGAACAGCGACAGCTTGCGCTTGAGCTTGGAGGCCTACACGGGCCGCAACCTTCAAAATTTCTTCGATTCCTGGGTTCATCAGGGCGGATTCGTCCACGTTTCGCTGGATTCCTTTTATGTGCTTCCTGGCGGATTGGACCATACGTATATGTTTTTCCGGCAGCGGCTCAAGGGGGCAGCGACGGTTTACAGTGACTCATTGGTCGTGCCCGTGCGTTTTCTGGGTGCCAATTGGGAGCGGCTGGATACCAATGTGGTGATTACGGGAGCGACCGATTCCATCCACATCGGCTGGATGTTCATGCCTGTGGCCGTGGTGATCGACCCCGAGGAGTGGGTCGCCGACGCCACAACCGACAACTACAAAACCATCCGCACGATCGGCGCGCACGGCTTTGCAAACACTTGGCTTGATTTGGTGGTCGATAGCCTCATCGACAGCGCTTGGGTGCAGGTCACCCACAATTGGGTCGCGCCAGATAGCTTTTGGTCGCCACGGCCAGGTGTGAAGCTCAGCAACTCGAGGTATTGGACCGTGCGTGGCATCTTTCCGAATGGCTTTCACAGCCAAGGCAAATTTTTCTACAATGGCTCCACCTCGCAGACTGCAGGCTTGCTCGACCATACTTGGATGACCAATGGCGAAGATTCGCTGCTGCTTTTTTACCGGCCGTCGGCCGCCTACGATTGGCAGCAGGTCACCAATTTTCAGCGCAACACTGGCAGTCCTGCCGATAAAATCGGGAATCTGCTGGCCTTTTACCTGCGGCCCGGCGACTATACGCTCGGCACCTATGAAGACTTTGTCGCAGCCTCACCTGAGCCCGCCACCTTCTCCCTCAAAGTCTATCCCAACCCCAACGATGGCCGTTTCCAGCTGGAATTGCCCATGCCGACGGGAAAATATGAAATCCGCATGTGTGACGGTGATGGGCAGCTATTACATGTCGAGACCGTCGAAAATCAGGCTACTGTTGCGCTCGAAAAGGCTTATCTTGCAAGCGGTTGGTACCTGGTCACGGTACGCGACGAGGCGGGCCGCGTCGGCAGCCAACGCATTTTGATTCAAAGGTAAACGCTTATCAAAAAGGTTCTCCAAAAAATCTATGTCGTCTGGGTGGCGACCACCTTCATCTCCACGATGCTATGGGCATTTTTCCTGTTGTTGTGGGGCAAGCTTTTGTCGCGTCGCAAGGCTTTGCCTTACAGCGATTTCATCTTGGGCCATTGGGCGTGGTTTTGGGGCTTGATTTGCGGCATCCGTTTTCGCAAGGTCGGTTGGAAGGATGAATATGGTCATACGCCCATGGTCATGGTCACCAACCACAACAGTTTCCTCGACACGCCCGTGTCTTATGTGAACATTCGCGCGCCTTTTCGCACACTCGCGAAGCGCGAATTGCTCAAAGTGCCGATCATGGGCTTTATCTTCAAGACTTCGGGTGTCATGGTCGACCGCAGCAGCCCCGAGAGCCGCAAGGCAAGTTACGAGCGCATGGTGGAGAGCATCCAACTCGGCGAAACGCTCATGATCTATCCCGAGGGCACTCAAAACCGCACCCAAGAGCCGATGCAGCCCTTTTTTGATGGCGCATTCAAGCTTGCGGTGGCCACACAGGTTCCGGTATTGCCCATCGTCACCATCAATGCCCGCCGCATCATGCCCCAAGCGCAATTTGGCAAAATGTGGCCCGGCGTGATCACACAACACTTTTTGGAAGCCATCTCCACCGCGGGCATGACGCCCGAGGACGTGCCTACACTCGTCGAGCGCGTGCGCAGCGCGATGGTTGCCAAGCAGGCTGAGTTGGATCCTGGGTATCCGAATTGAATGCTGCAGGACTTGTATCCGCAGAAAATCCTCCATTCCCACATCAGAGGCTCAAGAACGCCCTTTGGCTATCCGACCTTCAACCTATTTGGGGCAAGGCGCAAATGCGTTGGCCAATGAAAGCAGCTTGTACGCATTGACCCAAATACCTTAGCATTGCTTGCTGCTAGCGGGGGGTGGCATCGCACAAATCCATTTGGCAAGCATCAGGCTCGCCCGGAATTCGCTGCGGCTCCAAGATGTGGGCCAAGTTTCACGCTCCGTACAATTAGCGCCAGCGGATTTGCGTGTACCCCAATCAAAAATGCCGACACTCACGTGCCGGCATTCTCTCAAAATTTGGAAATTAAATCCTTATCAAACCCAATAAATCATTCTACGACGATCCTTTTCACCGTCCAGTTGCCTTGCGTCTGCACGCGCACAAAGTACATGCCTTGTGCGAGTTCGCTCATGTCGAGCTTGATATGCTCTGCTTGGTTACCGGCTTGGTGCATCAGCAATTGCCCTTGAAGGTTGAGGACTTCGACCTGCTCTAGCAATTGGCCCTTTGCTTTCACGTGCAGGAGATTGTGCGCAGGATTGGGATAGACATCGATGG
Organism: Bacteroidota bacterium; assembly: GCA_031424495.1. Lineage (GTDB taxonomy): Bacteria > Bacteroidota > Bacteroidia > J057 > JADKCL01 > JADKCL01. The sequence goes on along the minus strand of JANPHP010000208.1, from coordinate 1,212 downwards.
CAACCGCAGCGACAGGACTGACATTGTCAGTGGTGCGGTCATAGACGGTCATCGAATCAGACTGTGCATCGACTGCGATGAGTTCGCCATTGAGCCCGATGATGCGCACGTCGATGAAGTCAATGTTGAGCGTGGCAGAATCAAGTGCCGCACGTTTACCGTCGATGTTGTCGATGATCACAAAGTGTGCCCGAGCGATTTGGCCCATGCCGGAGACTGCCGTGTGTGTGGTGCGCACCTGAGCTGCATCGCAGAGGTCGAGGATAGGTTGATTGCGGGCGATGTCGATCGCATTGCCGCCTGTAGCCACCCAGCTATTGCTAAAGTCGATCCAGAAAGTGCTGCTGTCGATCATCAAAGCATCGTAGTGGAGCCTGAAGGCGTAGCCATACACGTTGTTTGCCATCACCGACGCGTCGCCCAGCATGATCGGGGCCCAGATCGTGTCGCCGACATTTGCGCTGTCTGGCAAGATCAATGTGAGCAATGGATCGGTCGCAGTGCCGCGCGCCACAGGCACATTTCCCTTGGTATGCGTGAGGCCATAATTGAGTGTGATTGCAAGTGTGTCGTCGTTGTCGATGAGGCCGCTACCGTCGCAGTCGATGAATTTTTTGTCGACGCCGCCCACGATCGTGTCGTTCCAGGAAAAAGATGGCTGCCCTGCCCAAGCGTTGGAGATCGAGCTGCGTGCCGGTCCGATATCGCTAAAAGCCAGACCAATTGGTAGCAAATCAAAGGCATCTGCAACCAAATTGTTATCAGCATCTCCAGGCCAAACTCGGCTCGTATCAGCCACCCTGATGGCATAGCGTCCAATGATCATATTGTTGAGCTGATAGGCGGTGTCGATCGCAGTAATCGTGATGGTATCTGTGTAAGCACCGAGCGTAGCGGTCCAGCAAAGCCGCGCCCATGGACCGATTGCCAAGACGGTATCGGGACCTGTGCCGAAGGTATCGGTAAGCGTGGCACCAGGAAGGTCGCTCATCCAGCTGATCGCCGTGGCATCGCCTGCATCGGCATCGGTTGCATGGAAATCAGCGCAAAAACTACCGCCAAATGGTACTACGATATCGTTGCCGACCAGCGCAGCCCCAGTAAGGTGGAGCGGGCCAGACAGGACCGGAAGGGTGTTAGTTCCGGGAAGCCCAGAAGCGCAGAGTACCTCAAAGTCACGCATTACCTTGCCGATCTCGACTCCATTGCGGA
>JANPHP010000207.1:0-36539 GCA_031424495.1 Bacteroidota bacterium | reverse complement strand
CCCGTTGCCCAGGCGAATCCAAGTCGCACCAGTATAGTACCAAAATCCCGATGAACCATCCGTCTGGTAAATCAACAATCCGGTTGCTGGAGATCCAATCGCATTTCGCTCGACAAAAGTCATCCTAGGCAACAACATCCCCTTGGTGGTGGAGCTCACATCCAAAATCGATGACGGCGTGGCTGTGGCACCGCTTCCATTGATGGCAACAGCCTGTGCATGCAGACGGACGAAAAAAGACAAGCAAAGCAGGAACGACAGTAGTACTACTGATTTCATGAACAATCCCCTAATTTAGCAACAAGTGAAAATACCAACCGATTTACGCGTGGAATCACCTCTACTCCAACGTGCTCTGAAAATTACTGATTTTTATCATGCTTTACATCAACCTTAAAAAAAAATTAAAATTTTCGTCCAGAGGATGTAGAAATGGGGTCTTCCCTTTACCGATCTAGCTCAGCATGCTTGGCTGCAAACGTTGCTGCTGGCCGCGAAGGAGGGATCAATTGTGGCCAATCTCCATTTCAATAGGGCATCGCAAAGATTGAGTCGCCCAATCTCCAATTTGCATTGACATTTGAGCGAATGCGTTCCCTGCTTTCGTTGGCGGCTTGTATTGCCAATGCGAAATAAATTATGCCAAATCACTCAACCACTGCAATTTGTAACCCAACTTTGACGACCTTTGCGCTGTTTTTGGGGTGCTCTATGCTAGGCACCCGTCCTTTTGGTTGAAATACCTTGGAATGAAAAAAGCGCGGTTTATAGCCCAAGACAAGCAGGAGCAGCAATTTGCGATGGCCCTGCGTAAAAATGTCGCCAATTACTTCAAGGAAAACGGGATCTCGACCAAAGCCAACACAGCGGTCTTTTTCCAAGCTGCCAATATGCTTGCCTTGTACATCGTGCCATTTGTCTTGGTGCTCACCCTGCCTATGCCGGGATGGCTTGCTGCGACGATGCCCTTCGTGGCAGGAATCGGACTCGCGGGCATCGGCATGTGCGTGATGCACGGGGGCGCCCACGAGGCGATCAGCAGACACAAATGGCTCAACAATTTGCTAGGTTGGACCATGAACCTCCTCGGCAACAGCGTCTTCACCTGGAAAGTGCAACACAACATGTTGCACCACACCTATACCAATATCAGCGGCCTCGATCGCGACATCGCCACCAAGGGGCCGATACGACTGAGCGAGCACACGCCCGAAGGCAAGATTCACCGCCTGCAATACATTCACGCATTCTTTTTTTATGGACTCATGACCCTCTCCATGATGGTCAAGGATTTCAGCCAACTGTTTGACTACCGCAAACAAGGTATCACCCAAAAACAAAACATCAACTTTGGGTGGACGCTCACCAAAATGATCCTGATCAAACTGATCCACTTCAGCATATTCATCGGCTTGCCGCTTTTGCTCACCGACTACGCTTGGTGGCAAATTGTCTTGGGTTGGTTCTTGATGCACTGGACGGGAGGCTTCATTTTGAGTGTGATCTTCCAACTCGCACATGTCGTCGAGGGTGTGGATCAGCCGATGCCCGATGAAAATGGGCTGGTGCAGAATGATTGGGTGGTGCACGAAATGCTCACCACCGCCAATTTCGCTCGCAACAACCGGCTGCTCAACTGGTATATCGGCGGCCTCAATTTCCAGATCGAGCACCACATCTTTCCCAATATATGCCACATACACTACCCCAAGATCGCCCCGATCGTAGAGGCGACCGCAAAGGAGTACGGCATTCCCTACATTTTGAAACCCACGCTCTGGGACGCGCTCGTGTCACACGCACGCAAGCTCAAGGAGCTCGGCATGGTGCATCCTACGATGGGCTGATCGGCCTTTGTGCAGAATTGAATGCCATTTCGAAGATGCTTTTCCGTCGGCTATGAGACGTTGTGGAAATAAATCCTTGCCTCCGCGATGGATTTTATCGATTTAGACGCTAAATATTCTCACATTAACCGACTGATTACACTTAGGTAGTGGATTGCCTAGGTGCTTAGTGAGAATTTTTGGTATGAAGAAAACACGATTTGTTGCCCTAGATCGTCATGAGCAGCTATTTGCTGTGGCGCTGCGAAAAAATGTCAATGACTTTTTCAAAGACAATCAAATCTCTCCCAAGGCAAATGCGGCAGTGGCATTTCAAACCCTCGCCATGCTTGCGCTCTACCTAGTCCCCTTCATTTTGATGCTCATTCTACCCATTCCCATCTGGGTCGTTGCGGTGATGTGTTTCATCGCAGGCGTGGGACTGGCCGGCATCGGCATGTGCGTGATGCACGGTGGTGCCCACGACGCATTCAGCAACATGAAGTGGCTCAACAACCTACTCGGCTTCACAATGAACCTGCTCGGCAACAGTGTCTATACCTGGAAGGTAAAGCACAACATGTTGCACCACACCTATACCAATATTGACGGCTTGGATGCCGACATTGTTTCAAAGGGACCGATGCGGTTTTCTGAGCACGCCGTCGTGCGCAAGGTGCATGGCACGCAGCATATCCATGCCGCATTTGCCTACTGCCTGCTCACGATCACCATGCTGGTCAATGATTTTTTCTGGTTGCTGGACTACCGTCGCAAGGGCATCCTGCAAAAACAAAATGTAAGCTTTGGTAAGATGGCTTTGAAAATCGCAGTCATCAAATCTGTCTACCTATTTATGTGCATCGGTCTGCCGATCTTGCTCACCGACTTTGCATGGTGGCAAGTGCTGATCGGGTGGCTCATCATGCATTTCACTGGCGGATTCATCATGAGCGTGGTCTTTCAACTCGCCCACGTGGTCGAGGGCGTGGAGCAACCATTGCCCAACGAAGATGGGGTGATCCCCCACGACTGGGTGGTGCACGAGTTTCGCACCACGGCAAACTTTGGAGTGAACAATCGCCTACTCAATTGGTATGTGGGTGGACTCAATTTCCAAATCGAGCACCACATCTTTCCGAACATTTGCCACATACATTACCCCAAAATCGCCCCGATTGTGGAGGCGACCGCCAAGGAATATGGCATTCCCTACATCGTGAAGCCGACGCTTTGGAATGCCGTGATGTCCCATGGACGCAAGCTCAAGCAATTGGGCTACGTGCGGACCTCGATGGGATGAGCGACAGAATGCAAGGCTTGCTAGCGGAGATTCCCGAACGGACGTTCGCCACGGGGCAATACTTGAAGAGCTTTGCGGCTTGACAACATGGCTTGCTCGCTGCGAATGAAAGACACCTGGGAGAATAAATGGCCTTGGAATGTGTCGTGAGCGTTCAATTCCTAAATCGTCGGCCTCGCAATTCCAACGAATTCATTATCTTTGCCGGATTCGTTTTTGAGATTTGGAAAAAGTAAATACAATTCTAACATTGGCGACTGCAAAACGATTCGGGGTTTGGTTGCTCGCAATGGCATTGATGGTGACCGCTGTGCACGCACAGCGCTTGCGCAATGTCTTGTTCAACACCCCTAAGGCGTATGAACGTCAGCGCTTGCCGGTGGTGCACATCAATCCTGACTCGGCACGCATTGTGGCCGGCTATGAGCACCGCATCCAAGTCGATGACCAGATCGGCATTCGCTTCCTCAACAATTTTGACATCACCAAGGGCCTCACCCAGACCGAGTCAGGCTCTGTTGGCGGCGGCGGTGTACCTTTTTTGGTCAACAAAAATGGGGATATTGACCTGCCTGCTGTGGGCAAATTGAACATTTTGGGAATGACTAAACAAGAAGTCAAAACCGAAGTCGAGCAGAAATATTCCGTACAATACCGCGATCCAAAAGTAGAGATCGCCATTCTGAACCTTACGGTTTCGGTGCAAGGTGAGGTGTCTGCGCCAGGCGTCTACGCCTTGGTGCGCGAAAAGACCACGCTCTTGGAAATCCTTTCCCGAGCCGGTGGTATTGGCACCTATGGCAAAGCCCGCTTGGTAAAAATCGTGCGCGGCGCAGGCCAGTTAACTGAACCCGAAATCCTGATCTTTGACCTTCGTCAGCTAGATGCCATCCGCACGGAGGATATGTATCTGCAAGATCGCGATGTAATCTATGTCGAGCCGAGAGACGTGCGCGTGTTTGCCAATAGCATATCGCCCTACACGACTTTGCTTTCGATCCTGACTACATTTGGCGCACTCACGGCGGTGATCCTCAATCTAAAAAAGTAAGCCTAGAGATGCGGCAGGTCTTCCAATCCAAAAACATCAACAGCGAAGAGATCAACCTCGCTAAAATTCTGGATTTGTTCAGAAAGCGTTGGTACTTTATCGTGGTGAGTTTTGTGCTTGCCGCCATCGGCTGCAAACTGTACTTGCGCTATACCAAACCCCTCTTCATGGCAGAGGCGACGGTGAGGGTCGAAGATAGCAAGCAGGGTTCTCAAAGTATGGGCTTGTTGGAGAGCTTTGGACTTGGCATGATGCGTGACGACATCCAGTCGGAAATACAACTCATCCAGTCTCGGACCATCGTAGAGCAGGCCCTCGCCAAAATGCACATCACAGGACTCTATTACCTGGTCGGCACCTTGGTGACATCTGAAGTCTATAAAGATGATGCGCCTTTTGTCGTGGACTACGACAGTACCTCGCTTGTGCCCTATTTCACGCGGTATTCTTTCTATTACCTATCTGGCAACAAATTCAAACTTGCTTATCAGATTGGTCCTGATCGGGTTGAAAACCAGTACTATTTTGGTGAAAACATCGACATCGATGGATTCAAATTCAAGATTCTCAAGCGGGAGACGCCGCGCTACAAACTCACCCCCGAGGTCGAGTTTCAATGGGAGGCCATTGAGTGGAAAGCACTCGTGGGGCGTGCGATGGGAGGGCTCAAGGTCGAGCAATCTGGCTATTTGGTGCCGATTCTCAAGATCTCCATGCAAGACAATGTCCCGAAATTTACATCAGAGTTTCTCAATACATTGATCGATGTCTATGAGTTGCAAGATAGCACACGCAAGACCCTAGGCGCTAATCAGGCATTGCAATTCATCCAAAATCAGATCGATAATATTGAAAACAGCGTGAACAACGCTGAGACAGCACTGCAGAAATTCAAGCAAGACCGCGAGTTTTTTGATGTGGATACCAAGGTCGGATTTGATCTCGACAAGCTCAAGGACCAAGAAAACAACCGCAACGTATTGCTGGTCAAGAAGCTGGAAATCGACCAGCTCGAAAAGGAATTGAAGACGGGCGCCGCGATCAATACCATTCCCTACTCCATCGGGGAGTTTTCTGATCCATTGCTTTCCTCGCTGATCGCCTCTTACAACTCATCCACAGATGATATCGCCATCGCGATGCAAGCCTATACCGAAAAGCACCCCAAAGTGCTGGAGTTGGTCGATAAGCGCGAGGATTTGCGTGGGTCGATCTTGGTGAATTTGGCCTCGATACGGTTGGCAAATGAAACCAAGCTCTCGTATTTCACGAAATTGCTACAGACGACCAAGGACAGCTTGGAGACGCTGCCAGAAACGGAACGCGTGATGCAGAGCCTCATGCGTGAATACAAGGTCAAGGAAGAAATTCTCTTGACCCTGCTCCAAAAACAAGCCGAAGCAAAGATCGCGACGGCATCGATCGTGTCATCGGTGCAGATCATGGACAAAGCGCTGCTGCCTGGCGCGCCCATCTCCCCCAACGGACGCAAGACCTATATCATTGGTTGCGGATTGGGTATTTGCATCGGTTTGCTCATGATCATTTTAGCCGGTATGCTCAAAAACACGGTTTCTTACCGTGAAGAGATCGAGTCCATGAGCTTCACGCCCATCATCGGAGTGGTGCGCCGCGCCACGGAGAGCATCAACCAAAAATATCCTCGCCTGCTCTCGATTGAGAATCCAAAATCGGGTCTGAGCGAGTCATTTAGGGGAATACGTACTAACCTACAATTTCTCGCCGCAGATAAGAAAACCAAGGTAGTGGCCATCACGTCGACAGTGTCGGGTGAAGGAAAGTCATTTGTGACCATTAACCTCGCGGGCATGTTGTCGATCTTGGGCATGAAAGTGGTCATCATCGACATGGACTTGCGCAAGCCCAAGTTGCACTACTCATTTGGCAGTGACAACTCGATCGGCCTCTCGACCTACTTGGTAGGCAAGAGCACCCTTGCAGAGACGCTACGTCACACCGAGCACGAGAACTTGGACTTGATCACTTCGGGTCCGATTCCGCCCAACCCTTCAGAATTGATCCTGTCTCAAACGATGGCCAACCTGCTGGAGGAGCTCAAAAAGACCTACGACTACATCATGATCGATACCCCGCCGATCGGCTTGGTGACCGACGGCACATCGACCCTGATCAGTGCAGATGTCGCACTTTATGTGGTGAGGGCAGACTTTTCCAAGCGTGCTTTCTTGAGCCATCCCGACCAACTCGCTGAGGAACACAACATTCGCAATCTCTACATCGTCTTCAACTCGGTAAGTACTGTGAACAAACGCTACGGGGGCTACGGCTACAAGGTGTATGGACACGGCTACTACTCAGAAGATCACAAAGAACCCAAGTGGTGGCAGGTGTGGAAGCGATTCGGGAGCAAAGCATGAGTTTCCTCCAACGCATATTTGGAGGAGCTTCCTCAGAATTGGCTCCTTTTCAAAAATTGGGCGCCGACATCCACTCGCACCTGCTTCCTGGCATCGACGATGGCGCTGCTAGTTTGGAAGAGAGCCTGCTCATGATCCGCGAGTTATCGCTGCTCGGCTACCGCAAGCTGGTCACCACGCCCCACATCATGTCAGACGCCTATCGCAATACCCCCGACGGTGTGCGTGAGGGCTTGCAAAAACTGCGTGCAGCAGTGAAACAGGCTGGCATTGAAATCGAGCTGGAAGCCGCAGCCGAATATTACCTAGACGAGATTTTTGCACAGACCCTCTCCACCCGTGAGTTGCTCACGTTTGGCGGTGATCAAAAATACCTTTTGTTTGAGACGAGCTATGTCGCCTCGCCGATGGTGCTCAATGATGTAATCTTTGAGTTGCTGACCAAGGGCTACAAACCGGTGCTCGCACACCCTGAAAGGTATCAATACCTCTGGAACGAAGACGCTGTAGAGGAAGTGCGCAGCCTTAAAAGCCGCGGGCTGCTCATTCAGGTCAATCTCACCTCCTTTGGTGGGCGCTACAGCAAGCGCGCAGCCTCGATCGCTCGCGACCTCGCACAGGAAGGACTCATCGACTTCATCGGAACCGATTTGCATCGCCCGATACAGCTGGAAACCCTCCTCAAGACCTACCAAGGCAGCAAGGAATTGCGGCACCTTATCGACTCGGGCAGGCTGCTCAATGCTAGCCTCTGACCTCACCACCACCCAAAATGGATCGTGCCCACCGAATAGCCACTTTGAGTACCATCAGTAGTGCATCTGGGCCTATCCCTTGCGAAAACATCTTGCTCGCAGGCGACCTGTCATCGGTCAATTCAGCGAGCCTAATCACAGACGATTCCCCCCAATACCCTTTTGCCCATGCAATCGATTTTCATAGCCGGTAGGGCCATCGGCCCGGGGCACCCAACATTTATCATCGCCGAGGCCGGCGTCAATCACAATGGGCAGACCGCACTGGCGCTTCAGCTCATCGATGCTGCTGCGGCGGCGGGAGCCGACGCGGTCAAGTTTCAGACCTTCAAGGCCGAAAAATTGGTCACCAAATCGGCCAAGATGGCCGACTACCAAGTCCAAAACATCGGCTCAGAGAGTTCGCAACTAGAGATGTTGCGCAAGCTGGAGTTGCAATATGCTGACCATGCCATGCTCAAAAGCTATGCCGAGCAGCAAGGACTGGTCTTTATGAGCACCCCCTTCGACCAAGATGGGATCGATTTCTTGCGGGAACTGGGCGTAGCAGCCTTTAAGGCGGGGTCAGGCGACCTGACCAATCTGCCCTATTTGGAAAAAATGGCTCGGCAGGGCCTGCCGATGATCATTTCGACGGGCATGGCTGTGATGGAGGAGTGCGTCGAGGCGGTGGCATCGATCCGCAATGCTGGCAACCCTGATCTGATCGTGCTGCATTGCACGACCAACTATCCCTGTCCCGAGCCTGAAGTGAATTTGCTGGCCATGCGCACCATGGCTGAGACTCTCGGTTGCATGGTCGGCTACAGCGACCATACCGATGGCGTGCTGGTGCCACAACTTGCCGTAGCAGCCGGTGCACACGTGATCGAGAAGCATTTCACGCTCGACCGCAACATGGATGGCCCCGATCACAAGGCCTCATTGGAGCCACATGAGCTGCAGGAAATGGTGCGCATGATCAGGCAAGTAGAAACTATCATGGGCCACGGTGAAAAAATCCCGAATGCGAGCGAGGCCAAAATCAAGGAGGCAGCCCGCAAAAGTATCGTTGCAGGGCAATCGATTGCAGCCGGCACAGTGATTTTAGCGGAAATGCTGGACATAAAAAGGCCGGGTACAGGTATTTCTCCCAAAAAAATGCAAAATTTGGTGGGTAAACGGGCCAAGGCCAATATCGAAGCAGATACCCTCATCACATGGGACATGCTCGACGAGGATTGACCGTATTATATGGGCGCTTTGTGAGTTGATATCAATCTCCACATTGTTCTTTTCTACAAGTTGCCCTGTGAGTCTAATGAGTTGATTTTCAAAACAAGGACGAAAAAAATGAGTGTTAGAAAAATCTGTGTACTGACTGGAACAAGAGCCGAGTTTGGCCTGCTGCGTCCAGTGATGGAAGCCATCCAACAACATCCCGATCTCGAATTGCAAGTATTGGTGACCGGGATGCACTTGGAGCCACTTTTTGGGATGAGCGTGCGTGCCATTGAAGGCGCAGGCTTCCCAATTTCTGCCCGCGTGCCGATGAATCCACCAGAGGATAGCGGCAAAGGCATGGCCTTTTCCCTCGCCGATGGCATCAGGGGCATGACCAAGGCCATGTCGAAATTGAAGCCCGATTTCCTCCTGGTATTGGGTGATCGCATCGAGGTGTTGGCAGGTGCCATCACTGCGATGTACCTCAACATCCCAATCGCCCACATCCACGGCGGCGACGTGACCCGTGGTGGCACCGATGAGTCTGTGCGCCATGCGGTGACCAAAATGGCGGCCATCCATTTCCCTGCTACGCCTGCAAGTGCCGAGCGCATCGCCAAGATGGGCGAAGAAGACTGGCGCATCAATATCGTGGGTGCTCCCGCACTCGATACGATCCTGAAAGTGACGCCACTGAGCCGCGCCAAATTGGCACGTCGTTTCGATCTCCCCGAAGACCGCCCATGGTTTCTCGTGCTTCAGCACTCGGTCACGACTGAAGCTGAGATCTCTGGCGAACAATTTGCTGAGACGCTCTCCGCATTGGACGCCTTTGATGTCGAGAAAATCTTCATCTACCCCAACTCAGACGCTGGTGGCCTTCAAATCATTGCCTTGCTAGAACGCATCAAGTCCGAGCCTGGCAACCATGTATTCGCCTCTATCCCTCACCGTGAATTCTTGAGTTTGATGAACCATTGCTCAGTGATGGTCGGCAACTCAAGCAGCGGCATCATCGAGTCGAGCTCCTTCAAGATCCCCGTCGTAAATATCGGGATGCGTCAAGAAGGCCGCGAGCGTGCCGGCAATGTCGTCGAGGTGCCTCATGATCGCATGAGCATCGAAAACGCAATCGACCAGGTGATTTCTGAAGAGTTTATGGACAGCTTGGAAAATCTCGTGAATCCCTATGGCGATGGCAAAGCCAGCGAGCGCATCGTGAATGTGCTGGCCAGCGTCGAAATGGGCAAGCACCTGATCCAAAAGCAAATTACCTACTGATCCATGTCTGAAGATCGGTTCAGGGAATGGAAGCCTCCAGTAATTCAAGAGGGGGTGCCTACACAGTGGAACTGGGTAGTGCAGGGCGTGGACGGGCTACAGTTGGGCGTTCGTACCGATATCGGTGCATTCACCTACATCAATGCCCGCCATGGGGTCGAGCTGGGCGACGAAGTCCAGATCGGGTCTCATTGCTCCATCTATTCCCTGAGCACGATCGACGGCAAGCAAGGCAAAGTGACCATCGGCAAAAAAGCTTGTCTGGGTTCGCATTCGGTAGTAATGCCGGGAGTGACCATCGGCGAGAATAGCATCGTCGGTGCATTCAGCTTTGTAAATAAAGACATCCCCGCCAATGTAGTCGCGATGGGACAACCCGCCAAAGTCGTAAAGGAATTGAAATGATAGTACCTCTGTCACAGCCTTATTTGGGCGAAGAAGAAATCGATGCAGTGGTCGCCGTTTTGCGTTCAGACCGCTTGGCGTTGGGCCCGCGTACGGCCGAGTTTGAGCAGCTGTTTGCGCAGGCAATCGGCACAAAATATGCCATCGCGGTCAACAGTGGCACATCTGGCTTGCATTTGGCTGTGCGTGCACTAGGCTTGGGCCCTGGCGACGAGGTCATCACGACCCCGTTTTCATTTGTGGCGAGCAGCAATTGCATTTTGTTTGAAGGCGCTACCCCCGTTTTTGTCGACGCCGACGAACGCACATTCAACATCGACCCAGCCCTGATCGAGGCGGCCATTACGCCGAGGACCAAGGCTATCTTGCCAGTGCACGTGTTTGGCGAGAGTGCCGACATGGAGCCGATCATGGCGATTGCCCGCAAGCACGGCTTGCGCGTAATTGAAGACGCTTGCGAGGCCATCCAAGCCACCTACCAAGGCCAAACCGTCGGCACTTTTGGCGACGTGGCTGTTTATGGATTCTACCCCAACAAACAAATCACTACAGGCGAAGGCGGCATGATCGTGACGAATGACGAAGCGATCTATGATTACTGCCTGAGTGCTCGCAATCAGGGGCGTGCCACCGATATGCAGTGGCTCACCCACGTGCGGCTCGGCTACAACTACCGCATCAGTGAAATGACAGCGGCAATGGGCGCCGAGCAGATGAAAAAATTGCCTCAGATCATGGCATTGCGCCATGAAAAGGCCGTGCGCTACATGGAGTTGCTTTCGGGCATCGCAGGACTGCGCTTTCCCGATGGCTGGACCGAGCCATCACACTCTTGGTTTGTCTTCGCGGTGCGTGTAGATGCGGGCATCCGCGATCAGCTGCTCGACATTTTGAATGCGAATGGCGTGCAAAGCAAGGCCTATTTCTCCCCCTGCATTCACCTGCAAGAGTTTTACATGCGTGATTTTGGATACAAAGAAGGCATGTTTCCGATGGCTGAGCTCCTGAGCAAGGAGACCATCATCCTCCCGTTTTTCACATCGATCTCAGAGGAACAGATGCTATACGTGCAAACGCAGCTACAGGCAGCGATTGCGCAATTGCACCTCGCGGTCTAAGTCCAGCACAGATGAATATTTTTGAAGGAAAAGACATTTTGGTGACGGGCGGCTGCGGCTCCATCGGTTCGGAAATCGTGCGGCAGCTCGTGCGGCTCAACCCGACCCGCGTGCGCATCCTCGACAACGATGAAACTGGCCATTGGCGTCTGAGCCAAGAGATAGAGTCACCCCTCATCCGCAACTTGGTAGGCGACATTCGTGATCGCGCGCGTGTGAACCGCGCGATGGAGGGCGTAGACATCGTCTTTCATGCAGCAGCGCTCAAGCATGTACCGCTGTGCGAATACAACCCCTTTGAGGCCGTCAATACCAACGTGATCGGCACGCAAAATGTCGTGGACGCCGCCATCAACATGGGCGTCAAGAAATTTATCGGCATCAGCACCGACAAAGCCGTCAATCCGATCAATACAATGGGTGCCACCAAGCTGCTCAGTGAGCGCTTGATCGTGAATGCGCCCGTCGGCTTCTCCGAAATCCAAATGGCCTGTGTGCGCTTTGGCAATGTGCTGGGCTCGGTGGGCTCTGTCATCCCAATGTTTAGGCAGCAAATCGCCAAGGGTGGGCCGATCACCATCACCACGCCAGAAATGACGCGCTTTTTCATGACGATCCCACAAGCCGTGCGGCTCGTGTTGAGCTCTGCGGCTGTCATGACTGGCCATGAAGTCTTTGTATTGAAGATGGACGTGGCGCGTATCATGGACATCGCCGAGGTGATGATCGAGCGCTTGGCACCGCAATACGGCTACCGCAAAGAAGACATCGCGATTGAATATATCGGCAAACGTGCTGGTGAAAAAACCCACGAATATCTATTTACAGAGGATGAAGCCGCAAATATTGTCGCAACAGATGAGATGTTTGTGATCCGAAACTCGCCCTTCGATCCGCTCAAGATCGAAAACGAGAACTTTGAGGAAATCATACGCATGGGACTGGGACGTACCATCGACAAGTCTGAGATCACTACCATATTGACGGATTGTAAATTACTGTGAGTTTATCTGGCAAAATCGGGAACAATCTGCTGCTGAGCTCATTGAAGCGCACAGCTGGATTGCTCACGGCCAAAGAGCGGCTCAGGTCTTATGTAATTGGCATTTACACGCTGGTGGCCGTCTTGGTCGATGTGGCGGGCTTGGCGCTTGCAATTCCGGTGATGTTGGCGGCCGCCGAGCCTAAATTGGTGAAAGATCCTGGCCCCATCCATGACTTCAAAGAGTTTATGGGTGCCACATCTTACGGCTCCTACATGGTACTTTTGGCCGCATTGCTGCTGCTGGTCTTTATCGTGAAAAACAGCATTACCCTGCTTGCGAACTACTTGCAGTCGCGCTATGCCTACGACATCGCGACCAACCTGGCGCGGAGGCAGTTTATCAAGTATTACAACCGCGGCTATACCTATTTCAAAGACACCAACTCTGCAGACATCGCCAACAATGTCTTGAACATCCCTGTATTTTTTGTGAGTGGGATCTTGGTGTCGCTGATCAATTTTTTCTCAGAAGCTGCCGTGTTGATCTTGATTGTGGTGACGATCGCTGTCACAGACATCAAGTTGTTTGGTGCATTGGTGGTGGTTTTGGTGCCGACAAGCGCAGCGATCTATGCGCTTACCAAAAATAGGTTGTATTCCTTGGGGCAGCGGCAACTGCGCCTGGGCATGTCGACGATGCACCGCATCAACCAAGCAATTTTTGGATATGTAGACGTGCGCCTCACCAACAAGGAAAACTACTTCTTGGACGCCTATCTGAAGGAACAGGTGCACATGAATGAGACGCTGAAGGCCAAACATGTGATCAATCTCGTGCCTACTCGCGCCTTGGAGGCGATCGCGGTCTTGGGCATTTTGGTAATTTTCAGCCACTCCTATCTTACCTCCACTACAGAAACCGTCGTCTTTCAATTTGTGGCCTCTTTTGCGGTTGCAGCCTTCAGGATGCTGCCCTCACTCAACCGATGCCTCACGGCCATCATGACGATCAAGGGCTCCCTGTCATTTCTCGAGGTCTTGGAGGAGGGCTCCTTGCCTACCGAAATGGAACGCATGGTCAAGCGGCCCCTGACATTTGAAAAGTCCATTGCCTTCAAGGATGTGAGTTTTTGGTTTGCCGGAGCGGCAGGCCGCGCAGTGGACAAAATGAGTTTTGAAGTGAATAAAGGCGAAAAAATCGGTATCATCGGCGAATCCGGTTCGGGCAAAACGACGCTCATGAACCTTTTGCTTCGTTTTTTGCAGGAGAATGAAGGTGGCATCTATATTGATGGCCACAAACTCGACAACGATGACATCGCCGGTTGGCGTGACAAAGTTGGCTATGTACAGCAAAATGTATTTCTGATCGACGACAGCTTGCGGCAAAATGTCGCTTTTGGTCAGCATCCAGAGGAGATCGACGAGGCCCGCCTGCTATCTGCCCTGGAGCAGGCAAGTCTCTTGGATTTTGTGAAATCATTGCCCGCAGGGTTAGACACGCCCGTCGGCGAAATGGGCGGCCGCCTGAGCGGTGGTCAGCGTCAGCGCATCGGCATCGCCCGGGCGCTGTATTACCAGTCGCAGGTCCTCGTCTTTGACGAGGCCACAAGTGCCCTCGACACCGATACCGAAAACGCGATCACCGAGTCGATCCAAAGCCTCCAAAAAGGAATGACCGTTTTTGTCGTCGCACACCGCTACACGACATTGCGCAACTGTGACCGCATCATCGAGCTCAAGGAAGGCAAGCTGGTCAATGTGATGACCTATCCTGAACTCGTGCATGAGAAAATGCTGAAGTGAGATACTTGATGCTGCGTTGGGGATTTTTTGCCACTTGCTAGGGCGATCATTCCTTTAGACTGCGGATGCGATTTTATGGAATTGCCAGCTATTCTTGTAAAAATCTAGGTTGCGGAGCCAAATAATGCCGTGGGTTTTGTAGGCAAGCGTTGCCTCGCTTCCCACCAAAATCAAAAACATCAAATGTCAAAAATGGCCAAGCGGCAAAGAACCTTTCGGAATCTTTGCCGCTTGGCACCCTTAGTAGCTCAATTGCAGTAAACCCTCCGATGAATTACTGCTTCACTAGCTTGCGCTGTACGCGTTCGCCGTTGCCGATGACCTGCACGAAGTAGATCCCAGCGGCCACGGGTTGTGCGCCGAGATTCCATGCAATGTAAGTCATGTCGGCTGCGATCGGCGATTCGTTCAAGATGCGGCCTTGCAAATCGAGCAATTGCACGGTGTGGTATTTGCCCGCAATTCCCAAATCAATGGTCAAAATGTCAGAGAACGGATTTGGATAGACGACTACATCCTGCGTAAGATTGGCGGCCGACTCGCCAGCCCCTGCCAGCTTGAAGCTACCTTGCCCACAGAGACAACCTGTCGTCCAAGCATCTGGAAAAGTTGCAGGATTGCCATCGTTGCAGCTCGTTCCGATGAGATGGTCATCAAAGTTTGCGCAGATGTCTTCAAAGTTGCAGACGCCGTCGCCGTCGGTATCGGTGCCTTGGCAGCGTGAACGGATCCAATCGATTTCAAAGGTGATGCCCACGCCAGAGACAGGGTCCAAACGCAAGTCGGTCACGGTGCCGCTCCAAGCTGCATCGGCGTTCATGTCAAATGTCAACGTCTGAAATGCGCCAGCCCCAGTGTAGTTTGCGGTCACGACACGTGCACCACTGAATCCAGGATTGGCAGCCGTCGCAAAAAAGATCTGCACCGCAGTATTGGTCGAGGCTTTCATATTCACAAACAAATGCGGTACGCGGTCGGCTGCGAAGTTGTAGGCAGCATTGCTGATGATGGCATCGCCATTGTTAATGGAGGTGCCTGTGAGCTTGCCAGCCGACACGGTGGCAGCGGAGATGTTGGAGATGTCCGTCCAGTCTTCAAAGTCGCTGTTGGTATTGAATTCGGCGGCGAGGTCGCCTGCATCAAAGGCATTGCGTCCGGCATTGATCTCAAACGAATCCTTCATCTGGTCACCATCGGTATCCAAGCCCGGCATCGCAATACTGGTCGGCCAGCTGATCGTGAAGCTCTGGTTCTTTTGCGTTGCAACTGCCTTGATGTAGAGGTCGCCATTAGTCTGCACAAAATAGGCAGATGTGGTGGAGCTCTGCAAATTGGCCAAGCTCGTCCGCGAGGAGAAGCCTGCTTGGGTAGAGCTCATCGTGAGTGTTCCCAATTTACCAAAATCCTTGAACCGTGCGATGTAGTTGTCTCCTGCCGTCGCATCCTCCATGTTCATGGTCACGGTCTTCACGCTGGGCAGCGACTCATAGGTATAGGTGTACTGATAATTTTCATTGACCAAAAAGGGAAGCTGATGCCACTCTCTATAGCCTTTGATGTAATAGACACTTTCGGTAGCGGTGCCAGCTTTTTCACGGGTGCAGACAATGTTGGGTGTCTGCTCGAAGGCGACGCCATAGGTGAGTCTTGACAGCACAAAGCGGTGATCGCTGCGGTAGGTGCGATTCCAATTGGGGTCTTTGAATTCATCCCCCACCAGCATAAAGGGTTGGTTGCTGACGATCGACGTATTTGCTTTGCCACTGATATCGCCGGTGAGGTCGCGCAAGACGATGGACCAATAGCGCGGGTGACCGGGATGGTTGGCATGGGCATCGACAGGTGGTATGTCGAAATTTTCCAAGTCGATGTGAACTGCCGAGGCCGGGCTTTTGGTGTTATTGGTAAAGATGTGATTGGGGTGCTTGATGGCCGCGCCCGTGTTGATGAGGAAGTTGGCGTTTGCGACGTTCCAGCCCTCGAAGTGGGAGTTTCTCACCTGGCCCGCGCCATCATACACGCGGTAGGCGTAGCGGGTGCCCGATACGAGGTTCTCGCCAGAGTTGGCGACAAACACACTGTTTTCGACGATGCTGTAGCTCGCCAGCATGGTAGCGACGACATTCTCCACCATCACATTGTTGCGGAAAATGAGGTTTTGCGCCAGCGAGGGATTCCCAATGCCGGTATAGAGGGCGAGGTCATTGGCATACCAAAGGCAGTTTTCCATGACGTGGATGCCGGGATCATCCCAGCTACCGTTGGGGACGATGCTGTGGTTTGCATCCAACTGGTCAAAAATGTCGAAACCGCTCATGCAGCTATGCGCTGAGTTGCCCTTGAAGGAAATCATGGGCAAGCTGCTGGGCACCATGGCTGAGAAACGTGGGTCGTTGGCAGACAATCCGGTCGGGCGCTGGGGCAATGCATACCAAAACCCAGTGCCTTGGGTACCTGCAGCGACATTGTCATCAAAGGTATTTTGGGGATTGGTGATCCAGTAGCTAGCTGGCGTGCGGTTTTGCACTTGGTCAAACTGGTTGTCACTGGGGGTGAGTTCCTGCCCTATTGCTGGGCGCTTGGTAAGTAGGCATACGTTTTTGCGTATCACATTGAAGCGCTCACTTCCATCCTCCAAAAATACGCCGTGGCCGATGTGGTCGTAGAGGAAATTGTTTTCGACGAGGGTGCTTTCTGTGCCGTGGATGGTGACTGCACGGTTATAGGATAGGTGGACAGATGAATTTTTGAAATATTGGCCGGCGCCCACGCTGCCGAGCATGTGCCAGTGCATCGGGTAGCGACCCATCATTGCCTTCTGGCCCATGTTGAACAATTCGACGCCACCGATGTAGCCATAAGAATTGTCCATGATCATGATGTGGCCGCCAAAACCGGCGCCCGTCGCATTGGATGCGGCGTCGCCTTGCACGCGGATGTTGTGCGTGAGCAAGCCTACTTCCGCCCGCAAGTCGGCCGTCCAGTTCTGCGTGCCATTGCTATAGCTCTTCACCACACCGACGTGTGGATAGGCCAATGGAGCGTTGAGCGTAAGGATGGTCCCGCCGCCGGTGATCGCGGTGATCTTGCGTTTCTCGGCCTCGTTCCAATTGGTGCGGCTCGACACGACGACAATCGTGTCATTGACTTGCCAGTTGACAGCCTCTTTGAGGGTGATGGTGCTACTGCCTGGACTCACATTGGCCCCCAACTGGGTCCAGCTGTTTTTGTTGGCTCCGTGGAGATGCAAAGTCGCATTGCCCATCGCACCCAAAAATTTGTTGCCCATGCCCATGACATTCACCATCTTGTCAGCCACGGGCGCATTGAGGGTGATGGTTGCCGACATGGGATAAGGCACGAGGTCTTGTCCCAACTCGATCAGCGCTCCGGTTCCCATCGCCATCAAATAATTGGCGGTCGCATTGATGTTGCTGTTTTGTGCCCCGATCAATTCGCCAGAAACCATGACGGTCTTGGCATTGACAGTGCCTTGCATGACCACCGAGCTACCTGCCATCACCTCCGCATTATCACTTGGCCCTGGGACCGCGCCGCCCCAGACATAAGGGTCTTGCCAGTCGTGCAGCATCTCGTAGCGCAGGTCGTCCACCAGTCCCGTATGGTCTCCCGCCAAGGGATCCACGCCCGTGATCGTAACCGTCTGGGCGCCGACGTTCAAGAAAATCGCCAATGAGATCTTTTCGGTATAATTGGTGCTTGTGAGGGAAAATTCACCGACAGGCGTGCTGCCGACCGTGATGCGGATGTTTTTGGCGGTAGGCTGCGTGGGGTTTGCGCCACGCAAGGCCGCTTTGAATTTGAAGCGGTAGTAGCCGGCGCGTTGTACCGTCATGGTCGTGCTTGCACTCGACCCACCTTGCAAAAACATCACTTGATTGCCCTCTGGAGCGGCGGGGTTGCTGGCTGTGAAGCCGGAACCGTTGCGGCTCAAGCCGCTGCCGCCACCAAAGGTCCAAGGTCCGCCGGTCGGCGCGTAGGCAAAGCCGGGCGAGACGGGGAGTGCAGGCGATTCAAATCCGCTGAGGGAGATGTCCCTGATGCGCGTCGTCTTGATGTCGTCGATGAATGCCGTGTTGTCGGTCCCCAAGGGATTGGTGCCGCGCAATTCGATGGTATGCGTGCCTGAGTTGACGAGGACGAGGTTGGATGTATAATTTGTATACGTTGCCCCCGATGGCGTGAACGATTGGACGAGCGCCCCATCGACCCGCAGTTCGAAGGTTTGCGTGTTGGGCATATTGCCGCGCTGGGCTGCGTAGAAATTGAATGTGTAGTAACCGGCCACACAAGTGATCGTTTGGCTAGCGCTTGCAATCCCTTGCAAGAGCAAGACCTGCGAACCTTGGGGCGCATTGGGATTGCCCGAGGTGAAACCCGTGCCATTGCGGGAGATGCCAGCGCCGCCCGTGAGCGTCCAGCCCGAGCCGGCAGGGAGGTACTGAAACCCGGGAGAGACCGGCAAAGCCGGTGCCTCAAAGGAGCCATTGGGCAGGGCGTTGGTGGTCGCGAGTGAGGATACAGAATTGAGATTGGCTGCCCGAGCTCCATCCCAGCCGCCGAAGGCGATCCAGGAGAGCAATAGCAGCGATTTTACGGTGCGCACGGATATGCGCCTCGCACAAGAGCATTGAATACGTTTCATACGTTGCAGAAATATTTAGACTGTTGGCAAGGTATGAATTTTGGCAGGATATTGTTGCGGGGGGCGGGATGGGTTTTTTTGGGGGAATGCTTGACGGAAAAGGGTTAAGGTCTCGTTGGCTGTATGGCCAATGGATACTGGGTTGGACTGGTTGGTTTGGCTTTCCTTTTAGGTAATGCTACTTGATTTGATTTGTGATTTGGGTATAGCCAAGGTCTGCTAGTAGATTTCCTGCGCAAGGGTCTCCGGCAAGACGCGATGCATCACTGGAAACGCAGGATGCGGAGTCAGAGCCTACAGGAGTTGTCAGATTTTTTGGGAGTAAGATCTTGACTCATTGGGTACGGGGAGCGTCCAACTTTGGATACCCCGCATCCGCCTGTAAAATCGCGTTTGCGATTAAAATAACGTGCAGTCATAGATTTTAACTTCGAATTGCATGTGGCCTACATCCCGCCTCAGTCCACAAAGTCACTCCGCAGCAGCGTGTACACTGCCATGTCCCAAAACTTGCCTTCGAATTGGATTCTGTCTTTGAAATGGGCTTCCTTTTGAAAGCCCAAACTTTCCAAGACATAGATGGCGCCGCGGTTGTTGGGGTTTACTTTGGCCTCGATGGTGTGGAGGCCCATGGTGGTAATGCCGAAGCGCAATATGGCTTGGACTGCCTCTTGTGCGATGCCTTTGCCCCAATATTCGGTGGCCATTTCTCCACCGATTTCTGCGTGCAGGTTTTGTTGCTCGATGCTGTTGAATCCGCAGGTGCCGATGATGGTGTCGCCGTCGCGCAACACACCCGCCCAGCCGATCGCCATGCCTTGCGCGTAGGCATTGCGCGTGCGCTCCACGAGTGCTATGGCATTCTCCATTTCGGCCATCGGTTGCCGCGCAATGAATTGATTCACACGCCCATTGGCACGCATTGCGAATATGGCCTCGGCGTCTTGCACACGGATGTCGCGCAGTTGCAGGCGTGGCGTGCTCAGGAGGGGGAATTCTTCAAAAACGGCGGTGTTCATAGGCATAATTTTGATGATCGAATTACAAACATCGGAGGCAAAAAAAGAAGGCAATTACGCGACAAGTAATCCCGAAAGGCCTGTCCTCTACTGCAACTCCATGAAGGCGATCGGCACCGTGAGCCTGAGCTCGCCCTCATCCGCAGCCAGTTCATTGAGCCGAACCTCAACCTCATCGAATATCGTCTGCAACCGATCGGCAGGCACCAAAGCCTTCCAATCCTGCAAAAAACCCATCCCAATGAAATAATCGTTCAGAAACGACGTGCCGTCGGCGTAGGTCATCGTGAATTCGGCCTCGACGATATGCTTGGTTTCAAAGCCTTGAGCGGCGAGCAATCCTTGCAAGGTCTCGGTATCGTGCCGATGCTGTTCATGGGCGCTGATTTTGAGCCGTAAGGCATCGTCGGCGACATCATGAAATGCATTGTAAAATTCTGCAAACGTGCCGCGCAAATTGGTACTGATGCACAAGCGTCCGCCAGAGCTGAGCAGTCTCCTACATTCCTGCAACACTGCGACGACATCGTCAAAATTGTTGAGGCCAAGGTTGGAGGTGATCAGATCGACAGATTGGTCGGGCAGATCGATTTGTGTGGCTGTTTGGCGCAACAAAGTCACATTCTCCAGCCCCCAAGCCTGGCATTTTTGCGCTGCGCGGTCCATCGCTGCCGCCCAAGGATCCACACCGATCACGCGCACAGATGGGCCGAGGCGACGCGCCAGCACGAGCAGCGGAAATCCAGTGCCGCAGCCGAGGTCCAGCACTGTTTGCGGCCGCAGGTAAAACGGGATGTTTTCCAGCAGCAATTGTCCCGGAATCGCCGACCAGAGGGGCAACTCATCAAAGGCGTCGGTCAACTCAGCTGCCTGCCAATCATATTTCTTGTCTAGGTAACTCATTTGCGCAAGAGGCCGGTAGCCTTACCGATGATGCGGTCGAGCATGCGCGCTGGCAAGCGCATGGGCACGGTCCAATTGTTGAATTTTTGGGGAACGAAGGCGTAGCGGGCCTTAGGCTTCCGCTTTTCAAACACCTTGACCAAGTCGCGCCCTAGGCCGTCGGCCTCCAGTCCATGCTTACCATTCTTCACAAAATACTTCTGAAATTTCTCCATCATGGGGGCGAATGGCGAATTGGCATAGATCCCCAACTCATTGGCGCTCGGCTTGTCCCAGATCGGGGTTTTGATCGCCCCCGGGCCGATGATGATCACGTCGATCCCAAAAAGTTGCAGCTCCACCCGTAGCGAATTGGAGAGCCCCTCCAAGGCGTGCTTGCTCGCGCTGTAAGCTCCCAAAAAGGGGGCAGCCAGCTTCCCTCCCACCGAACTGATCATCAAAATGCGGCCGGGCGCATGACCTGGATTTGCCTTCGCCCCAAGCAAGGGTAAAAATGCCTGTGTCACGGCCAGCAATCCGAAAACATTGATGTCGAATTGGAATTTAAAATCGTCGATCGGCTGCTCCATGAGCGGCCCAGATGTGGCCACGCCTGCATTGTTGATCAAGCAGGCAAGCCCCTCATTGCCGATCTCTGCAGTGACGCGCTGCACCGCTGCCGCGATGGCAGGCTGATCGGTGACATCAAACAAAAGTGGCGCAAACTGTGGACCCAGCTCCTTTTGGAGCCTGTCGGCATCGGCTTGCTTGCGCACGCTGCCGTAGACATGGTAGCCCTTTTCCAAAAAAGCCTTGGCGGCGGCGTAGCCGATTCCCGTGGATGCGCCGGTGATGAGGATGTGTTTCATAAAGCCCAATTTGGAGAATATTTCTGTGGAATGGTAGTCTATGCCAATGGGAATGTGACCTATTTATCCATCCGCCATTGATTTACCGCTCCATCTCCTGACCGAGCAACTAAATCGCCAACCATTACCCAAAATGGGCCCTGTGAACGTGACGTCTTCAGAGCCGAACGCTGCACCTATCCTCGGAAAATTGCTTCACTATCAGCCCATCTCCCCCAAAATCGTGAGGAACAAACTGGAATTTCTCCCCAAAAATGTTCAGAAAATTCTGGTGACAGCCTACGAAGTTTGTATTGTCAGTCGATCGCATGACTGCCAAAAAGAAACCCGCTATGAAGTACTGCTATGAAGGAAATATTGCCACCATTCGACCCCCGCAACTATGTCAAGGTCAATACGCGCGAATGCCTGACGCGCTTGCGACGCTTGACCTTTCGCATTGGCCTCAAGGATAAATCTTGGTCACAGGGCGATTTCTCCAATTGATTTTTCAGAATTCAATTTTTTCATACTCCTTTTCCACCCTTTTTTTCGAACCTTTTTTTCGTTGATCGTGAAGTGAGCCCTCCTCGGGTTCACTTTGCTTTTAGGGATATTGGAACGAAGGCGCCGCTAGAAACTGTGTTTCTAGGGGCGCCTTCTGTCATTCGACCAAAAGATTATTTCTGTGTCGACCTTGCCATTTTGGCCCCGGCAACTTGCTTTTGGAGATTGGCGGGCAATGCGGCAGGCGCATCGTCTGCAACGGCGCGCGTGTCGACATTCTCCGTGATGGTTTCCACTTGAATCCGCGCTTGTGGGCCCGGAGCTGCAGGGAAACGCTCGGCAGAGTAATGTGCAACTGTGCCGTCAGGATTGGTCTCATCGGCGCGGTTGGCGACGATCGTATAGCTAAATGGCACGTTGGAAGTACCGCCGTTGAGTTCGGAGACATCAAAACCGCTGGCGGATTTGTTCTCGACAAAAACACCTTGGCAATTGCCCTCCAATTGCACAAACACGCGCAGCGGGTGAGCAGAGCTCACGACGATGTTGCGTGCAAAGATGGGGTCGATGTCGATGTGGGCGCGCCCATTGACAAGGCGGCCTTGACCGTAGTCTTGGAAGAGGTTTTCAGGAGCCTCTGGGCAGCTGAGGGCCACGAGATTGCCTTGGAGGTCGTTCACGACCGTGTTTACGGTACCTGGACCAATGATCTTGCGGTTTACAGCGGTATTGTCACGCACCCCGACATAAGCCCAGGT
The DNA here is from genome assembly GCA_031424495.1 of Bacteroidota bacterium. Taxonomy (GTDB): domain Bacteria; phylum Bacteroidota; class Bacteroidia; order J057; family JADKCL01; genus JADKCL01. Next base: position 13,727 of record JANPHP010000207.1, on the reverse strand, counting down.
CTGCGCAACGGCTGCTGTCTGCACTTCAAAATAACCACCAGCCGATGCTGCGGCAGCTGCGGCAGGCGCATTGGTGGTGGCAGTGGTATTCACGGTCGTGGTCGCAAAGCCCATCACGCCATATTGTGCTCCCGTACCTGCTACACCGCAGCCAGTCGCTGGAACAAATATCGAACCCGTGAGATTGTTACCGATGGCGACAATGCCTACGCCACTCGCGGCAGTCTTGGCGATGGAAAATGTGCCGACCCCAGCACCGTTGAATGCAGCGCCTGAGCCTGTGCCAAGGTATGTGCCTGTGGAATTGTTGCCAATGCCAAAAACGCCAGTTCCGCCCACGTTGGTGTTGACGCCGTCGGCACCAAAGCCCGTTGCTGAGGCCGACTGACCATAGATGCCATAGGTCGCTCCCGTCGCGCCATTACAATCGCCGCGCACACCCATCACAAAACCCGTGCTTGTGGGCACGATGTTTACGCTACCCCTTACACCGAAGCCATTTTGTGCAGCACCGATGGCCGCAGCAGTATTGAATCCACGCAGACCTGCGGCAGAACCAATAGCCCCAGTCTGCCCTTGGATGCCGTGGGCAGGCGCGGCGGAGACGTCGAGGTTCACGCCAAATACGCCCATCGAAGCTGGAGATGTGGTCTGGCCATAGACGCCAAATGCGGAACCCGCCACAGCAGAGTTGGTGCCCAAGACACCCATGGTGAAGGCGGTGCCTGCAGCACCAGTGGCATCGCCACGCAAGGCGGTCGCCACTGCAGCCGTCACACCAGTGCCGGCAGGTGCTGTGGAGTTCGTGCCCCAGACGCCTTCGCTCGTGCTCGAAGCTGCCGTAGCGGTGCCATAAATATTGCCCCAGACGGCGGTCCCTGACGTGGCGGCGCCACCATTGACCTCGCCATAGACGCCAGTGCCGTTGCCTGCGGAGTAACCATTGATCGCAAATGTGCCGAGGAAATTATTGATGGATGCTGTGGAACCGTTGGTCGTATTGCTGGCATAGACCGAAAATGCGTCACCAGCAAAAATGCCGGTGTTGTTGACGACGATCTGACCCGGTGTCGCGCCAGCACCGATGACGCGCATGCGTTCATTGGCAGCCGCACTGCCTGCGGTCTTGGTCACAAAATCCTGAGCATCGGTCGTCCCGATGAAATTGGTAGCGGGTATGGTGCCAGCATTGCCGAGGGTATACCAGGCATCGACAAGGCCAGCGCCAGTCGTCGCACCACGGTACATCACGCCATTGGCGTCGACCACTACGACCGCCATGGGACCTGTGCCTGCCGCGAGTGTCGTGGTAGTCGCGAGGCCACTCACACGCACAGTGGCGGCATTGGGGAGCGATGCATCAGAGACATGTAGCTTTTGGAGCGGCGCGGCTGTCCCGATACCGACATTTTGAGCGAGCAAAGGCAAGATGCTAACGCCACCAAGCAAAAATGCGAGTAGAATTTTCTTCATGGAATTGAGATACTATTGACCAGTGACAAGATACAGCAAAAATATCGGCATTACAATTCGATTAGAAACTGTAGCACACAATTTTAAAACGACGGAAATAGAGCGTTTTTGGGAGGTAAATCAGCCGTAAAGGAGCTTCCAGCCAAATCGACCGATCAGCGCCAAGGTGGGCAGCAACACCGTTGCGATTGAGAACCAGCGACCGGCCGCGGACTTGCCATGGAGGTATTCCTCCCAGAAAAAGGGCATTTCAAAGAAAAAAATCATTGCAAAAAATGCCGCTGCTGTGAAGCCCCAATTGATTGGCGAGATGAGCACATACATCATGTGTTGGTTTTCCAAGAGGTAAACCTTCCAAATCGCGAGGTAGGCCACGACCATGAAGATCAACAACAAGACATCTCCGATCCAAAGCCGAATTCCGCCTGGTCGAGGCAGCTTTTCGCGCACAGTATCCAGCAATATGGTACGCACGCCAAACTCCTTGATCGTAGCATAGAGGATGATGGGCAGCAGGAAAAAATCTGAAACTTGAAGCGCACCCATGACATCTAGCGCCAACATTGAAATGGCGCAACCGATGAGTACCCTGGGAAAAAAGGACCAGCCGATATACCATGGCACTGATCGGTGCAGGGAACTTTCAAATGAAAAAAGCAAGCGCGATTTGAACCAAATCCCTGCAAATTCAAAAAAGAGGGCCACCACGATGCCTACCCCAAGGTAATAATCCAAATACACATCGGCAGGCAATAGCATCAGCCAATCAGGATCTAGCATGCCCACGACGCCCGCCAACACGAGGTTGAAAACCAAGACGCGATACCGATATGAAAACGAGCCTATGCTACTCATGTGTGCCGAGAAGCAGGAACTCTAGTGGCGATCCTGCGGTGAAAATTAGGAAAAAAGAACCAAGGCAGCGTCGGTGCAGGTGAGATTTCTTTTGGTAGGGGAATGCGGGGGTGGTCGTGGGCGAGGGTAGAGCGTGGGGATGGATCGATTTTGGGGCTTGGGTTTTGCATGGAGGGCATGCTCAAGGGGTAGATCGATGGCGGATGGCAATGGCGACTGGCCGAGGAGCAGTCTGTCACTTTGGATTGCCTACAGCGGGCGCGCTCCCGCTTCTGAGGTAGCGAGCCTACCGAAAAGCGGCCCATTTTCTGCGAAAAGGTCGCAGCCTACAGGTCTTCCTGATCGGGCTTTATGGCTGCGGCATTTCCCATTCCTTCAAAAGCTTCAACAATCTCATCAGCCAAAGGATGGTTTTTGGGGAAAAGGATAGAAGTGAGAATGGAAATTCGCCCCAAAGTGATCTCTGTATTTTCCTCACGCAAGTGCTCAGCTCCCACCTTTCGAAACCAAGCCTCGAATTTCTGCTTTCGACCACGTTCCTTGCCATCGGAGCCGTCATGAATGAAAAACAAGGCCCCTTGCGGATTTCGTTCAAAGTACTGCAAAACGATGAAGGAGATTGTTGCTCCTACACGTGGATCAATTGGAATCTTGTCCTCCAAGTTATTTTGTACCTGAAAATAGACCGTCTGCAACAATTCGCCAACACGCACATGATTGGGAAAATATTGGTCCCCTTTGGCAAATGTCACGCTATAGGTAACGCGAAAATCGGTGACAAACTCAAATTTAGAGGGCCCTACAGGTTTGAAATTATAGGGGATTGACAAGTTTGATTCCATTTGCATCGAGCACCGCTTTGTCCACCTCTCCTCGAAGATACCCATTGATAAGCTTCTTATCCTCCAGCATCTTCAGCAGCATCTTGCCTGTCGGCGATTCGGGGTCTACATTGATCTTTCTCATCGGAATAGGTAGTCGCGCATTCATTTGCAACTACTTACCAAAATTACAAACCTGCTTCCAAAAGCGCAAGTGCTGGTCGATATCTCGGCTAAGTCAAGATAGAACTGCTGGAAGAGGCGCCCATCATCCTCACCACCTCGATTCCTGTCATAGGTGGTCGACAATGTAGATTCCCTTTTCCCTCAATTCCCGCAAATCTCTTCCCTTGCGGATGTACTGATTGATTAAGCGCTTGTCTTCCGCCATCTTGAGGACAATCTTCGCCATCGGCGAATTGGGATGTATCCTAAGGGGCTTGGGTGACGTTGCCATATCTTTTTGAGTCAATAATGATCAAAATACCTATTCTACTCCCTAAACGCAAAAGCGGCCTCTAATCTTTGAGTCACGGATTCAGTCCAAATCTTCTGGCTTGGTGGCTGCGTCCAAACTTAGACGATCGAAACTATCCAATACTTCAATGAATTTGGGATGCGAATTTCGCAAGAGCAGGGATGCAAGAATCGGAAACCTACCAAAAGGAATCGTTGCATCTCGTTTGATCAACGTCTCTTCAGCTGCTTGCTTGAACCAAGTGTCAAATTTCCGCTTCCTACTGTGTTGTTTTCCATCTGCCCCTTCATGGATGAAAAAAAGTATTCATTCTGGTTGCTTTTCGAAAAACTCAAGCACCAAGAATGAAATTGTGCTACCTACACGACCATCAATCGGCAAGATAGGCAATGGGTTGAACACAACTATAAATTGGAACGCCCTAACCTGACTAGCAAAACTGGGATAATTCTTAAAATATCCAGCAGCGTCTGGAAATGAAGCCCGATATACTACTCCGTGGTCGGTGGTAAACTCAAAAGAGGATTCATCAATCCGTCTAACCTCAAAATGGATTGCCAAGACGTACCCCCTTTGCCTCCAACTCTTCCTTGCCTATTTCCCCACGCAGGTATTGATTCACCAATTTCTTATCCTCAGCCATCTTGATGACGATTTTCGCTAAAGGTGAATTGGGGTGGGCCTTGATCGGCTTAGGTGACGTTGCCATATTCCTTTTGAATCAATAATGATTAAAATTACAAACCCTTCACCAAAAGCACAAGAGCCGCCTCCATAGGAAGCGGCTCTTGCCAAATAACGCTCAGATTCAATCTCAGTAGCAGTAGCCATTTGCAGCGATGAGGCTCGCAGCGATTTGGCGACGCAATTCTTTGCTGTTGACAGGCTGCGCCTTGGTGTAGCGCTTGAGGCCCATGAGCAACATGCGCTGCATGTCGCCTTCGGCGAAGGCGTTGATGGCATCTTTGCCTGCCTTGTTGATGTGATCGGCTGCGTCATAGACGTAAGTCTTGACCATGGCGATCTGATCGGCACAAGCGGCCTCACCACGGATGGCGATGAGCTTTTGCGCACGCAACAGCGCTGACTCGGCAGCATAGATGTAGATACCCATGTCGGCAAGGCTCATGATGAGCTCCTGCTCTTTCTCGAGCTTGGCCATGAGCTGCTGCACTGCGGCACCCGAGACCATCAAGATGGACTTCTTGAAGTTGGCAACGGCTTTGGCTTCGGCGGCCAATGGGCTGTTGTCTTCTTCGTTGCTGGATTCTGGGATGCTGGTGAGCTCACCCATGATCTTTTGGATCGGGCCCATGAGGTCAAGCTTGCCTTTAAGGGCGCGCTTCAAGATCACGTCAATGCCAAGGAGGCGGTTGATCTCGTTGGTACCTTCAAAGATGCGGTTGATGCGGGCGTCGCGGTAGGCGCGGTCCATCGGGTAGTCGGCTGAGTAGCCGTTGCCACCGAAGACTTGCACGCCCTCGTCGACGATGTAATCGACGACTTCTGAGCCGAGCACTTTGAGCAGCGCACACTCGATCGCATATTCCTCAGCTGCGCCGAGCAATGCGTCGCCGAGCGATGCGCCTCCGGCTTGGAGCTGATGCTCCATGTTCTGGATGTCGTTGGTGGCGCGGTATACAGCAGACTCCATGACCCACAGGCGGATGGCCTGCTCGGCAATCTTGTGCTGGATCGCACCGAAGGTGGAGATGGCGACACCAAACTGTTGGCGCTCATTCGCATACTTCACGGTGACATCGACTGCCTTTTTGGAGCCACCAATGGCTGCACCTGCCAACTTGATGCGACCGATGTTGAGGATGTTAAAGGCGATTTTGTGGCCTTTGCCGATCTCGCCGAGCAGGTTCTCGACGGGGATCTTCACGTCTTGGAAGAAAATCTCGCGGGTCGAGCTGCCTTTGATACCCATTTTGTGCGCCTCAGCGCTACGGCTGATGCCGGGGGTGTCGCCAGGGATGAGGAAACCGGTAAACTTGCCGTCGATCTTGGCGAAGACGGTGAAGAGGTTGGCAAAACCACCGTTGGTGATCCAGATTTTCTGGCCATTGATGATGTAGTGCTTGCCATCTTCAGTCAAGACTGCTGTGGTCTTGGCGCCCAATGCGTCAGAGCCGGAACCTGGCTCAGTGAGGCAATAGGATGCCAACCATTCGCCTGAACCCAGCTTGGGCAGATAGGTATTCTTTTGTTCTTCAGTGCCGTAGTAGAGCGTGGGCAATGTGCCGATGCCTGTGTGGGCGCTGAAACCGACTGCAAATGAATGGCCTGCACCAAAGCGCTCGGTGAGCAGCATTTGCGTGAGGAAATCCAAACCCATGCCGCCATATTCTTCAGGCAAACCTGCACCCAAGAGGCCGAGGTCGGCCGCTTTACGGATGATAGAAGGCATCAAAGCCTCGTTTTTCATCGAGTCAAGCTCTGCCAAGTGGGGATACACTTCCTGGTCGAGGAAGTCGTCACACATCTTGGAGATCATTTTTTGTTCTTCATTCCATTCTTCAGGAATAAAGACATTCATGGGGTTGGTGCTTTTGATGAGGAATTCACCACCCTTGAGTTGCGCTGCTGCGATTGTTGGAGTTTCCATTGAAATTGAGAATTGAAAATTGAAAAATTGAAAAGTTAGCAGGGAGTAGGTAGTAGGTAGTAGGTAGGTGGCAGTTGTCTTCAGCAAACCTGCTACCTACTACCTGTCACCTACTACCTCTTCATGCTGCCCATGATTAATTGAGTAGCTCATAAATGCCCGCCACACCTTGACCACCGCCTACGCAGGCGCTGACGATGCCGTATTTTTTGCCACGGCGGCGCAGTTCGTTGAGGATTTGTACCGTCAGCTTCGTGCCGGTACAGGCCAATGGGTGGCCGAGGGCGATGGCACCACCGTTTACGTTGGTGATCTCGGGGTCGATGCCCAGCTCGCGCATGCAAGCGAGGGACTGCACGGCAAAGGCTTCGTTCAGCTCGATGAGGTCGATCTGATTGAGGGTCATACCTGCTTTTTTGAGGGCGGCTGGGATCGCAGCAACCGGACCGATGCCCATGATGCGGGGATCGACGCCGTTTGCGCTGTAGCTCACGAGGCGGGCGATCGGCTGTAAGCCCAGCTCGACAACCATTCTTTCGCTCATGACCATCACAAATGCTGCGCCATCAGAAGTTTGGGAAGAATTGCCAGCCGTGACACTGCCGTTGGCAGCGAAGACGGGCTTCAATTTGGCCAAACCCTCGATGGTGGTGTCGCGGCGCACGCCTTCGTCCACCTTGACGGTGAATTTCTTTTCCTTGACCTTGCCGCCTTCAAACAGCTTCTCGACCACCTCGATGGGCACGATCTCGCTGTCCAATTTGCCAGAGTCGATGGCTGCGCCTGCACGTTGGTGGCTGCGCACCGCAAATGCATCTTGGTCGTCGCGGCTGATTTTGTAATCTTTTGCGATTTCCTCAGCGGTCTGCCCCATGCCAAAATACCATTCGGGATGGGTGGTGGAGACATCATAGCTCAAAGCGGTTTTATAACCGACTGTCGGCACGAGCGACATGCTCTCTGTGCCGCCTGCGATGATGCAATCGGCCATGCCCGCCTTGATTTTGGCGCTGGCGATCACGATGGCTTCCAAGCCCGAACCGCAGTAGCGGTTGATGGTCATGCCTGGAACGCTCATGGGCAAGGACAAAAGGGAAATGATGCGGCCGATCTGCAAGCCTTGCTCGGCTTCAGGCACGGCGCAACCCACGATGAGGTCCTCGACCCGGGTCGGGTCCAAGGCGGGCACCGCTGCGACGAGGTGCTTGATAACTGCCGCCGCGAGATTGTCGGGACGAACATATCTGAATCCGCCGCGCGTGGCCTTGCCAACTGCGGTGCGGTATCCTGCTACGATGTATGCTTCCATTTTGATGAATAATTAATGATGAATGATGAATAATGTAGGTAGCAGGTAGTAGATAGCAGGTAGCAGGTTTGTAGCGCTGAATCTGCTACCTGCTACTTGCTACCTGCTACCTCAATTGCGCAGCGGCTTACCGGTTTTGAGGGTGTGCTGCATGCGCTCGAGGGTTTTCCTTTCGCCGAGGAGGCTGAGGAAGGCTTCTCTTTCCAGGTCGAGGAGGTATTTCTCGGTGACGAGGTTGGTGCCGGTGAGATCGCCGCCACACATGACGTAGGCGACTTTTTTGGCGACTTTCATGTCGTGCTCGCTGATGTAGCCCGCGGCATACATCGCATACACGCCACTGTAGGCGAGGCCCAAGCCTGTGCGGCCGAGGACTTTGACGTCCTCACGCATGAGCGGCTGGGTGTAGCCTTCATCAAACAGGCGGATGGCCTCAGTCTTGGCGTCTTTGAGACGGCGGTCGAGGTTCACGCTGATGATGTTGCTAGGGCGCAAGATGCCGAGTTCCTTGGCTTCTTGTCCGCTGGTGGCCACTTTGGCTTGCGCGATCGTGAGCAGGCGGCTTTGCAAAGCGTTCAATTCCACATCGCCGGCCTCCAAAGAATCGCTGAAGCGCACGGTGAATTCCTTGGTGCCACCGCCGCCTGGGATCAGGCCCACGCCGACTTCGACCAGACCGATATAGGTTTCAGCGGCCGCCACGACTTGGTCGGCATGCATGGCGAGTTCGCAACCACCGCCGAGGCAGAGGCTATGTGGGGCCATGACGGTGGGGATGCTGGAGAAGCGCAGACGGGAAACCGTCTTTTGGAACATGCGGATCGCGAAGTCCAATTCGTCCCACTCTTCTTCGATGGCGAGCATCAACATCATTGCGATGTTAGCGCCAGCACTGAAGTGCTGACCGTTGTTGCCGATGACAAGGCCTTTCCAGCCTTCATTCTCTGCCACGTCGATCGCCTTGTTGATGCCCTCAAGCACTTCACCTCCGATGGAGTTCATCTTGGTGTGGAATTCGAGGTTCAAGACGCCATCGCCGATGTCGAAGAGGGTCGTGCCCGAGTTTTTCCAGACGACACTGTTGTCGCGGAAGTTGTCGAGGATGATGAGGCTTTCTGTGCCGGGGATGACTTTGTAGCTTTTGGAAGCCACATCGTAATAGAGGCGCTTGCCATTCGAAGTTTTGTAGAAGGTCTTGTTGCCAGCGTCCAGCATTTCCTTGACCCATGGGGCCACGACCAAGCCAGCTGCGACAGCGTCGTTGTAGAGTTTCTCCACGCCGAGCACGTCGCTTTGCTCAAATGGGCCTTGCTCCCATGCAAAACCTGCCCTGAGTGCGTCGTCGATCTTGTAGAGGTCGTCGGCAATCTCAGGGATGCGGTTCACAGCGTAGGAAAAGAGGCTCTGTGCAGACTTGCGCACGAGTTCGCCGCCTTTGTCTTGGAAATCATAGAGCATTTTCATGCGTGTGTTCAGGTCGTCGACCTGCTTCACGGCTTCGAGGCTGGCGAGTTTGACGCGGGCTGCATCGCGGTACTCCATCGTGTTGAGGTCGAGGGAGAGGATGATCGGGCGGCCTGTGTCGTCGCGCTTGTCGGTCTTTTTGTAGAAGCCTTGGTTCGTTTTGTCGCCATACCAGCCTTTTTCACAGATGGCTTCGAGGATGCCGGCGGATGCGAACATGCTGTGCAATTCATCATTGGGCACGTTTGCGGCCATGCCTTGCTTCACCTTCAATGTAGTGTCGCTGCCGATGAGGTCTGCGAGGCGGAAGGTGCCCGTGTTGGGCTTGCCCGTGACGGGGCCGGTGAGCTTGTCGGTCTCCTCGATCGTGAGGCCGAGCTCTTTGACGAGTTCGAGGACGCGGAGGAGGGCTGCGACGCCGACGCGGTTGGCGATGAATGCGGGGGTGTCTTTGCAGAGCACCGTGCGCTTGCCGAGGTAGAGGTCGCCATAGTGCATCATGAAATCAGTGATTTCAGGATCGGTATGTGGCGTCGGGATCACCTCCAAAAGGCGCAGGTAGCGCGGCGGATTGAAGAAGTGCAAGCCCACAAAGTGCTTGTTGAAGTCTTCAGAGCGGCCCTCATTCATCATGTGAATGGGAATGCCAGACGTGTTGGAAGCGACGATGCTGCCGGTTTTACGGTGCTGCTCGACCTTGGCGAAGACTTGATGCTTGATGTCCAAGCGCTCGATGACGGCCTCTAGGATGAGGTCGCAATCTTTGATCTTGTCCATGTCGTCGTCAAAGTTGCCAGTGGAAATGCGCGCGGCAAAACTCTTGCTGTAAAGCGGATTGAGCTTGCCCTTGATGCAATTCTGGAGGGATTCGTTCACGATGCGGTTGCGCATCGCGGGGACTTTCTTTTCCTCGTCGGTGAGGTTGAAAGGCACGATATCGAGCAGCAGCACCTGCACGCCAATGTTGGCGAAGTGGCAGGCGATGCCTGACCCCATGATGCCCGAGCCCAAAATGGCCACCTTCTTAATCGTTCTTGTTTTCATGACATTCCTTAAAAGCGTCTTTTATTTTCTTCCTGAGCGAGTCCTTTGCGACCGAAACGGTGCTAGCACTCGCCTTAAGTAGATTTTATAGTATTTTCCTTGATGACATTGTGAATCTTCTCGAGCGTGTCAAAGAAGCTTTTGAGCTCCTTTTCCTTCACCGAGGCCTTGACGGCGTTGTTGAAACGCTCGACTTGTTGCTGTGCGATGGCTTTTTTCTCTGCGCCAAGGGCGGTGAGAAAGATGCGCACAGAGCGCTTGTCTTCGGGGTCGGGCTTGCGAGAGATGAGGCCGTCCTCTTCGAGTTTTTTGAGCAGGCGCGTGAGGCTGCGCGGCTCCATGCCTAGGAGCGGCGCAATTTTGGTGGCCGGGGTGCCTTTTTCGCGGCTGATGTTGAGCAGCGCGAAACCCATCGTGACCGTGACACCTTGCTCATTGGCGGCAGAACTAAACATGCGCGCGATGGCCAGCCAAGTCACCTTGACATCGAATCCGATGTCTGCCTTGGTGAGGATGGTGTCTTGCTGATCTGCGATCAGCGTAGTCTCAAAGTCCATAAATCAAATTTTGCATAGCAAATATAGTATGCATGCAGCACAAATATAGTATGCATGCCGACATATTTTTTGTATGCATGCATACAAATTTTTGGGACGACGCTTATTCTTTGTGGGGATTGTGGATTGCGGTAGCAGGCAGCTGGTCGCAGGGAGAAATTCGTAATTGATGGGGCCTTTAGCGTGCCGGCGAATGGTGAGGTTGAGCACTTTTTCGGTTTGGTTGGCGGTTGACGCGTCGTTTGAAAGTGATGGCAAATGCAATCGGGCCACAACAGATTCAGCCTGCACTTGCTGCTGGATCAGGTTGCTAGAGAAATCCAGGATTTACAGCGGTTTGGGGAGCCGCAGGTAATTCACACCTTCCCTACAGCCACCTTCCTCAGCGCATCCCGATAGATTTTTTGGATACTGCCTTTTTCTTCGCGGGCGCAGATTGCTTCCAGCGCGGTGGCGAGGTCGGGGTAGCGAACGGAATTCAATTTCAATATTTGGCCGAGAGCGGTTGCGGCGCTCCAGCGCACTACGGTGCCTTCGTGCTCAGTATTTGTCAGCAGGTTGGTGAGGGCTAGGTCTAGGTCTTCTGGGAATCGGTGGGCGATGTTGGCGATGACTTTGGCGGACTCCCATTTGACACGGGGCGCCTTGCTGCTGAGCGTTTCCGAGACGAATGCAAGGCATTCCGAAGTTCCGATATTGGGGTCTTGGCGCGTTGCAAACTCAATGGCTTCAATGCAAGTGGCCTTTGCGGGATCCTGGGCTGAGGCAGCATAAGCGATGAGATCCGCTAGTGAGAGCTGACGCCCGAGCAGCCCTTGACTCAGTATTTCGGTCTTTCCCTTGGCTTTTGTGCCCTTGTCTTGTAGCAACTCGGCAATGTTCATTTTCATTTTTGATAGCGACCGCCAGCTCAACTGCAGCCCTCGGCGAGGTTTCTGGCAGTAATGTGAAGATAATGCAATTTGCGCCCATTTTCCAGCATTGACCGCTCCTGGATTGCAGTGAGATGTGCGCGAATCGCGCAAAGCGAAAGTTGAACTTGGGGGCGAAAAATCTTCCATTCCCGCTCCCGACACACCCCATCCATCCGCCCCAAAACTAAAAATCTCCGACCCGGGCCCGAGGGCACCGAATCGGAGATTTTGAATGAGGCATTTGCATGCCCCTCAAGCATCAAGGGATTATTGCACCCTCAGCATGAAGGACGATTGAGCGGTGCTGCTTTGCAGGCGCAACATGTACACGCCAGCGGTGAGGCTGCCGAGTTGCACTTCTTCATTCACCTGACCACTCACGAGGCCGAGGTTGTCGCTGTACACGACCTGACCAGCCAGATTTTGTACAGTGAGGATCACTTCCTCAGCGATGCCAAGGTCGAAGCTCACCTGAAACTTGCCGTTGCTTGGATTGGGGAATACTTTGACGCTGCCGTCAGCGAATGCTGCGCCGATGCCCAAGACGGTGAGGTTTTGGGTCGTCGTGTCACTGCCGCAAGCATTGGTCACGATCAGGGTCGCCGTGAAGTTGCCTTCTGCATAGGTGTGGGTCGGATTGGCGAGCGTGCTTGTGCCGCCATCGCCGAAGCTCCATGCATAGGTCGTGGCGCCCGTCGATGTGTTCGTGAAGGTGTAGTTCAAGGCAGAGCCGCTGGTGGTAAAGCTGAAGTTGGCAATCGGCGTGACGGCGGTGGTGATGGTGATGTCATCAAAGCCATTGCAAAAATTGCTATCAGTGACGATCACCGAATAGTTGCCCGCTGCCGAGACCACCAAGGTCTGGGTTGTGCTACCTTGCGACCAAGCATAGCTTGCGCCGGCATTGCCTGCATCCAAAGTCGCAGATGCACCATTGCACAGCACTTGGTCGACACCGAGGTTCACCATCGGGACGTCCAGGATGGTAATGTAAACGGAGTCTGAGGCGCTGCAACCTGCGGCGTCGATCACGGTCAAATCGATGAGGCCGGAATTCACCACCAAGATGGCGCTATTGGTTCCAGAGAAGCCGGTCCAAATGTAGGTGACACCAATCGGGCCGGCGTCGAGCATGAGCTGTCCACAAGCAGATGTGTCGGCGCCGAGGTTCACGTTAGGATTGGCGTTGATGGCCAAGACCACAGTATCACTCAAGGTGCCGCAAGCATTGACCACGTCGACGGTGTAGGTGGCGCCAGATGTCGCCATGATCGTCTGCGTCGTGGCGCCTGTGCTCCACAGATAGGTAGAGGCGGGCCAATTGCCAGCATCGAGCATGAGGCTGCCGCAGGCGGTGCTATCGGGGCCGAGGTCCACGGTGCTATTGGAGTCCAATACGACGACATAAATGCTGTCCATGGTGGTGCAGCTCGGGCCAGTCAAGGCTACGGAATAGGTGCCGGTCGTGGTGACGGTGATGCCACTCGTGGTGGCACCCGTACTCCAGAGGTAGGTATCGGACGTGCCGCCCACACTGGCGTCCAGGCTCACTGTGTTTGGCGCGCAAGCCAATTGGTCGATGCCCAACCAAGCGCCGTTGGTGATGCGGATGTCGTCAAAGGCGACGCCATCGTCGGTCACGGAGCCATCGCTGCCAAAGTTGATGCGCAACTTGACGTTGCCCAGGTTGCCGAGGCCATCCAGACGGTGCGTAGCAATGACCCAGCCATTGCTGCCGTTGGTGGTCGAGGTGCGGCCAGACCAACCTTCTTGCGAGCCACCGGGATTGCCGACGATCGTGTTGTCGGTGTACCAATTGAGTGGTTGGCCAAAGGCGCCAATGACTGCCCAAGTCGCGCCGCCATCGGTCGAGGCGGTGATGTTCATACCATCCCAGGAAAACTCGGCATTCCACCAAACCTTGAGGGAAATGACGGGGTCGCAGATGTTAGAGAAGTCAAAACAAGGGCCCTCGACCCAAGAATTGTCGTTGTCATTGTAAAGGCCTGAGCCGAGCCCGCCCGTGACAAATGCATTCACGCCAGAAGCAGCCGAATTGATGGTGGGCTTGGCAGGTGTGCCAAAGGCCCAGGTACCAGCGGAATTGTTAAAAATTCGCCAGCCGTTTTGACCTGTTTCGAAGTCTTGGAAATAGGGATAGGTTGCGATGATGGGGATGCCGATGGTCGTCACCGAGACGG
>JANPHP010000206.1:0-22536 GCA_031424495.1 Bacteroidota bacterium | reverse complement strand
GTTGCCAAATGCGTCATTCAAATCTTGAATACCTTGCTGAACAAGGGTATTGCTGATGTTTTCCGGGCCACCGTTGTGAATGATGTGTACCACGACCGGTATGGTAAGCACGGTCGTGACGCCAGAAGTCCGTGCAAATCTGCCGCTCGCTGCCATGTCGGCGATTTGGCGATCCATCGCCTGCATGCGTGCAGCGGCCCTCGGGTCTTGCTGTTGTTGCAGCTGCCAGAGTCGGTCGGTTGCGCAGCCATCGTGTGGCGCTTGGAGACTCTGTGCATTCAGTCTAAAAGCAAATACCAGCAGCGGCAGGAAAAGCAGGAATTTTTTCATAGCAGGGACGTTTTGGACACCAATCGCTGAATTTGGCTTTTGGCAGTTGCAAATCCTTGTACGGCGTAGCGAAGTGCGTAAAATTGGGTTTGATTGGTTTTTTCGCATTGCCCCACACGACAAATCATCCTCCCGCCATCCATTTCAATCGACAAAGGGTTGCTGCGGATGATCGCAAGCTGATTTTGAAGCTGTGGCTATTCTAGCACTTGACCGGATGCGCTGCCCGAAAATTAGATCGCGATTTTGGATTGGATGATCAAACCCCCTATTCCGCAAAAAAATTCAAAAGAATTGCCACTCCTTGACATGAGGTGTCCAAAGCTCTGGCGATCTTTCCATCTCGGTACAGTTCGTCTTGCGGTGCGCTGTTTCCTTTTTCCTATCTTGCTCAACGATTTGACTCTGAAATACATGAAAAAAGCATTTTTCTTCCTCTGCATGGCCTGCGGCCTCGTGGCATGCACGCCCACCACACCCACAACAAATTCTGGCGCGGACTCCACCAAGGTCGACGGCACCGCCGTCGTCGTGCAAGACTCAACACCTGTCGTCGACAGCGTCGCTACGCCATCAGATGCGGTGGTCGATGCAGGCACTACCACCGATCCCGTCAACACCAAGGGCGAAGTAAAACCAATCGAAAATACAGGTCGCCAAGCCAACCCCAATGTCGACATGAATGCCAAGCGCTTCAAGGTCACAGGCCATTTCTTGGTGCAAGGCTCCTACTGCGGCGGCGCGGCGCCTTCGCCCGAGATGGAAGCTGCGGCGCGCGAACCCAAACCCATGTCCAATCAAGCATTCCTCATCCGCAAGGGCAAGACCAATGCGCTCGGAACCGACCTCGTCACCCGTGTGCGCACGGATGCTAGCGGCAATTTCAGTGTGGAGCTCACGCCAGGCACCTATTGCATGGTTTTGGAGGAAAAAGAAAGCCGCCGTTCGACCGAATTTCTCAAAACGCCCTTCTACACGATCGACACCAAGTGCGACGACAAGTGGCTGTCTACCTGCGATGTAAGCTTCACGGTGGCCGACAAACCCGTGAGTGGCCTGCGCAAGACCTTTGAAAAAAAGTGTCAGCTCGCTACCCTGAGTCCATGCATCTCCTGGGATGGCCCGCTGCCACCCTCAGCTGCACCGCGTGGCGGCAACCATTAAGCCTCGCCTTTAGCGAGACCCACAACGGATTTTCAAAGAAATGGCAGTTCTCGCGACGCAGTCTGCGATGCGCAGATGGACTCGGGAGAACTGCCCCACATCCAGCAATCGTTCGATGAAAACACATTGGGAAAAGACCAAAGGCAGTCATCTAGATTACGTCGAGTTGCATGCCGAGGGCGTCTTGGTAGGTTCCAACGATGGCACTATTGAATCGGACTCCGCAGGAATTTGCAGCGATGCCGATTTTTTGGTTGGACGCTTTCATGACCTGATCATCAATGCGTTTGGGGAGCAAATCTTGGCCGATATCGTAGCGGCAGTGCAGCTGAGAAACACGCCCGGCGCGACGACGCCCTACCGCGAACCCACCGCATGAATTTCCCTAGGCCACTCGATTTCTGCTCGCCTGCATCAGCATTCCATCACCCCAACTGAGACCCAAATGACCACGCGTATCGAGAATCCTTTTGAGAATATAGCCTTGGCGCTCTCGGGGGGCGGGTTTCGTGCAGCTTCATTTGCGCTGGGTACCATGAGCTATTTGCATCACCTACAGTGGCAAGGTCGGTCGATGCTCGAGCATGTGAGTTTCATATCGAGTACTTCGGGCGGATCGATCACCAATGCATTTTACACGATGCGGTTGTATATGGGGCAACCCATTCCCGAGATTTTGAACGATATGTATGCGATGTTCCAAGGCGATCAGCTGCTGGAAGCTGCCGTGCAGCGGCTCAATGACCCAGAAACTTGGCGGGAATATCCCCATAAACACCGCAACCTCATCAACGCATTCGCGATCACTTATGACCAGGACCTTTTTGGACGCAAGACGCTCGGCGAGTTTTGGGATGCACCCGATGATCGACATATTGAAGAAGTTGCGATTAATTCAACCGAGCTCAACAACGGAATCTCTTTTCGGTTCAAGATCCAGCGTGGCGACCCCAGTGTAGCCTCATTTGGCAATTCCTATTTGCGCTTCAAGGACAATGCGTTTTGGGCGGTAAAATCCTTGCGCATTAGCGATATTGTTGCGGCTTCATCTTGTTTTCCCTTGGGCTTTGAGCCCTTGGTATTCCCACATGATTTTGCCGCAGCCAGCCACACCCCCGCCGAATTGATGGACGCCATGAATATCCGACACAACAATCCGCTGGATTTGCAACGTGTCAAGAAGCTTCCCTTTGGGCTGATTGATGGCGGCGTGGTCGACAATCAGGGCATTTACAGCATGGCGTTGGAGGATACAGAGCGGCAACGCAGGGCCAAGGAAAAACTTGCAGAATCGGGCACAATATCGGCAACTGCCGCTGGTGGCAAGCCCTTCAGTTTGCAAATCATTGCCGATGTGGCCAGCTATTTCTTGGATCCCTATACGGTACCAAGCGACGCACGCCCTCCAGTCTGGAAGCGCATTCCATTGCTCACAATCGTGCCCGCAATTTGTGCTGCTTTTGTGATGCCATTTTTGGCCACTGCAATATTTGCCCTGCAAAAAATGCCCTGGTATGATTTTGTGCTGCTATTGCCTGGCTTTGCATTGTCGGGGATAATCGGTTGGCTGGCACAAAAAGCTTGGCATGCATTGAACCACAACCCAAATGATGCGCCAGCCAAGGTCCTGCGGCGGAATTGGCTCAAAATATTGTGGAATCCAATTGGGTGGTGGTGGGACGCCATCGCCACGCGCAGAGCATCTTTTTCCCAGCTTGCCGAGAGTGTGTTTCTCAAACAAATTAGGCGGATGCATCAGACAAGGGCTTATGAGGATGAGGGTAATAAAAACCGACTCCTAGGAAGCTATATCTACGACTTGAGCATCGCGCAGCGGCAGCGCAGGGATCATGACCTGCCCCTCAAAGATGCCGATTGGTGGCCAACTTATTCCACCCGCCTCACACCCTCGGTTGCAATGGAAAACGTCGCCGAACGCGCTCGCAATGTCGGGACCACCTTGTGGTATGGCCCGAAAAGTGCACAGGAAAGCGATGTGGTGACCGCAACGGGGCAGTTCAGCATTTGCTACAACCTGATCAAATACCTCAATCGCTTGGAAGTCTTCCAAGGCAAACTCTCTGATGAGTTGCAGGCACTGCGAACGGAGCTATTGGCCGATTGGGATCGGTTTCAAGAAGATCCGCAATGGCTGCTAGCGCGGATGCAGGTGCCTGAAGCCTAATTGCTGAAAAGTGCCTTGTGCAATTTGATCCGCTTTTACATCAATTCATCCAAATCCATTATCTTAGTTATCAACTTTTCACTCTAAAATCAAAAACTCATGCCACCCACCACCCCAAAACCCGCCGACTCCACAGCGCAAGAGCCGCAAATCGTGTTTGGCCCTAGCGCGGATTCATCAACCGTGAAGCCTGCGGCCTTGCAGGTGATCAAGGACATCATGCGCAAGGCCGGCGAAGCAAGTTGCACCATCACTAGCACGGCACGCACGCCTGCGATGCAAGCGCGGGCGATGTACAACAACATTGTCGGAACCTCTGTCAAGTCACAAAAAGACCTCTATGGTCACTGGGGCGACCTCGTGATCGACCAGTATGTGGCCTCCAAAAAGGCGGGCAAGACGCCCGATCAGATCAAGGCCGACATGACCGCCAAAATTATCGAGATCGGCCCCGCCAATGTAAGCCGCCACTGCGCCGATTTCAACGTGCTCTGCGTCGTCGACATCGCACCGAGCTCCGTCCAAAACAAGACCAAGTTTGTGGCAGCCTTCAAGGCCGACAAACGGGTGTCCAAGTATTTCTTGCCACCCACCGATCCAGCTTATCACTTGGAAATTCCTGTGTAATCAAAAATTACAGGGGATGGAAGCAGCACTGCAAGGGCAATGCTGTTTCCATCTTCCCTTTTTGACCAAACCCGCGCAATATGGAAGCTTCATTTCACGATTCCAGCAAGCTGAGCAAGCAAGCACTGCATACACTTGTTGTGCGCAGAAATGGGCCCGGCATATTGCGCTTCCTCCTGCACTATTCCCTGTTTGGTGCAGCTGGAATTTGGCTTGTGTCGAGCTATGGGCAACCTTGGTGGCATAGCTTGTTGGCGATGATTTGCTTTGCAGCCACGACGCCATCGCTCTTTGCGATGTTGCACGAGGCAGGTCACAACACTGCTTTTGCTTCCCGCAACCTCAATCGCATCGTAACGACTATCGCCGCCTACTCCAATTTTTACATCCCCACAGGCTTTCGCGAATTTCATTTTCAACACCATCGCCACACACATGATCCGCTGCGCGACCCTGAAATATCAGTCGGCGGCAAACCTGCAAACTTCACCGACACACCGTTGAAGTACCTGATTTACCTCACTGGCTTGCCGATATTGCTGGGCAAAGTCATGCTTGCGATCGCGCCGGCATTTGGCTTGTTTGGGATGTTTTACCCTTATGTGCAGCAACAGAAACGTAAGCGCTTGTTTCTGGAATCTTGGCTTTTTTTGATACTGCATGCAGGCATCATCATAGCAACGCTGACCATTTTCCCGGGCCTTTGGTTGATCTATCCAGGCTACGTCTTGGGCATGCTGGTGCTGTCGATTTACCTTGTGGCTGAGCACACCGGCCTGCCACATACAGGTACGATTTTGGCGCACACACGTCACATCCGCACCACCGAACTGGTGCGATTTTTCATGTGGAATATGCCCTATCATGCAGAGCATCATGCTTATCCAGCTGTACCCTTCCATCAATTACCCGCACTATCGGCGGCGATCGATTCAGAATTGAAGGAAAAAGACAAGACGATCCCCAAGTTTCAGGAATGGATGCTGCGGCGGTTTTTGGACAAGGCTGGATAGGTTGCAAGAATGTTGGATATTGGGCAAGGCAACAAGTGGACCTTTTTGGGAAATCAAAACAGTCGCTTAAATTTTGGTGCCTTGCACCAAAATTAATGCTGATTGATCGAAGATTTCCTAATTTGCTGTGCGAAATCTCTCTGGCAAACGGAATGAATACAGTTGAAACCCACGCATTAAGTATTCCCAGACGCCTGTTGCAAGCGGCCTTGCTGATTGCGTATGCTTATTTTTGCTGGCTCATGTTGGAGATTACGCTGCAATATGTCCCCATCGATACCGACGTGGCTTTCTTGCGCATCAAACAAGATTATATCGGGCTGTGGCATTACCGCCTCGCCTTCTTTACCCATGTTTTCACCGCGCCGCTCTGCCTCGTCGCGGGCTTTACGCAATTTTCCAAACGCATCCGCAGCAAATTTCCCAAAATCCATCGCTGGAGCGGGTGGCTTTATGTCGTTTCGGTATTTGGTTTTGCGGCGCCGTCGGGCTTTCACATGGGCATCTACGCCAATGGCGGCATCACCTCGCAAATTGCTTTTTGTACACTCGGCATTTTGTGGTTCGTTTTTACGATATTGGCGGTGCGACGGGCTGCCCAGCATGACTTTGCGGCCCACCGCGCTTGGATGATCCGCAGCTTTGCATTGGCAATGTCGGCGATCACCCTGCGGGCTTGGAAATTTGTCCTCGTTGCCCTTTTTCATCCCCGCCCGATGGACGTGTATATCCTCGTCGCTTGGCTGGGTTGGACCTTGAACCTAATTGTTGCAGAAATCATTATTCGGAAAATAAAACAATGAAAAAATCACTCTTCTTCATGCTTTTGCTTGCGCTACTGGCATTTGGTTGCGGCAGCAAGACGCAAGAAACGGTCAGCACTGACAGCACCACCACGGTGGCCGATACAACTGCCGATGCGCCTGAAAAGGCTAAAGCAAGCAACGGACCCGTCTTGGGCTTTTACGTTGGAGACTTTGAGGCCGTCAAATTTCAAAAGGGCAAAAATCCGAGCTTCACCAACCGCATCAACATCTCGCTCGACGCAATCGTCGAGGATGGCTCATTGAGCGGCCACAGTGTGGTCGCGGGCAATTCTCGCCCGTTTACAGGCACTTACACCAAGGATGAAGTCGGCTACCACGTGGAGGCGACCGAGCCGGGAGATGACAAATACGATGGCAAATTCAGCTTTGTGATCGACCTCGACGGCCATACGCTCCAAGGAACTTGGGTCGCCAATGACGCCAAACTCGCGGTAACTGAACGCAAATATGACCTGAACCACAAGACTTTTACCTACGACGCCAACCTCGCATTGCCGCACGACATCGCTTGGTCAGAGCTCTATGGCAAGGTCCCTGAGCCTGATTGGCAACGCGCAGAGGTCCTCACAGACGAGGTGGTCAACGTGAACGCATCCAATACCAAACTCAAAAAAGAAGACATCGAAAACATGCGCAAAGGCGACCTCGAAGTCTTGCGCAACTCGATCTACGCACGCCACGGCTACAGCTTCAAGACCCGTAAAATGCGGTATATCTTTGACAGTGCAGTCAAATGGTATATCCCCGTGAGCACCGATGTGAGCAAAGAGCTCACGCAGCTCGAGCAGGACAATATTGCGCTCATCAAGCGTTATGAGGAACACGCAACAGCTTATTATGATGAGTTTGGGAGATAGGTCTTGGCGGATGTATTGTTTGTGTTTGGCCCTGCTCATGCACCTTGCTGTGAGCGGGCAGACAAGCGTAGAGTTTCAGCTCTACGCCCCGACACTGCCCGATACCGCCGTGGTCTATATTGTGGGCAATGATGCACAGCTCGGCAGTTGGAATCCTGCGGCCATGCGCATGGAGCGCATGGGCAATCATAAGTGGCTGCACACGCTGAGCGCGGCGCCCGGGCAGGCGCTCGAATACAAGTACACGCTCGGCGCATGGGAGCGCGAGGGACTTGATGCTCAAGGCCAAGTGCAAGGCAACCATCGGCTGCAACCCAAGGCAGATGTCGTCGTGCACGACACGATCCTCAAATGGCTCGATGGGCAACGGCCTGCCCCGACGGGGCAGGTCACCGGCGAACTGCGCTACCACAGGGACTTGCGCCCGGTGGGCTTGCATGCACGCGACGTGGTCGTGTGGCTGCCTCCCGGATACGCGGCCGACGGCAAGCATCGCTACCCCGTGCTCTACATGCACGATGGACAAAATGTATTTGATCCCAAGACCAGCTCTTTTGGCAAGGATTGGCAGGTCGACGAGACCTGCGACAGCATGATCCGCGCGGGCAGCATGCCGGCGATGATCGTCGTCGGGGTGTACAACCACGGCCCCGATCGCCGCGCCGAGTACAGCCCAGGCGTGCAAGGCACTGCCTATATGAACTTTCTCATCCACCAGCTCAAGCCACTGATCGACAGCACCTATCGCACGCGGCCTGATCGCAAGCACACGTATGTGGGCGGGTCGAGCATGGGCGGATTGATTTCCTTCATGCTTTGTTGGGAGCATCCCGAGGTGTTTTCGAAGGCGATTTGCATGTCACCTGCCTTCCAATTTTTGCACTTTGATTATCTGCCGACGGTCACCAATGACCACGGCAAGCGGCGCAAGGTGCAATGGTATATTGACAATGGCGGCAAGGGCTTGGAACTGGAGTTGCAGCCGGGCGTCGACGCGATGCGCAAGGCACTGGAGGCCACGCATTATCGCGCAGGCAAGTCCTATTTCTATATGAGCGACCCTGAGGCCGAGCATTTTGAGACGGCCTGGGCGAGGCGGATGCCGAGGGCGCTGGAGCTGTTGCTGATGAAATAATACCGTCGCATTTTTGGCACCGAGGCCAGCACGCGGGACCATCACTCAATCACCAAACGCCTGAATACCATGGCTTTTGGCGTCCTGAATTGAACCATGTAGCAACCCTTGGGCAGGCTACGGAGGTCTAGTTCCATCAACCCATTTTTGTTGCAGGCACTTGTATATACAGCTTGCCCGAGGGCATTGACGATGGTCAATTGCAGCGTCGAGGCGATTGCGGGGGCATATTTCAAAGTGAATTGCCCAGCATTTGGATTGGGAAAGAGATCGATATGCTCGAGCGCAATTTCCTCTGATCGACCCACGACGGTTACTGCAAAGCAGCTTGAGGTATCACTGCAAACTCCGGTCGTCACCAACACGGCATAGTTTCCTGTAACCGAAGGATGGAAACTTGGTTGGGTCGCTCCTGCAATAGGGGCATTGCCATTGTCGCAATCCAACCACTGAAAGCTTGAGTTGGTTGCATTGGCACGCAATGAATCAGCGCTCAGGGTGACGGAGGTATCGATCAGATAATGAGTTACATTCAGATTGAGGGTGATATTGCTATCGCAGCCTACGCTGTTCGTGAAGGTCTGGTGGTAAACCGAGGTGGCGGAATAGGTGATGCCGTTGAGGGTGTATGAATCGCAGACAGTGGCGAAGAGTGCAGTATCTGTGCTGTGGGTAATGGTCGCATAGATCGTGATATTGCTATCGCAACCGATTGAATTCTGGGTGACTTGCGGGTAGACACCCGATTGTGTGATGTGTTGCGCATTTACAATCACGACATCGCAGCCACTCACCGAGATGGAGGAGTCGGTATCTGCGCCTGAGAGAGTGACCTGCACGTAGAGGAGGCTATCGCAACCGTCTCCCGTGGTCAAGTTCTGTGTGTAAGTTCCAGAAGCATAATAGAGAATGCCATTCATCTGGGCTACATGGCAAGCGTTGGCGGTTACGTACCCATTTCCCAATGAGCAAGGGCGGTATTTCGCAACGAAGCCATCGATACCGCTGATTGGGGTCAGATTGAAAACGTAGTCCCCAGGATCGAAATCGACAGCGAAATTGAAGCCGCCTACCACATGTTGTTCGTTGCTACTGTTGAGCGCCATGTCGGCTGGAATGCAGCGTTCCGAGACACGCCTAGCCCAGTCAAAGCCGCCGCTGACATTAAATCGCTGAAGATATGCCCCTGCGGAATTCGTATTGGTCATGTAGGAATTTGCAGAGGGATCGAGGTCAATATTGCCTGAAAAACTCCCCATCACATAGACGCCGCCTGCAGCGTCCACATCGACGGCCATTGCATAATCGTGAGAGTTCCCGCCGGTGAGATTGCCCCACAGAAAACCGCCATTGGCATCCAATTGCATCACTAGGCCATCGGCCTGGCCTGCGCTCGTCACCGTATAGACCGCTGGACCGGGATCCAAATCGCTAGAACCAAACCGCACAAAACCGACAATATCCACATTGCCGGCCGCGTCGACTTGGATATCATCGCCTTGCGTCTGCGCGCTACCTGCGAGTGTGACGGCCCATCCAAATGTGCCGCTGGCTGTCCATTTGAATACAAAGCATTGCGGCACTGTCGCTGCCGTCAAATTAAAAACTGCTGGCCCTGGGTCAAAATCCACCGTCCACGTGTATTTGCCTGTGACGTAGACATTGCCCGCCGCATCAAAGGCCACGGCATTGGCTTCTTCAAATGCGCCACTTCCCACACATTTTGCCCAGAGATAGCTACCATTCGGAGCATACTTCACAACCAAGACATCCTGCCCGCCACCTGGCCAACTTACATAACTCACCCCTGGACCTGGATCAAAGTCGCATGTGCCGATGAGGCTACCGACCAAGACCAAATTGCCGCTGGGGTCAAAGGAAGCTTCATTGATCTCGATCGTGGAGCTGTCGCCGATGCCGAACGAGCTGAGGTAATTGCCGGCGGGGCTCAGGGTCGTCGCAAACGCGGTAAAGGCCCGCCCGCCGGGAAGCGTGACGACTGCCGTGCCGGGGTCCATATCTGCATTGACACCCGCCTTGCCCACCACGACGACATTTCCCGTAGCGTCCACGGCGATGTCATCCAAATCCTCGACATTGATCCCGCCGATGGCACGCGCCCATAGCAATTGCCCGTTTTGATCAAATTTTTGAACGAATATGTCTGCGGCATTGCTCGCAGTGCTGAGTGATACCGATCCCGGACCGGGATCGAAGTCCACTGTCCCAGAAAAATTACCCGCCGTAAAGACGTTGCCTGCAGCATCGATAGCCACCTTCCTGCAAATTTGGTCCCCTGCTCCACCAAATCCGAGTGCCCAATCAAAGACTTGGGCCATCATCGACATAGGTAGGAGGAAGCCGATCAATGCAAAGCAGAGTATTTTAGATTTCATTGCTATTGTTGAGAAAGTTAAGCCACCAATTTACGCAATGAAATCTTTCCAGCAGCGACCGACCAAAAGATTTCTCAGGAAATGCCATTTCCCCAATGTTCACAATGAATGCATACATTGGTTGACCATTCCCTCAACTCAATCGACGCTCCAAATGGATCTTGCCAAAATTGGCGTCGCCGCATTGGTCTGAGTTCCATTTACCCTCGATGATAAGGATGCCATTTTGCTCGGTGATCCAGATATCATATTCCTTCATGCACCAATAGGCGTAGCTGCACATGTTTTGCGAGGTGATTTCGAGTTCATTGACGGTGGCGAAATATTGCCCAAAACCGCCGCGAATGTACATCGTGCCATAGATGTCGGCATTGTCTTCGAGTGATATCCTGGCCTCACCAGTGATGCCAGAGTCACTCACTTCCATTGAAAGTGCAAAATCGTACCGTGCAGCTAGACCAGCAGGATCTTGCGTGATGTAGCCCACCCATTCGCCCGCAAAATCATTGTAAGACTGGGCCTGAACTGCAAAATGAAGCAGCATCAAAAGTGCTACAAAGATGGCGGTGCGCATTTTCATGGGATGATCCTCCTTTTATGAGAAGAATGCCTTCGGAGGATTTCGTTACAACGGCGATGCCTAATATTTCAGGGCCTCCCCATTGTCGCGCCGACGAAGATGCATCAATCGGATCATTCTGACTTCAAGCCTCCTTAAACCCAGCCCACAAAAGCCCCTCCAACTCCAGCAATTCCTTGCAATCGCTGGCGAGGATGTAGCGGCGTTGCAAGCCATTCTCTGTGGCGGTGATCATGCCATTGCCTTTGCTGCGCAGCTCGCATTGGCAGAGTCTATTGTCGATGGCGAGGGAAAATGCCGAGATCAGGTCCATGTATTCCTGAGGATTCAGCCTGCGCTCCAAAGCCGCCGTGGCGCCTGCCTGCGGCCCTGCTACCACAGCGCCTTGCAGGCACAAGGTCAATGCATCCTCATTCTCAAGGACAAAGACATTTCCATACTGATCTGTATACCGAAACATGTAGCAGAGCGTTCAAGGAATCAATTTAGGTAAAATTCCTCAAATGTGCACGTTTTGCCAGCAAAGGTTCAGCGCTTCACAAGCTGCCGCACATAAGTCTGCCGGCCATCGCTCATCCGCAGCAGGTAAAAGCCAGCTGCATGCCCGCTCAAGTCGATTGCAAACGCACTACCCGCAACCGTGCCGTGCATGAATTCCTGCCCCATCAGATTTGTCACCGCCCAGTCGGCCTTTTTCCAATGGGTTGGAAACTCGACGTTGAATACGGCTGCGCTTGGGTTCGGGTAAATGCTGATGATGGCCGCTGCAATCGCCTGCTCTTTCACGCCCGTCACCAAATTGTAACTGGTCATCGCAGTGTTGGTGACGATCGGCGCATTGAAATCAAAATAGATGGCGGCGGAATTGGGGATCACGGTATTGAGCGGCAGATTGGCCTTGGGCTTGATGCGGTACATGAACCAACCTTGCGAGCCCTGAGGATCGGTGGCGCTATCGGCAAGCATAATATTTGGGAAGTGTACATCGAGCGCATTGCCCATGAGGGTCCAAGTTTGGTAGTGGCTTGCGGCCAACAATTCCATCGTGGCCCAATCCAAGTTGGCGTCGAGCGTATCCTCCACATGGATATTGATGGCGGCGGCTGTGCCTGTGTTTTGGAAGTGCACCGTGTAGTTGAGCCAGTCGGCATAGTTGGGGAATACGGTCGTGGGAAATACATCCTTGGCATTGGGATCGAGGGAGTTGACGACGGCTCGACAGAAACTATAGCTATTGTTTGTGGGATGCTGATCGCCAACGCTTGGCGTGACCATGACATCAAAACAGATCGTGTCGCCGATCGTGGCCGTGGTGAGCATGTCAAATTCCAACCCAAAATCGGTATGCGCATTCACCAAGCCAAAGTCCGCAATATTATAGGTGAATGTATTGCCCGCGACCGTGGGTGTGAGCGCGCCTGCAGACGGCCCTGTGTAAGTTGCTGGACCGGCATAATTTACAACCACTTGCCCAGCGGTACCTGCCGCGCAATGCAAACCATAAAAACTGGAAAGGTCGCCTGCCAAGATGCGGCTGGAAAAATGCTGGCCTGGAAAGAGCATTCCATTCGTCGCCACGCCATTCACCCCCACATCAAAACCCGGCTTGCAATCCACCTCAAAATTCACGCCTTGAACGAGTGGGGTGCCGAGGCTCAACACGACCGTCGAGTCGAGGCCCGGCTGGGCGCAAGTCACACGGTAGGGCTTGCCAGCTGTGTCGATCTTGGCGGTCCAAGTTCCCACGGGCTGGGTGAAAAAATAGGCTCCGCTGGCATGCGTGCTGCCGACTTGCACGAGCAATCCGGCATTGTCATAGACTTGGACGGGCACGTTGTGGATGCCGGGATCGACGCCATTGTACAGGCAGTCGGCATTGGTGTCGTCATACACCGTGCCTCCGAGACCCTCGCCATTGGTGCAGCCGTAGACATTGCCGGGGGTGCAAATCGGGATCGTGCCGATGAGGGGCGTCATGTAGTGGGGGTAGTTGGGGATGCAGCTGAATGGGTTGTTGATTGCGTACACATTGAGCGTGGTGCTCACAGGAAAAGGTGCGAAACAGGTGATTTGATTGCTGCTTACGTCGATCGAATACATGCCTGCAGGCAGGGGCGGCACGCTCACGAGCAGGTTGTTGTTGGCGGCGAGGGTGCCGAGTGTGCTGGGGATCGCAGGCAGCGCCGAGATCAAATTGCCGTTGCAGGTGAGGTAGGTGATGCCGACGGGCAGCGTGGGCAAGGCTGTAAGCTGGTTTTGGTCACAACCGAGATTGATCAAGGTGCTGGGCAGTGCGGGCAGTGTCGTAAGTTGGTTGCTGCTGCAATAGAGCTCGGCGAGCGCCGGCGGCAATGCTGATAGCGTTGTGAAGCTATTTTGCTCGATGCTCAGGTAGTGGAGCGAATTGGGCAAGGGAGGCAAGGTCGACAACTGGCAATTGAGGGCGGCAAGGGTTTCGAGATTGGGGGGAAGTGCAGGCAAGGTACCGAGCGGATTGTTGGCGCAAAAGAGCAGGTGCAAGCCTGCGGGCAAGGGAGGCAAGACCGATAGGCCGTTGCTTTGCAGGTCCAGGTCCAGCAAGCTAGCCGGGAAGGTCGGATAGGTAGCCAGGTTCAGGTTGTTGCCGACATACAAGCTCTGCAAGGTCGTGGGCAGCGTGGGCAAGGAACTGAGCAAATTGCCGCCAGCCTCAAGTACCAGCATGCCGACTGGCAGCGGTGAGGGCAGGGCCGTGAGCTGATTGTCGTTAGCTTGCAGCGTCCACAACCTCGACGGCAGCCGAGGGAGGCTCGTGAGCTGGTTGGTGCGGCAATTGAGGAGCCTCAAGGAATCAAAATACTGAATGCCGGTGAGGTCGGCGATGTTTTTGGTATTCACATCCACCAATGTCCTTGTCGTGATGGCGGTGCAGGTGGTGTCCATCTGATTTCCCGACATGCACGTTGGGAAATTTGTCTGGAGGTAGGTCGCAAAATTGGCGTCTGGGATCGTGACGAACTGTGCCTGAGCGGTAGCGACCAAGACAAAGGTGAGTAGGACGTAGGCAATGATGGACTTCATAGGGGGTTGTGTGATTGACGTAGGGAAGATAGGTCTGTCGGGCGAGACATCCACTCAAAAAATCATCAACGGCCCAAAGAATCAATCGGATGGCGGCTTTGGATGGGTGAATGGCGAATGGCTTTCTGGTGCATCAATCACGATACAATGGATGATTGGGCATCGATGCTTCCACAGAATCCCGCTTGGGGATCGCCGCAGGCAATGCTGGACGCGATTTCTCCATTCCACCAACCATCGAGCGCTATATCAAGCACCCCAAAATCCTGATCGCAACAAAGCCAAGTCCTCCATTCCAAATTTTCAATTGCCTGCGGCGATGGCTCCGCCATTCTCAATTTTCAATTCCCATCCCACCAATCTC
The DNA here is from genome assembly GCA_031424495.1 of Bacteroidota bacterium. Lineage (GTDB taxonomy): Bacteria > Bacteroidota > Bacteroidia > J057 > JADKCL01 > JADKCL01. The sequence goes on along the minus strand of JANPHP010000206.1, from coordinate 7,998 downwards.
ACCATCCAAATGCTTATCTTTGCAGCCCGAATACGGAAAAGCACATTGGTACACAATCATCTAGTTCTCTTTAAGGCATGATCACAGTCTCCAACCTCGCCCTGCAGTATGGCAAACGGGTCCTCTTTGACGAGGCCAATCTTAAATTTGTAGAAGGCAATTGCTATGGCGTGATCGGTGCCAATGGCGCAGGCAAGTCGACCTTGCTCAAGATCATCTCCGGCGAAATCGACCCCACACGTGGCAATATCGCCATCGACAAGGGCAAGCGCATGGCCATCTTGAAGCAAAACCACTTCGAGTATGAAGAGGAGCTCGTGCTCAACACCGTGATCATGGGCCACGCCGAGATGTACCGCATCATGCGCGAAAAAGAGGCCATCTACAGCGATCCCGACGCATCCGAAGACGACATGCTGCGCGCCACCGACATGGAAAACAAGTTTGGGGAGATGGGTGGCTGGACCGCAGAGAGCGACGCCGCCGAACTCCTGAGCAACATGGGCATCCAAGAGTCCTACCACTACATGTGTGTGAAGGAACTCAGCGGCCCTGAGAAGGTCAAGGTGCTGCTCGCCCAAGCCCTCTTTGGCACGCCCGACATGCTACTGCTCGATGAGCCGACCAACGACTTGGATGCCAAGACGATTGCTTGGCTCGCCGACTTCCTCGCCGATTTCAAAAACCTCGTGATCGTCGTTTCCCACGACCGTTATTTCCTCGACATGGTCTGCACCCACGTCGTGGACATCGACTACGGGCAGATTCGCATCTTTACCGGCAACTATACCTTCTGGTACGAGTCAAGCCAACTCATCAAGCGGCAACTCGCCGACAAAAACAAGAAGATGGAGGCCCGCAAGGCCGAGTTGCAAGAGTTTGTGCGCCGATTCAGCGCCAACGCCTCCAAGAGCAAGCAGGCCACGAGCCGCAAAAAGGCCTTGGAAAAGCTTGATTTCGAGGAAATGCGCGCGAGTACACGTAAGTACCCCTACATCGCCTTCAAGCCCGAGCGCGAGCCCGGCGGGCAGATCGTCGCCGTCGAGAACCTGAGCAAGAAAAACGAAAAGGGCGAATATTTCTTCAAAAACGTGAGCTTCACCGTCGGCAAGGGCGACAAGATCGGCCTCATCTGCGACAGCAGCGCCAACATGACCGCGTTTTTTGAAGTGCTGAGTGGCAAGGTGCCCGCCGACAGCGGCACCATCACCTGGGGGCAGACCATCACCATGGGCTACCTCCCCAATGAAAACCACGAATATTTCGAAGGCAAAAACGACATGAACCTTGTCGATTGGCTCTGGCAGTTCACCCGCGAGACCGACGAGCAGTTCATCCGTGGCTTCCTCGGCCGCATGCTCTTCAGCGGCGAAGAAGTCCTCAAAAAAGTCAGCGTCCTCTCCGGTGGCGAAAAAGTGCGTTGCATGCTCAGCAAGGTCATGCTCGGCCACCCAAACTTCCTGCTGCTCGACGAGCCCACCAACCACCTTGACATGGAGTCGGTCATCACCCTCAACAACGGCATGAACGACTTCACCGGCAACCTGATCTTCACGACCCACGACTTTCAGATCATGAACACGGTGAGCAACCGCATCATCGAGCTGCGCCCCGAGGGCATCGTGGACAGGATGATCCTGTTTGAGGAATATGTGAAGGAAATGCGGGTGAGGGATATGGTGAAATAGCCTGCGGCTATTTTCCTCCTCACGCACTCTCCCACTCACACTGAAACTCCCATGGCGCTTGCGTTGGCAAATTTCCCGAAAGCGTTGTAAATTAGCGTATGACTCATTCAGAAATACAACGTCGAAACCAGTTGATTGCCTTCATAGAGAATGCAAAGGATCAAAATTTGATCGATGAAGTTTTGAGAATGCTACACATCAATTTTGATGACAGCGTTTTCATAACCTCAATGGAACAAAAGCAAGCTGTGTATGAAGCTCAGCGTGAAGTTGCTGAGGGAAAATGGATCTCGGAAGAAGACGCTGATCGGGAGATCGACCTATGGCTTACAGAATAGTCTGGTCGCAACGGGCGCAAAGTGAACGACAAGAGATTCTGGAATTTTGGGTGAAACACAACGGTTCACCGAGGTTCAGTATACGGCTTCAAGGTATTTTCAAAGAGGTTGTGAAATCGATCAAGGTCCATCCTGAAGCTGGAAGAATCACTGATATTCCGAATGTGCGAATAAGGCTCGTTCGGGAATATCAAATTTATTACCAAGTTATGGAGGCAAAGATTGTGATCATGACGATTTGGGACAGTCGACGTGATCCGAGCACATTCAAGTTGTAGGCAGCAAGTAAGATCCCGGACCAATTGGCTTTGGCAAACATTGGCTGATAACGAGGGGACAAATGTTACCAGCCCAATGCCTGGGAATCAATGATCAAAAACCATACCTTAGCCAAACCTAAATGTTGTCCCTGAATGTTTCAAAGCATCCCGACCCCACTTCTCCTTGTGTTCCTTCTGATCATGATCATTTTTTTGATCAAAAAACTCATTTCCAAAAAGCAAGAATCGGAACCCGAAGATGAACCAGAATCCGAAACATACACGCAGTGGACCGATAGATACGAAAAGAATAACGTGTTGCTAGCTCCGGAGCAAATCCTCGATACACTAGAAAAACTAGGCTATTTTTCGTTTACTGCGCCCGAAGATCTCGCTGCCGTTAAACGTGAAATAGCTTCTGGTTATGAATCACATCAAATCCTGAGCACTGAATTTGGTGAAGAATCCACGGTTGGGCTTTGCGGCCGATACTACTTGTGTGATGGCGAAACTCTTTTTGAGATTGGTGGTCTTGAGGAATATCTTCTAGAAGTGAAGCCTATTTTTGATCGGCTTGGCATACCGCTTAAATGGTCGAATGAATACTGGAGCGATGATATTACCGAGCATACGATCGTTCTGAATGGCAAGCAATATGATGCCTTCAGGGGAAACCCCAACGACTACAAGATTTGGGGATGGGCCACCAAAAATTTTGCAGAAATGCTCAACGATCAACTGACGATCCATGAATCAGATGAAAAAATCTACCTTATGGGAGGCGGCAACGACGGTGCATTCTATATTCTGACGGATGCTCAATTCGCATTTATCCGCAAGCATTTCACTTCCGATGAGATTCCTAGACCAGTTGCAGAATGGTGGGCAACGCCTTGAAAACTACGGAAACGCATTCCCCTCGACATAAATATCAAAATCAATCCCCAGCCCCAATGAACTCAATCGCTGGATCGTTTGCGGATTCATAAAATGACCGCCTAACATTTGATTGCCGACATGATAATAACTGGCGACTTGGATGGAGACATCGGCTTTCGCGCTCAATGCTTGGATACCTACGCGATCACTCTCCAGAAGGTCCAATAGTTTGCCCAACTTGTTTTCAAACGTATCTGGCTCTGGATCCAGTTCGATTTTTAATCCGCTAAAGCTATAGCTTGATTTTCCATTCGCCATCTGATCACCTTTGCTCCAACCCGATTGCGGTTCCAATTTCGTCAGGCTGGTGAGCGTCTGGAAATCCAGCTCCTCTGAGGTGGCGCGCAAATAAATGCGATGTCCTGGCTCAATGTAGAAACCGATCACGTTTCGTACGGCATCATCAATGATCACCACAAAATAGAAGTGGTGCTGCGCGACAGGCAGGTAGGCGATGATTTCATGCGTAGGCTCGTTATGTACGAACTTTGCAATGATCGGCAATCCATTTTCAAAGACTGGCTGATGTAGCGCGAGATGTTGCCCGATCAGGGCATGCGTCGGAGCCTTGAGTTCGTTGTCGACGAGATGAAGGATTTCGGTCTTCGTCATGGATTTCTTGCCGTCGTGATGTACCAATAAAATACAGCTTCCGCAAAGTTTCAGACAAGCAGCGAATAATCCAAGGCCATCAGCGATAGATTATCTTGGTTTGGCCCTTGCAAACCCACGACAAATGTCCTATATTTGGAGACAAATGTCCGAAAGACTATGAGTACTACCACAAGGCACTACGCCCCGCAGCTCGACAAGGCCTTTCAAGGCTTTGCGAAGGGCTTTGCCCCTGATTTCCAATTTGGCGGCACTGAGCGCAACAAAGTCACGTTCGAGGAGCTGTTGCAAAACAAGTTTTTCCTCGTTCACGCGATTCGTAGAGGCATTCCTTATGCGCTGTTCGACCTGATCGCCGCCGAGTCTCCCTTCACGACCGACGACTGGATCTCCTTTTTGGACATCTCGCTCAAGACCTTGCAACGCTACAAGGCTCAAGGCCAAGATTTCAAGCCCATGCAGTCCGAAAAGATCCTCGAGCTTGCCGAGGTGACGCACTTTGGCTTGGAGGTCTTTGGGGACATGGAAAAATTCAAGCTCTGGCTCAACACGCCCTCATTCGCACTGGGCAAGATGAAGCCGATGGAGCTGCTAGCCGATTCTTATGGGAAGGACCTGGTGATGACCGAGCTGAACCGGATCGAATACGGGATTTTTGGCTAATGGAAGTCTATCGACTCAGCCGTCGGAAGTATGCGGATCAGCTTTCAGGCAAAGGCGCCTCGATCACGGGTGGACGGTGGAATACCGTGGGCACGGAGGTGATCTATGTTGCTAGCAATCGTTCGCTCGCCATGGCTGAGGTGGCGGTTTCGTTGAGCATGGGGACCTTGTCAGATGATTACTTGATGCTCACCATATTTGTGCCAGACAACACTTCGATGCTGCATCTGCATCACGAAAAGCTTCCGAAGGATTGGAATGCCTTTCCGCATTCGGGCAGCACAAAAAGGATCGGAGACGAGTTTGTCCAAAAAAGTGAAGCCTGCCTACTCAGGCTCCCCTCCGCTGTGACCAAAGGCGACCACAACCTGCTCATCAATCCCTTCCATCCGGAATTTCAGGAGATCAAGATCGTCGCGGCCGAGCCGTTTCCATTTGACCATCGGATGTTTAAGGCTTGAGTTGGGGCGTTTGTCGGTTGGGCTTTGAACCGAAGTTGCCCCTTATCTCGGCAATACAACCAATTTCCTAGAAGAAACGCGATCGCCTGACTGCAACTGCACGGAGTAGATCCCTGCGCCCCATCCATTTGTTTCCAGCGTCAAGTTCGCAACGTAATCCTTCATTTCGGAGCGAAAAAGGACCCTGCCAGAAAGATCGCTCACCACGACTTTGAGGTTGGGTTGATACGATGAAAACGGAATGGACAATTGAACAAGGCCTAGCGTCGGATTGGGGAACAATCCAAAAGCATCCTGCAAGGGATCTACCCTCCCAACAAAAGGTGTAAAGCTGCCTTTGCGGTACTTGACGCTGCCCGAGGCATCGTCTTGCCAGACTACATGAACTTCGCCATTTGCGACCACCACATCGACATTCACCACAGCCGACATGCCACTTCCTGCCACCACGGAATCATAGTTTGCAGGGAAGCCATCTTGGATGTTGTTGGTGAAAAGGATGGGTATCTGCGCATTCATGTTGAAGTTTTGCCGCCAAACGACCGCAACTGCGGGACCATCGCTTGCAATGCGTGGAAAGTTTTGTGAAGTGACGCCGCTTTGCATCCCAATGATGGGTGTTCCAGTTGCACCTTGGGCTGCTGAAATGGAAGACTTGCTCATGTACACCAAGGCACTACCGCTTTCTTGGCTCATGAAAACAGCATGCAAAGTGTCTCCCAAGATCACACCATCTGGCCCAGTCGACGGACAGTTCATCAGCATCCAATTCCCCTGGTCGATGGGCATGCCTTGCGTAAAGCTGCTACCGCCGTCGGTCGATATGCCCGTCCACGTATCGCGTACATTGTTCAGATTGTCTCGGTACGAAACGCAGACATTGTTGCCATCGGCGACGATGGAGCCCGGGCAGCAATCGCAAACCGTGCCGCCAGACCATCCACTTGCCTTGTAATCAGGGGCAAACGTAGTTCCTCCATCATTGGATTTGGTCACTGCCCATCTGGCATTTCCAAAGTTGAGATCAAGCTTCATGAATGCGACCAAGGGATTGCCCTGACGGTCAACGGCCAAGGCGGGGAAACGCGAGAGGCTGTCAGCAATGTAGTCCACACGCACTGGATTGCCAAACGTCATTCCTCCATCCAAGGAGCGCATCAAAAAAATGTGGCTGGTGTCAGCCGCTTCAGGATTGCGCTTGATGGCCACAAATACAGTGTCGCCCTGTGCAGCAATATCTGGCCCCATCCAAGATTGCGTGGCGATGTTGAAGCCGCTGGGGTTTACCTTCATAGGCATTGAAAATGCACTGCCAGTCCACCGGGAAATAAAGACAGATTCATCGGAAGACCGTCCCCAGATCACCAAAGGATTTCCAGCCCGATCCACCACGATGCGTGGATGTAGGTTGTCGTAGCTGTTTTGGGCAACATCCATCGGAGCCGACCACGTAACGCTACCTTGTGAATGCAAAGAAATCGCCGCGAGCAACAGGCTTACCAGCGCCAGCATTCTTACCTTGGGGAGTTGAAGTTTTCTCATTGCCTTTTCAATCAAGTGAACCATTGAAGTCTCAAGGTACAAATTTTGACTGGAACAACATACGATGGAAACGCTCTCAATCAAGACATCCTCTGCAACCGCCGCATTATCGCAGCAGCCAAGAACCTCATCCTTCAGAAGCTTTCGCATCAAAACTTCGCTCAGCAAAGCCTCAACAGGTCAGACGTGATCGCTGAAGCCCTACCATGCATCCCAATGAATCAGCTTCAGTCCTGAACCTGCAATTGCAAGAACAGGGTTGAGCGGGGTATCAACATCGCTATTATTTGCATCGATAGGTAAATTCTTCGACCGTTTCCGAGCCATCCAAATAGTGCGAAACGCATTTCACAGGGTATCCCTGCTTGTTGTAGGTGCACTCGCGGGTAAAGGAATAGGGATCGTAGACTCCATCGCCATCACTGACCGTTTGCTTGGTGACCAAGTACTTGAAAGGGCGATTTGAACCATACATCGGATTGTATTCCGGATTGAGATGGTCGCTGTATTCAAAGGTCGTGGTGGTTGTGGGGAGCGAATTGCTGTCCGGGCTGCCATTGTATTCCTCCATCTTGATCATTTTGTCACCCTCGTAATAGTATTTGGTGATTTCAGAGACCACCGTATCGGCGAGAAAAGGCGTTTCAAAGCCTGTGTATTTTACGAGCCTGCCCTGCTCGTCATAATCCAACGTGTAATAGAAATTGCTCACATTCAGGTCGTCATAGACGATGTAGCCAATCACTCGGTCTTGGTCGTCGTGGAAATAGGCAAACCTGAAATTTGTCGCCTCCATGGAGTTCACGCGTCCCTCACCGACCCGGTACATCTCCTGCAAATGCCCGCCCTCCGACTGGGGACGCAAGATTTTAGTGACCAAATGGCTCTTTTTCTCATGCTCGTAAAAAGTCGTGTCCATGCGCCCTTCGAGGCTCACGATTTTTCGAGTCAAGTCGCAAGCCTGGCTCCAGGCCGCTACCGCGATCAAAAGCAGGACAAGGAATGATAGCAGCTTTTTGAAATTCATATTTTTACGAGCGCATCCGACAATGAAGATGCAACCCCAATATTGCAAAAAAGTCCGATTGGATACTACCAAACCACGGGCGCTGCATTCGCTGATCCGCATTTTCAGTGAATGGAGCCATGTTTTTTGGGGCGAAAAAGAACGGGAGAAAGCATCGGTGTCAATACATTCTCCTGTTTGGTAGCGGGGACAGGACTCGAATCCACCGCGGCGGACACGGCCTGCGGCCGCCGAGGCGGCTATGAGTCCGCCACGAATGACATAAAAAAAGCCAATCTCACGATTGGCTTTCCTTTGGTAGCGGGGACAGCACTCGAACCTGCGTCTGCCAAGGCCTTTTCATTACCCATAAATAATCTTTGTGGATAAGTGAATATTTGATGCTGGTTTTTGCTGTATTTGCCTGATGTGTTCATGGATACAAGAAGAGTTCCAGGCCCTTTCACTAGGTGACAAGCGTCTGGACAA